>JBDGUC010000002.1:0-99800 GCA_042216285.1 Haloferacaceae archaeon
CGATCTCCTCGGCGTTGGTCGCGATGGCCTCGAAGCCGAAGAACGTGATGAACACGAGCGCGGAGGTGAGGCCGATCTCGCGGTACGCGGTGAGGTTGTCGACCACCGACTGGCGGATGGTGCCGGCGTCGAACGCCTGGAGGCCGCCGTAGAGAAAGACGACGATGAGCACGATCTTCAGGGCGGTCACGACGATCTGGAACTGCCCGGATTCCTCGGTGCCCTTGAGGTTCAGCCCGATCAGGAGCGCGAGGATGACGAGTCCGGAGATCCAGAACGGGAGCACGGATTCCAGGCGGGTGGAGATCAGGGGGACGATGAACCGGTCGAACCAGTCCGAGAAGGAAGCGAGGTAGAACGCGGCGCTCGCGGGATAGCCCAGGATCATCGACCAGCCCACGACGTACGTCAGGTCGGAGTCGAAGGTGTTGGACACGTAGGCGTACCCGCCGCCGGATTCGGGGTAGATGGAGGCGAACTCGGCGTACGCAAAGGCGGTAAAGGAGGCCACGATCGCCGCGAGCACGAACGCGACGATGGCCATCGCGCCGACGTTGCTGACCGCAAGTCCCGAGAGGACGAAGATGCCCGCCGCGATCATGGTGCCGACTCCGAGCGCGACGGCACCCACGAGACCGATGTCGCGGTCGAGTTCCGTCTCGACGTCGGGGGCGCTGGAACTCACTCCTCGATTCGACTCCGGTGACGCACAAAAGTGTGGTGAAGGGGCGCAGGGAGGTGTCACCCCCTGCGCCGCCGCCCGGGCCGGCGCCGGCGACCGGCGACGACGTGCGTTCCAAAGAACACATACCCGCCTGGGTTCTACGGCGGGCCGACGTGACGAACACGCAGGTCACCCTCATCCAGATCGACAACTACGGGCCCTGGACGGTCACGCCGACGCCGCGCCGCGAGGTCGACCTCCAGACCCTCCAGTCGCGGCTGTACGCCGACGTCTCGCAACTCGTCGGGAACCGGGCGGGATACGCCTTCTTCGCCCGGTTCGACAACATGGTCGCCGTGACCAACGGGCTCTCGATCGACGACCACGCGCTGGTACAGGAGTCGATCGGCAACCGGTACCCCGTGACGGCGAGCATGAGCGTTGCGACCGATCCCTCCCCGGTCGCCGCGCTCGGGCGCGCCTCCGACCGCCTCCAGAACGCGGGAAGCGCCCAGGACGACGGCCGCCGCGAGATACTGCGCGGCGAGACGCTCGCCGACGCCGCCCGGACCGACGACGACGTCCAGATCGCCCATTTCGACGTCAACGACGCCACCGGAAAGTACACCGATCGGCTCAACGCGTTCGACACGTTCATCCACATCGAGCAGGGGTACGCCGAACTGATGCGTTACATGCGCGAGGCCCACGACTCGCTCTCCTTTTTCGTCGGCGGCGACAACGTCATCGCTGTCTGTCCGGCCCTGGAGCCCGCCGACTACCGCGAGGCCGTCGAGCACGTGAACGAGGCCGCCGACGTCGATCTCAAGGTCGGCGTCGGGCGGTCCCGGGTGGCCCAGGCCGCCGGCATGGCCGCGAAACACGCCCTCGAAGCCTGCCGCGACGGCGGATCGACCGTCGAGTTCGACGACCGGGTGCGGTCCTCGACGGAGCCCTGACGGCCGCGCCGGCGACGCGCGAGGAGATGCGGGCGCGACCGGCCGCCGCCGACCCAGGTCTCGCTCGTCGGTTCCCCGGCGGGGGTGCGGGGCCGTCCGGTGGGTCTATGGGCGTTGCCCGTCCGGTGTGCCCATGGGCGGGGCCGGAGGCGGGCGATCGATGGAGACGAGACACCGCGTGGTCGTCGACGACGCCCGACGACTCGACGGAATCTCCGACGACGCGGTCGAACTCGTCGTCACGTCGCCCCCGTATCCGATGATCGAGATGTGGGACGACCTCTTTGCGGACCTGGATCCCGAGGTGGGCGAGCGGCTGGCGTCGGGCGACGGGCGGGCGGCCTTCGACCTGATGCACCGACAGCTCGACGAGGTCTGGACGGCGGTCGAGCGCGTCCTCGTCGACGGCGGCATCGCGTGCGTCGTCGTCGGCGACGCGACGCGCACCGTCGACGGGAGCTTCCGGGTCTACGGGAACCACGCGCGCATCGCCGACGCCTTCGAGGACCTGGGGTTCGATCCCCTGCCGGACCTGCTCTGGCGCAAGCCGGTCAACTCGGCGGCGAAGTTCATGGGGAGCGGCATGCTCCCGCCGAACGCCTACGTCACGCTCGAACACGAGCACGTCCTCGTCTTCCGCAACGGGTCGGAGGGACGCGAGTTCGCCCCGCACGCCGATCGGCGCTACCGCTCGGCGTACTTCTGGGAGGAGCGCAACCGCTGGTTCTCCGACCTCTGGGAGGACGTGGGCGTCGAACTCCAGGCGCTCGACGGCGACGACGGGGAGGGGGACCTCAGGCGTCGCTCGGCCGCCTACCCCTTCGAGATTCCCTACCGGTTGATCAACATGTACAGCCTCCAGGGCGACGCCGTCCTCGATCCGTTCTGGGGGACGGGGACGACCAGCGTCGCGGCGATGGCGGCCGCCCGCGACTCGATCGGCTACGAGATCGAACCGGCGTTCACCCGGGTGTTCGAGGACCGGGTGGCCGACGTCCCCGACCGGTCGCGCGCGGTCGCCCGCCGCCGCCTCGCCGACCACCGCGCGTTCGTCCGGGCGGACGACGGGACGTTCGACTACCGGGCCGAGCATTACGACTTCCCGGTCAGGACGCGCCAGGAGCGCGCCATTCGCCTGTACGCCGTCGACCGCGTCGAGAGGACGCCGGAGGGCTACCGGGCCGTCCACGACCCCGTCGACGACCCCGGAACGGCGGAGTCCGGGGACCTGGCCCGGGACTGATCGCCACGTTCGGCCGCTGACCCCCGAGACGGCCCCGCGAACGCGTCTCGCGGCCCGCGCGTCGACAGTCGACCGTAACTCACTTCACCCGGTAATTACATATAATGTCACGATGACGGGCGAGTTCCCCGACTACGTCGACGTGGACTACGAGGACGGCGCCGGCGAGTCGCCGTCCGACTATCCGACGATCCAGGACAAGATCGAGAAGGCCCTGGAGGTCACGGAGACCGGCCTCCGGGAGTACCGCACGCCGGCGGTGATGTGGACCGGCGGCAAGGACTCCACGCTCACCCTCTACTTCGTGAAGGAGGTCGCCGAGCGGTTCGACCTCGACCTCCCGCCCGCGGTGTTCATCGACCACTACCAGCATTTCGACGAACTGCACGAGTTCGTCGAGCGGTGGGCCGACCGGTGGGACCTCGACGTGATCTACGCCCGCAACGAGGACGTGGGCCGGTACGTCGAGGAGCACGACCTCGAACCGGGTGACGAGATCCCGATCGACGCGCTCTCGGCGCACAACCGACACCACGTCCGGGAGATTCTGGAGTACGAGGAGGACACCTTCCCGTTCCTGCTTGACACCTACGTCGGCAACCACCTGCTGAAGACGGTGGCGCTCAACGACGCCATCGAGGAGTACGGCATCGACGGCATCGTCTCCGGCGTCCGGTGGGACGAACAGGAGGCCCGCGCGGACGAGACGTTCCTCTCGCCCCGCCACGACCCGGACATCTACCCGCCCCACGACCGGATCCAGCCCATCCTCCAGTTCGCCGAACCCGACGTCTGGGAGACGTTCTGGCAGTTCGCGGTGCCCGAGACGGTGCCCGAGTTCCCCGACGACGGCTACGTCCCCCAGGGCTACGACGACCTGCCGAACGGCCTCGCCCGCGAGGACGTCCCCATCTCGCCGAAATACTTCGAGGGGTTCCGGTCGCTCGGCAGCGAGGTCTCGACCACGAAGGCCGACGAGGACCCGGCGTGGCTTCAGGACCTCGAAAACACCACCGAGCGCGCCGGCCGCGCCCAGGACAAGGAGGATCTGATGGAGCGCCTGCGCGACCTCGGTTACATGTAGGCCGGCGGTCGCCACGACGACGGGTGCGCTCCCGTCTCGGCCCGACGCGCGGACCGACGCGCGTATGGTCGCCGCGGCCGAGTCGGCGGTATGACCGGCGAGTGGGTGTGTCTGTTCTCGGGCGGCAAGGACTCCTCGTGGGCGCTCCGTCGCGCGCTCGACCGGGGGCTCTCCGTGACTCGCCTGCTGACGGTCCACGCCGAGGGGGACTCGTATATGTACCACGTCCCGGAGACGCGGCTGGCGCGGCTGGCCGCCGAGAGCGTCGGCATCGACCTGGTGGAGGTCGATCCCGGCGACCTCGGGGCGGCCGAGGCCAGCGACGCGGGCGCCCAGGGGGACAGCGAGGTCGAACCGCTGGCGGCCGCCCTGCGCGACCTCGCCGCCGACCGTCCGCTCGCCGGCGTCGTCGCGGGGGCCGTCGAGAGCGAGTTCCAGACCTCGCGCATCGAGGGCGTCTGTGACGATCTGGCCCTCGACCTGTTCGCTCCGCTGTGGCGACGGGATCCGTGGGCGCTGGCGACCGCGATGCTCGACGCGGGATTCGAGATCCGGGTGATTCAGGTGGCCGCCGCCGGCCTTGACGAGTCGTGGCTCGGCCGTCGGCTGGACGCCGACGCGCTCGCGGACCTCGAACGGCTCGAAGAGCGGTACGGCGTCCATCCGCTCGGCGAGGGCGGGGAGTTCGAGACGCTCGTCACCGACGGCCCGCACATGGACCGTCC
The DNA here is from genome assembly GCA_042216285.1 of Haloferacaceae archaeon. Classification (GTDB taxonomy): domain Archaea; phylum Halobacteriota; class Halobacteria; order Halobacteriales; family Haloferacaceae; genus CAZMLQ01. Next base: position 4,676 of record JBDGUC010000002.1, read on the forward strand.
GATCGAACTGGAGTACCGGACCGAGTGGGACGGCACCTGGGGTCGGATCCGCGTCACCGACGCCTGGCTCGGCGACGCCCGCTGACGGGCAGGGCGTCGGGTCGCGCGGGTCGCGGGCCGCCGGCCGCTAGTCGTCGACGATCCGCGAGTCGGTGCCGACGAGCGCGCCCGTCAGGTCGACGTTCTCGACGCGAACCCGTTCGTCGACGAGCGACCCGTCGATCGCACAGTCGCTGACGGTCGCGTCCGGGAAGACGACGGTCCGTTCGAGGCGCGCGTCGGTCACCTCGGCTCCGTCGAGCACCTGGACGGACGGGCCGAGCGTCGAGTGGGCGACCCGGGCGTCGGGCGCGACGTGGGCCTCGCCGTCGAGCGCCCACGCGACCGCGTCGAGGTAGCTCTCGGGCGTACCGATGTCGAACCACGAGCCGTCGAACGTGAAGGCGTGGACGGGCCGTCTGGCCTGGAGCCACTGGACGAACCACCCCGGCTCGTCGGGGTTCTCGTCGGCGGCGAGGTACTCCTCGAAGCGGTCGAGCGTCGCGGCGGGAAACGCGTAACAGGCGATGGAGACGAGCGTGCTCCGTGGCTCGTCGGGCTTCTCCTGAAAGCCCACCACCCTGTCGCCGTCGAGGTCGAGTACGCCGTAGGACGACGCGCGCTCGCGCGACCCCACGTCGTAGGCCGCGAGCGTCGCCGTCCCGGTCTCGCGAAAGAAGTCCACGAACTCCGCGAGGTCGAAGGAGATGAGGTTGTCGCCGGCGACCACCAGCAGGTCGTCGGTCACCCCCTCGCGCTCGACGAGGTCGGCGAGCGCGCCGACGACGCCGAGTTTCTCGTCCTCGGCGGTCGTCCCCTCGACCGACAGTTCGGGTTTCTCGAACCGACTCCCGTCGAGGAAGTCGGCGAACGCGTCCGCGAACCGCTCGTTCGTGCTCACGTACACCGACTCGATCCGGTCGTCGGCTTCGAGGTCCGCGAGTACGGTGTCGATCACCGTCTCGTCCCCGAGCGGGAGGAACATCTTCGGGCGGTGTCTGGTGATGGGCCAGAGGCGCGTCGCGTACCCACCCGCCAGGACGACAGCCTCCATACTCCCCTCTCCTGCCTCGGGGTCAAGTTCTTTTTCCCTCGCCGCCGCCCGCGCCGGCGTGCCGGATCCCCGCCCGGCCCCGCCGCTCGCGACGCGAAGAAAGGAAGGAAGCGGCGCCACGCGGCGTGGCGCCGCGCGGGTTCGTCGCGGCTACGCCTACAGGCGTTGCAGGTTCGTGGCTCGCGGCCCCTTGTCCGCCTGTTCGATGTCGAATTCGACCTCCTGCCCCTCCTCCAGGTCGGGGCCCCCGACGTCTTCCATGTGGAAGAACACGTCCTCGTCGGAGTCTTCGGTCTCGATGAATCCGTAGCCGCCACTGTCGTTGAAGAACGCAACCGTACCGGTCGCCATTGCGACCGTAGGAACGGCGACCGGGTAGATAAGCGTTCCGGGCCGGGATCGGAAGGGTTCGGACCCGCCGAGACGGGAGAACAGCGACCGAAACGGTCTCTCGACGGATATCGGCCGTCGTCGGTGTCCGTGGCCGACGCCACCGGGACCCGTCCCCGGAACCCATCGGGACGACCGGGCGCCGGGGACCCCGTCGACTCCCCCGGAAGCCACGGCCGCTGCCACAAGATTCATGGTATGGTAACACATGCCAGAAACCGGACGGGGTGGTGGTTCACTCTTCAGACAGGCACGATCCAGGGTCGGCGGAGGAGTATCGAGATGCACTTCGTGCAGGAGGTCGATCTACCAGCACAATCGGTTTTTTCCGTGATCGCCCGTCTCGGAGCGGTGGGACCGACCCCGACGGGGGCGCTCTCGTCGGCGGCGACGGGACTCCCGCTCAGTCGTCGGTCGGGGCGTCCTCCCGCCCCAACGTGTGAAACTCGTCGTTCGGGCGCATCTCCGCGAACGTCGCCATCCGGTTCGAGAGGTTGAAGAAGGCGGTCACGGCGCCGATGTCCCACACCTCCTCCTCGCTGTATCCGACCGCACGCAGGCGGTCCAGGTCGGCCGCGGTCACCTCCGGGGGGCGCTCGGTCAGCTTCACCGCCACGTCGAGCATCGCCAGTCGCTTCTCGCTCACGTCGGCCGTCCGGTAGTTGGCGACTAGCTGGTCGGCGAGGTGGGGGTCCTCGGCGTAGAGGCGCACCAGCGCGCCGTGGGCGACGTTGCAGTAGTAGCAGTGGTTGACGCCGGAGACGGCGACGACGATCATCTCCACCTCGGCCCGGTCGAGGCTGGTGTCCTCGACCAGCGCGTCGTAGTACGCGAAAAAGGCCCGGGAGTGGGAGGGCTTGTACGCGAACGCGGCGAAGACGTTCGGCGTGAATCCCGCGCGGTCGGTCTCCTCGTCGATCCGCTCGCAGAGGTCGTCGGGCAGGTCCCCGTACTCCGGCACCGGAAAGCGCTCCATCGCGTCGTCGCGGAGGGTCGGCTCCGTCGCGTCGTCGGACATGGGGTCGCTACCCCCGGACCGGACGAAAGCCTGCCGGCGGTCGGCCGGTCAGACCGCGCCGGCCGCGACGAGGACGGCCGCCGCGACGAGGACGCCGGCGACGAGCAGGCCGTAGTTCCACACCCGGTCGTCGGCGGTCGTCAGCGAGAGGGAGAACCGGTGGCCCGAGAGCGGCCAGAGGAGCGCGACGCCGGCCGGCGTGAGCAGGTCGGCGAGCAGGTGGGCCCCGACCGTCAGGGTCCCGAGCGCGAAGCCGTAGGTGGCGACCGCGGCGCGACCGACGGAGGTGACGGCGGCCACGCCGGGGGCCACGAGACTCCCCGCGAGCGCGAAGGCGACGCCGACCGCCCCGGCGAACGCCAGAGTGTGGGTCGCGCCCCGGTGGGTCAGTCCGGGGATCCGCTGGTCGGCGTCGGGGAGCATCGCGAGCCAGAGCATCGTCCCGCCGGTCGCGAGCGCCAGCGTCGGCCGATCCGCGGCCACGAGCACGAACTCGACCGGGGCGAAGACGAGCAGCGACACCCCGTAGTGGCCCTTCCGGTACACGCCCGCAGTCCGACAGCCGGGGACAAAAGCGACGGGGACGCGACGCGGGACCCGGCCGCGCGAGTCGCGGACGGTCCCGGGGGCGCTCGTCCGTCCGACGTCGACTGCGGGGGTTTAGGTGTCGGCGGCCCCGACGCCCGACGTGGGCACCGTCCGCGATCCGCTCGCGGCGTTCGATCCCCCGGTCCTGGCGGCCGTCGCCGGCGGGGACGAGGCCGAGCGCCGCCTGCGAGCGGTCGCCCGACGCCACCAGGAGGCGGTCCGGGCGACCCCCGGCGTCGACGACCTGGTCTACGAGTGGCGACGGGCGTTCCCCCGGAACGAACTGGTCGAGCGCAGGGACGACGCCTACTACCTCCTGGTCGGACCGGCGGCGTGGCGGGAGTTCGGCGACGCGCTCGGCCTCGACGCCGGCGAGCGCGACCGGCTCCGGGCGCTCCACGCCCGGCAGTTCGCCGCCGCCGTCGGTGACCCGGGGTCCGGGAGCGGGGCGACGGGCGACGCGGAACCGGGGAGGACGGACGACCGGGCGCCGATGGTGTTGACCCGTCCCTAGAGTCCCAGTTCGTCGGCGATGACGACGTGCTGGATCTCGCTCGTCCCCTCGCCGATCTCCATCAGCTTCGCGTCCCGGTAGAACCGCTGGGGGGAGAAGTCCTCGGTGTAGCCGTATCCGCCGTGGACCTGCACCGCGTCCTCGGCGTTCTCGCGGGCGGCCTCGCTGGCGTCCAGTTTGGCGAGCGACGACGCCAGCGTGACCTCCTCGCCCCGGTCGTATCGCCACGCGGCCTCGCGGGTGAGCAGGCGCGCCCGCTGGGTCCTGCGGTACATCTCGACCAGTTTGTCCCTGATCGCGTCGAACTCCGCAATCGGCCGGCCGAACTGCTCGCGCTCGCCCGCGTACTCCGCGGCGACCTCGTAGGCGCCCCCCGCGAGGCCGACCGAGAGCGCCGCGATCGAGATCCGGCCGCCGTCGAGCGTCTGCATCGCCTGGCTCCATCCGTCGCCCTCGTCGCCGAGCAGGCGATCCGCGGGGAGGTGGCAGTCGTCGAAGCGAATCTCGCAGGTGGGCGAGGCGTTCAGCCCCATCTTCTCCCAGACCGTCTCGACGACGAACCCGTCGTCGTCGGGATCGACGACGAACGTCGAGATGCCGTCGTATCCCGCGTCGGGATCCGTGACCGCCTTGACGAGGATCGAGCCCGCGACGTTCGCGTTGGTGATGAACTGTTTCGTCCCGTTCAAACGCCAGCCGTCGCCGTCCCGGGTGGCCGTCGTCTCCATGTTGCTCGCGTCGCTTCCCGATCCGGGTTCGGTGAGCGCCCACGCCCCGAGTTCCTCGCCGGTCGCCAGCGGGCGGAGCCACCGTTCCTTCTGTTCGTCGGTGCCGAACGACTCGATCGGCTTGGCCCCGAGGCTGGTGTGGGCCGCAAAGGACAGGCCGACCGCGCCCGAGACGCGCCCGAGTTCCTCACAGACCAGGGCGTACATCAGCTGATCGCCCCCGAGGCCGCCCCACTCCTCGGCGATCGGCACGCCCATCACGTCGAGGTCGGCGAGGCGGTCGAAGACCTCCCGCGGGAACCGGCGTTCGTCCTCGATCTCCTGGGCGATGGGGGCCACCTCCTCCGCGCAGAACTCCCGGATCGACTCGCGCACCATCCGGTGTTCCGCGGGCAGGTCCAGGTCCATGTCCCCGGGTTGCACGCTCGCGGGCATAAACGCGCGGTCCCGCTCGGGTGCGGTCGCGGTCCCAACCAGTTATGCACCTCCGCGCCGTACGACGGCCGATGGAACTTCGCCGGCTGATCCGCGGGACCGTCGACTGGGACCGCCTGGAGGCGGTCGCCCGCGAGGTCGCCGGCCGATACGGCGACGGGCCGGCCCACGTCCGCTTTCTGGAGGCCGACAACTGGCTCTCGACGCCGATGGTCGTCGACGAGGAGTGGTTCGTGAAGGTGATCACCCGGCAGAACTCGCTCGTCCACGCCCTGTTCACCACGGGACGGAACCTCGGCGCGTTCTCCTCGGGGACCGAGGGCTTTTTCGAGCATTTCGAGGGGCCCTACCGGATGGCCGAACACGAACTGGAGGCGACCCGGCGGATGCGCGCTCTCGGCGTCAACGCGCCGGAACCGGTCGAGGCCTTCGAACTCGACGGGCTCGGCGTCGTCGTGCTGGAGTACCTCCCGGAGTTCCGGTCGATCGACGAGGTCCCGACGGCCACGGCCACCGACCTGGCCCCGGACCTGTTCGAGTCGCTCCGCCGGATGCACGACGCGGGGCTGGCCCACGGCGACCTGCGCGCGGAGAACGTCCTCGTCCTCGACGGCGACCTCTACTTCATCGACACGACGAGCGTCCGGGCGGACGGCCGGGAGGACGGGGGGACCGCCCCGGACGGGAGCGCGGACGACCGGCCCTCGATCGACGAGGCCAGACGGGCCCGCGAGGCGGCGCGGGCGTACGACGTCGCCTGCGGGCTCGCCGCCCTCGAACCGATCGTCGGCGCCGACGCAGCCGTGGCGGCCGTCGCCGCCGCCTACCCGCCGGAGGGACTCCTCGACGCCGGGGAGTTCCTGGACTTCGTGAACGTGCGCCCCGACCACGACTTCGACGCCCCCGCGGTCAGGGGCGAGATCGAAAAGCGGCTGGCCGACTGAGGGCGCGTCGACCCGGACGGCGGCCGGGTGCCCCCGGGACCGTCCGCGACCCGGCGGTGGGATTTTGTCGCCCCGGCTCGAAAGCGGACGGAGCGATGAGTCGACAGACCGGCGACGCGTACGGACAGTACATCGGCGGGTCGTGGACCGATGGGGCGGGCGACGAGACGTTCGAGAGCTACGATCCCGCGACCGGCGAACACCTCGCGGAGTTCCAGCGGGCCACGGAGGCCGACGTCGACCGGGCCGTCGCGGCCGCGCGCTCGGCGTTCGACCCGTGGCGCGACCGCTCCTACGTCGACCGCGCGGCGGTGCTGTGGGAGGTCTTCCGCGAACTCCGCGACCGTCACGAGGAACTCGGCGAGGTCGTCACCCGGGAGTGTGGCAAGGAGATCTCCGAGGGACGGGCCGACGTGACCGAGGCCTGGCACATGGTCGAGTGGGCGGCGGGCAACGCCCGCCACCCGCACGGCGACGTCGTGCCGAGCGAGATCGCCAGCAAGGACTCCTACATGCGGCGCAAGCCCCGGGGAGTGACCGGCTGTATCACGCCGTGGAACTTCCCGGTCGCCATCCCGTTCTGGCACATGGCGGTGACGCTGGTCGAGGGCAACACCGTCGTCTGGAAGCCCGCCGAGCAGACGCCCTGGTGTGGCCGGATCGTCGCCGAGATGCTCGACGACGCCGGCGTTCCCGACGGCGTCTTCAACCTGGTGCAGGGGTACGGCGACGCCGGCGCCGCCATCGTCGAGCACCCGGACGTGGACACCATCCTCTTTACGGGGTCGGCGGAGGTGGGCCGCGAGATCGCCTCGACGGTCGGCGGCGAGGCGGGCAAGCAGGCCGCCTGCGAGATGGGCGGCAAGAACGGGATCGTGATCACCGCGAACGCCGACCTCGACCTGGCGATCCACGCCGCGGTGATGTCGAGTTTCAAGACCACCGGCCAGCGCTGTGTCTCCAGCGAGCGCCTGATCGTCCACGCGGACGTCTACGACGAGTTCAAAGAGCGGTTCGTCGCCCTCGCCGAGGAGATCGCGGTGGGCGACCCGCTCGACGAGGAGACGTTCATGGGGCCGGTCGTCGACGCCGACCAGGTCGAGAAGTTCCACCGGTACAACGACCTCGCACGCGAGGAGGGCGTGACCGTCCTCGTCGACCGCGCGGACCTCGACGCGGCGGAGATCCCCGACGGGTTCGAGGACGGCCACTGGGTCGGCCCGTTCGTCTACGAGGCCGACCCCCACGCGGACCTGCGGTGCACCCACGAGGAGGTGTTCGGCCCCCACGTCGCCCTGCTGGAGTACGAGGGGGACGTAGCGGAGGCCGTGGCGATCCACAACGACACCGACTACGGACTGGCCGGCGCCATCGTGAGCGAGGACTACCGCGAGCTCAACCGCTACCGCGACGAGGCGGAGGTGGGGCTTGCCTACGCCAACCTCCCCTGCATCGGCGCGGAGGTGCAACTCCCGTTCGGCGGCGTCAAACGGTCGGGCACCGGCGATCCGAGCGCCCGCGAGGTGATCGAGACGGTCACCGAGCGGACGGCCTGGACGGTCAACAACTCGACGGAGATCCGGATGGCCCAGGGGCTGTCCGCCGAGATCCGGACGGGAGACGACTGAGCGGCCGTCGTCCCGACGGTCGGTCCCGACGCCACCCGGCGCTCCTCGTCGGACGGGTCGGACGGAAAGGGGGGGTGAGGCCGGACGAAGGCGGGAGTGGGAGTGGGTGGTCCCGGCGGCCGCGCCCACAGCGGACCCCGGACTGCGGTGCGAGCCGTATCGTGCCGACGTTCGACGAGAAAAGCGTCGATCTGTCGGCGGGTGAGTACAGGTCCGCGACGCGTATAAACGCAACGGCAGGCGCCGGTTTTTCCGTGAGTCGCCGGGCCCCGACGGCGACGGCCCGGGGGACCCGCCACGGGGTCGCCGCCGCGTGCGACTCCCGGGGACGGCCGTCGGCTTTCGCGGCCGTCCTCACCGGCGCCGGTCGCGCCAGGCGGGAAACTCCTCGCGGACCGCCGCGACCCGGTCGGGGTCGATGTCGGTCGTCACGAGGGCCGGATCGTCGCCGGCACTCGCCACCGCGACCCCCCACGGGTCGTAGACGGTCGAGCGGCCGAGCAGGGTCGCGTCCTCGAACGTCGCGGCGCCGTTGGCCGCGGCGACGTAACAGAGGTTCTCCACGGCGCGGGCGCGCGGAAGCAGACGCCAGTGTTCGACCCGGGGGTAGGGCCACGCCGACGGGACGAGCACGAGCGTCGCGCCGGCCTCGGCGAGGTCGCGGTAGAGTTCGGGAAAGCGGAGGTCGTAGCAGGTGGTGACGCCGACGGTGAACCCGAGGGCGTCGAGCGCGACCGTGGGCACCCGCTCGCCCGGCGTGAGCAGGCGGCTCTCGGCCGAGTCGTAGCCGAAGAGGTGGTGTTTGCGGTAGACCAGGCGACGCTCGCCGTCGTCGTCGAACAGGACGGCGGTGTTGGCCAGCCCCGCGTCGTCGGGGGTGGCGACGCCGGCCGCGGCGCTCTCGGCGAGGTCCTCGACGACGCTTCCGGCGAGCAGGTGGACGCCCTCGTCGGCGGCGACCGTTCCGAGCCGCGAGAGCGTCGGGCCGTCGAGCGGTTCGGCGCTGTGGGCGTACGACTCGAACGCGAAGTAGCCGACGGCGAACAGTTCGGGGAGGACGACGAGGTCGGCTCCGTCGGCCGCGGCGTCGGCGACGGCCGCGACGGCGCGGTCGACGTTCTCCGCGACGTTCCCGGCGACCCCGTCGATCTGCGCGAGCGCCAGTCGGACGGTCACGCCGCCAGTCCGAGGTCCCGCCGGAGGGCGGCCTCGAGGTTGTCGAGTTCGTCGTCGAGGTGTCGCTCGAAGAACCGCTCGACGCCGGGCAGACGCCCCTCGACGACGAACTCGTTGTGGAGCCGACAGCCGGACTCGGTCGGCTCGACGGTGTGCTCGCCGCTGACCCACATGACGCGCGATCGGCCGGTGAACTCCACGTGTCGTGGCGGGTCGCGCGTCACGTCGCGGGTCTCGACGGTCACCGTCGAGTCGATGATCGGGATCGGGAGTCGGACGTGCCAGGTCGCCGTGCCGTCCTCGCCGACCGAGAACTCGTCGACGACGCTGATCGCGTCGGCGCGCTTTGCCGGATCGGCGATGAACTCCCAGACCCGCTCGGCCGGGACGGGAAACTCGAACGTCCGACTGACGCGGACGGTCATGGCCACCCCTCGACGCGGCGGGACAAAAAACCCGCCGGGGACCGATTCGGGGACTGGACGGACCGCCGGCGTCGCCTCGGTCCGGGAACCGTCTCCGGGGCGGGGCGTCGGTGGACCCCGATCAGGGCTGGGGAGCGGTGACGCGCCAGGTGGTCGAGCGGGCCCGACCCCACTTTTCGATCTCGACCTCGTCGGACTTCTCCGCGAGGCGCGGGAGACGGGAGCCGACCTGCTTTGCCGTCATACCGAGGGCGTCGGCGATGTTCTTGGCACGGAAGTACCGCTCTCCGCGCGCGACGCTGTGGCGGAGGTAGGCGACGATCCGTTGCTCTTCCTCGGTGTACTCCGTCATCCGTGGCCCCCGTACGTGGCTGACGATATTAACGGTTGTCTCACGGAGCGTACGTCTGGGCGGCGCCCACGGCGAGGACGGCGGCGCCCATCGCCAGGGCGAACCCCCCGGCGGTCGTGAGCTGTCCGGGGGCGGCGAGCATGGTGACGGCCCCGCCGAGCGTCAGCAGGGCGAAGATCACCGTCAGGCCGAGGCCGACGTCCGTCTCGACCGTCTCGACTGCGTCCATACCCTCGACTGTACCGAGCGCGGACTTAGTTCATTCGCTCGGCGGGGACGGACGACGGGGCTTTTTCTACCCTCCACGACAGGGGCCGGCATGGGCAGTTCCGGGGGCGGACTCCTCTCGACTCTGACGGCGAGCAAGGCGCGGATCGCCGCCCTGGGCCTCGTCGTCGTCGTTCTGGTCGGCGTCGGCCTGGTGGCCGCCGGCGTGCTCGGCGCTCCGGCGGTCACCGGCGTCGACAACCGGTTCGGCGGCGTCAACGAGTCCACGACGACCATTCTGAGCGACCTCCAGGTGCGGAATCCGAATCCGATCGGGGTGACGCTGGGCGGTCTGACCGTCGACTACGCGGTCCACATGAACGACGTGGCGATGGCGAACGGGACGAAATCGGGCGTCGAGATCCACCAGGGTCGCTCGACGCTCCCCTTCACCACCCACATGCACAACGACCGGATCCCCGCCTGGTGGGTCAGCCACGTCCGCAACGGGGAGCAGACGACCCTCAGGATCGACGCCGACGTTCACTCGTCGCTTCTGGGCGCGGACTTCTCGACGCCCCAGGTCCAGCGCGAGGTGACGACGAACGTCATCGGCGGGTTCAACTCCACGGAGACCCGGCCGGTGAACGCGAACGCCCCCCTGGTGAGCGATCCCGTGCTGTATCTCAACGAGACCAGCGGGCGGTGGGGGAACGTGACCCGCCAGCGGACCGAGGTCGAAACCCAGTTCGTCCTCTACAACCCCAAGCCCTATCCGATCACGCTCACCCGGATCGGCTACCGGGTCCGGATGAACGACGTCCGCATGGGAAACGGCTCGACCACGCGGAGCTACGTCATTCCGCCGGGCGAGACCCGCACGGTGAACGCGACGACCGTCCTCCGCACCGACCGGTTCGACGAGTGGTGGGTCTCGCACCTGAAGCACGACCAGACGACCGACCTCCGCATCGACTTCTTCCTGACGGTCGACCTCGCGAACGGCGGCGCCGGGACGGTGCGAATCCCGGTCGACACGCTCCATCACACCATCGAGACCGACATCTTCGACGAGAAGCCGGACGGCGGGGGTGGCCCGTCGAAGACGACGCCGACGACCACCCCGACGCGGACGCGAACGCACACCCGGGCCGGCGGGACCGCGACGCCGACGCCCACGGCGACGACGACCACCGGGAGCGGTCTCCTCGGCGACTCCTCCGGGACCGGGACTGCCACGGAAACGGCCACGGAAACGGCCACTCCCTCCCCGACGGCGACGCCGACCCGGACGCCCACTCCGACGGCGACGCCGTCGGGCAACGGGACGGCCCCCGGCGGTGGGGGGCTGCTGGACATGACGACGGCCGCCGGGACCGCTTAATCCGTCTTAACCGACGTTGATCCCGCTTAACGAAGGGATGGGTATAGGTGGAGGGGTGACGAACGGACGGGCGAGATGGAACGACGCGTCGTCGTCGTGACGCTCGTGGTCGCCATCGCGCTCGCGACGGTCCCCTCGGGCGGACTCGCCCAGTCCGGGGACGCGTCGGTGGCGCCTGGAGAGCGATTCGCGGGCGTCGTCGGCGTCCAGGGGGCGGAACTCGGCGGCGCCGTGGCGACCCGGACGCTCCAGGTGCGCCTCGCCCGCGCCGAGTCGCCGTCGGCGCGGGCGGCGGTCGTCGCCGATCAGGTGAACGGAACCCGGGAGCGGATCGACGAACTCGCACGCCGCCGGGAACGGCTCCGGGAGGCCCGGAACAACGGAACGATCTCCGAGGGCCAGTATCGCGCCCGGCTGGCGCGACTGGTGGCCGAGTCGCACGCCCTCCAACGCCGGGTGAACCGGACGGCCGACGCGAGCCGCGACGTTCCCGACGCGGCGCTCCGCGCCCACGGCGTCGAACCGGACGAACTCGATCGACTCCGGCGGGGCGCGGGGAACCTCACCGGTCCCGAGGTCGCCGCCGTCGCGCGCGGGATCACCGGCGACGACGGCAGGGGCCCTCCAGCCGGCGTGGCACCCGGACGGACGCACGTCGAGGGGAACGGGAGCGAGCGAGGGTCGTCCGGCGGGGCCGCGAACGCGTCCGCGGACCGGGGCGGGCCGCCGACCCACGCGAGCACCTCCGCCAGGAACGGGAACCGATCGACGGAGAACGCGACCGACCGGAGCGAGCGCACGGCCAACCGGAGCGTCGACGCCACGCCACGCGGCGGGCCGCCGACCCGGGCCGCCGACGGCACGCACGGGACCGACTCGGGCGGGACCGGTTCACGGGGGCGCGGGACGGAGGGAAACGGCTCCGCCGGGGGTGACGGGTCGGCCCCCCGTCGGGGAACGGGCAACGACGCCGGTCCCTCGGACGCCAACGACACCGCGACCGGGCGACGCGACGGGAACGCCACCGGCGGCGTCGAGGGGCGGCCAGTCGGGGACGCTCCGCGCTGACCGGGAACGGCCACAGTCCGGGAGGGCGTGACGCGTCGGCTTCAGGAGATCGTCAGGTGTTCGGACTCCTCGTCGAGCGCGAGGTTGGCCGCGATCTCGGCGTTGCGCGCCCCGTACTGGGCAGTGTGCTGGAGCGCGACGAGCACGTCGCGGACGCGGAGGGCCTCGTCGGTCTCCATCTCCGAGAGGTCGTCGAGGATCTCCCGTTCGGCATCCATGATCCGGTCGAAGAGCGCCCGCACCTCGATGGTCTCGTCGTAGTCGCGTTCGACGACCGACCGGACGGCGGTCGCGGTGATCTCGTCGACCCGATCGGTGAGGTCGCGGATCCGGTTCATCGTCGCCCCGTCGACGTCGAGGGTGTGGTCGTCGGTCTCCAGACAGATGTTCGCGATCCGCTGGGCGTTGTCGGCGGTCAGTTCGAGGTTCTTGGCGACCGACCGGTAGCCGATCAGCGGGAACCCCGACTCCAGACCGACGGCCCGGGCCAGGTTCGGGTTGCGGTAGGCGGTGAAGATCAGCCGGAGGAGGAGGACGAAGATCTTGTTCGCCTGCCGCTCGCGGTTCAGCGCCCGCTCGGCGAGGTCGGGGTTGCCGTGGGCCAGCGCCTTCACCGCCTCGGTCCGCATCGTGCTGCCGGTGTTCTCCAGCCGTTCGAGCAGGTTGTCGAGCGTGAAATCCTCCGGATCGACCGAACACCGGATGGCGATGCGCTCGGGCGTCTCCTCGATGACGCCAAGCCCCATCAGCTGGGTCTCGGCCCGGTAGACGGCGTTGATGTGCTCGCCGTCGAGCGCCCCCTCGCTTTTCTCGACGTGGATGATGCGCCGGCCGAGGACGTACTGGGCGACGATTCCCCGCTCCACGCCGTCCGCGTCGAGCCGGTCGGCCAGCAGGACCGCCTCGGTCCCCTCCGCCGTCGCCGACGCCGGCAGGACGGTCAGCGTCCCCTTTCCCCCCATTCGTAGCGACACCTCGTCGCCCTTCTCGACCCCGTATTCCGCCGCCCACTCCGCGGGGAGCGTCATCGCGAGCGTCGACGGTCCCAGGCGCTGGACTTTCCGGGTCTCCATACGGCCTCCAGTCCCCGAACTGCCTTAAATTACGCCCCGTATGATAATATCCCCTTATTCGTTCAGTTTTCTGCCGCCGATATCCCCCTTCACCTTAATCAGACGATCCGCATCATGCGGCGTTCGACCCGACCGACGCGCACCCGGGTCCATCCGCGCAGTTCCTCGTCGAGCGCCGGGTCGTCCGTGTCGACGCGCAGTTCGCCGAGGCCGTCGAGTTTCGCCCGGGAGGCGACGACCGTCACCGAACACCGCCGGATGACGGCCGGGGAGAGCTGGGGGTTGCCGCGTCCGAAGACGAACCCCTGGCCGCCGATGGGCGAGACGACGATCTCGTTGCGGTCGCCCAGGGCGTCGAGGATCTCGCGCTCGGTCGCGTCGCGGGCGAGCACCTCCCCGTCGCGCCAGACGTCGACGCCGAGGGGCGACCCCTCGAACTCCAGTTCGCGCTCGATGGCCGCGGCGGTGCTCCCGGGGCCGAAGACGTAGGTCGTGTCGGGATCGACCGACGCGGCAAAGCCCGCCGCGAGCGCCTCGACGGAGCCCCCGCCGAGCTGTTTCGACGACTGGAGCGCCGCACCGACGGGGACCGGGACGACCGCCCGCAGTTCGGGGTCGACGGTGCCCGCGCGGTACGCGTCCTCGTCGACGTCCAGCACCTCGCGGTCCTCGACGCGTTCGAACGAAGCCAGGATCGTCGCGGCCGCCTCCGGCGCGACGGCGAAGACGGAGGAGTAGACCTTCACGCCCGCGGGAACGCCGAGGATCGGGGTCCCCCCGTCGAGGGCCGCCGCCACGTCGGCGGCCGTCCCGTCGCCGCCGACGAAGACCACGACGTCGACGTCGGCGTCGCCGAACGCCCGGGCGGCCGCGCGGGTGTCCGCCGCCGTCGTCTCCGCGTCGGCGCCGGCACCGGCCGCCGGGTCGCCGAGGACGGTCGGCTCGAAGCCGGCCGCGCGGACGAGCGACGCCCCCATCGGATCGCCCCACGTCAGGACCGTCGCGTCGGACAGGGCGTCGGCGATGGCGTCGAGCGCCCGCCGGGCCCGGTCCGGAGCCCGGGGCTCCGCTCCCCGCGCGCGGGCCTCGGCCACCTTGCCGTCCGTTCCCTTCAGTCCGACGCGGCCACCCATGCCCGCGATGGGGTTGACGACGAAGCCGATGCGCATACGCGCGCTGGGAGCGGGGCGTCAAAAAGTCCGCCGTCCGCGAACGTGATGGACAAAGGATTATCCGGCTGGTCGCGTAGCGGAACCGTGCAGCGGTTCACGGTCAGCACCCACGTGTACCTCCCGCGCGAACCGGTGTTCGACTTCCTCGTCGACCTGTCGCACTACGCCGGCTACTCGGAGTACCTGACCGACGTGACACGGGAGGGCGACGGGGGACCGGGGACCCGCTACCGGCTGTCGTTCGCGTGGTGGCGCCTCGCCTACACCGCCCACTCCGAGGTGACGGCGATCGATCGCCCCGAGCGGATCGACTGGCGGCTGGTCCGGCACCTCGACGCCGAGGGGTGCTGGCGCGTCGAACGCGTCGACGACGTCCCCGCCGACGCCCCGGCGGACGCCGAGGCGGTCAGTCGGGTGGTCTTCGACGTCAGATACGACCCCGGATCGGTCACGGGCGAGGCGATCGACCTGCCCCGGTTCGTCCCGCTCGACCGGGTCCTCGACCGGGTGCGGCCGCTGGTCGTCGAGGAGGGCGAGCGGATCGTCGAGCGGGTCGTCGCGGACCTCGAAATACGGCGCCGCGAGGTCGAGTTGACCGTCAACGACCGGTCGTAGCGACCCCGCACCGCGGCCGAGCCATCGGCCGCGGGGACGCCGGTCCCGGACGAATCAGCCAGGTTAAAGTCGCGTTCGGCATACGACTCTCTCGTGGCAGTTCATCTCCGGACGATCGCCCGCGACCTCGGCCGGATGTTCGAAGCGCTCGCGGGCCTCATTCTCATCTCGTCGCTCGTTCCGATCGTGTGGCGGGAGTGGTGGGTCGTTCCGGGGCTGGTCCTCTCGGGAGTGCTTCCGCTTCTCGTCGGCGCGGGTCTCACCCGCCGCTTCGCGGACGCGGAGGACCCCGGGCGACTCCACGGGATGATGATCGCGGCGTCGGGCTGGTTTCTCGTCGCGTGTTTCGGCTCCGTCCCCTTTCTCCTCGTCGCGTGGACGGCCGCGCTGGATCCGACGTGGCTCCACGTCCCCGCCCGCTTTGCCACGCACGGCACCGCGGCGTTCGGCACGCTGGCCGCGTTTCGCAACCCGCTCAACGGGCTCTTCGAGAGCATGAGCGGGTTCTCGGGGACGGGTCTCACGATGTCCGTCCACGAGAACACCCTTCCCCACACCCTCCAGTGGTGGCGCTCGTTCATCGAATGGGTCGGCGGCGTCGGCGTCATCGTGCTCACGACGGCGATTCTCGCCCGGCCCGGGAGCGGGAGCCTCACCCTCTATAAGAGCGAGGCGCGCTCCGAGAAGATCCATCCGAGCATCGTCTCCACCGTGCGCACGATCTGGTGGATCTTCCTCCTCTTTACGTTCTTCTCGATCCTCCTGCTCTGGCTGGCGGGGATGCCGATGTGGGACGCCATCAACCACGCCATGACCGGCCTGGCGACGGGCGGGTTCTCGGTCACCGACCACTCGATCGCGACCTACCACAGCGTCGCCATCGACTTCGCACTCGTCCCGGTGATGACGCTCGGGAGCATCGCCTTTCCCGTCCACTACCTGATGCTCCGGGGCGACCTGCGGAACCTCTACACCGACCTGCAGACGCGGTGGGTGTTCCTCTTTTTCGGCCTCGGGTCGCTCGCGCTGACCGCCCTCCTGTTCGCGCACGGCGTCTACCGACCGGGGAGGCTCGCCGTCGCCGGCGTGGTCCTCCACGGCCAGGGTGCGGCGCTCTTCCAGTCGTTCCGGTACGCGCTCTTCCAGTTCGTCTCCGGGGCGTCCTGTACGGGCTTTCAGACCGCGAGTGCGCTCGGGTCGCGGTGGGGGCCGGCGGCACAGCTCACCGTCGCCCTCGGGATGGTCGTCGGGGCCGCCGCCGGGTCGACCGTCGGCGGCATCAAACTCATCCGGGCGCTGACGCTCGGCAAGGGGATCATGTTCCGCATCCGCGGCGTGTTCTATCCGCGGAACGCCGTCCGGACGTTCCGGCTCGACGGGCGGGCGCTCTCGGAGGCGGAAGAGTCCCAGGAGTTCGAGGAGGCGGCCATCATCACGTTCCTCTGGCTTCTCTTCCTGGCCCTCGGTGCGTTCGTCCTGATGCTCGCGGTCCCGATGGGGCCGCCCGACGGGTTCACCGTGGAGAACGTCGTCTTCGAGGTGGCGTCGGCACAGGGGAACGTCGGCCTCTCGACCGGGATCACCGGCCCCGGCATGCCGACGGTCACGAAGCTGATGTTGCTGTTCAACATGTGGATCGGGCGGCTCGAAATCATCCCCGTTCTCGTGCTCCTCCGGAGCTTCTTCGTCTCCGTCGGGGGGTACGACTGATGCGTGTCGAATCGATTCCCGTCGTGGGACCGCTCCTCGCCGCCGGGGCCGACGACCGGGTGTTCGACGCCCTCCTCCTCCTCGGTCCGGTCGCCATCGTCGCCATCGCCGTCCTGGGGCGAACGACCGTCTCGGAGGCCATCGCAATCGTCTACACGGGCGGGTTCGTCGTCTACGTCCTGTCCAAGGGTCTCTCCCCGGAGAGGAACACTTAGCAGGCCGGCGACTCTCGCCCACGTATGTACATCATCGTCGTCGGCGCCGGCGCCATCGGGTCGCAGGTCATCGACCTCCTCGAACGGCGACGCAACGAGATCGTCGTCATCGAGAGCGACGACGAGGTCGCCGAGCGGATCAGCAGGGAGTACGACTGTCTGGTTCTGAACGCGGACGCGACGCTCAAGGAGACGCTGATCGAAGCGGGGGCCGACAGGGCGGACGCGGTGATCACCACGACGGACGCGGACGCGACGAACATCATGGTGATGCTGCTGGCCGAGGAACTCGACATCCCCTCGAAGGTCAGCGTCGTCCAGAACCCCGATCACATGGGGATCTTCCGCCAGATCGGGGTGAACGCCCTGGAGAACCCCCAGCGCCTGATCGCGGAGTATCTCGTGCGTGCGGTCCAGCGCCCGTCCGTGAAGGACTTCATGGCGCTCGCCGGCGGCGCCGAGGTGTTCGAGATCACCGTGACCGAGACCGCACCGCTCGCCGAGAAGACCCTCCAGGAGGCCGACCGGGAGGGACTGCTCGGCGAGGACGTCCTGGTCGTCGCGATCGAACGCGGCGAGGACGTCCTCACCCCGCGCGGGAACACGGCCATCCACGCGGGCGACCTGGTCACCGTCTTCTCGAAACAGGGGGTGTCCGGGGAGGTCATGCGGACCTTCACGGGAGAGGAGTGACCGGCCGCGCCGCCACGGAATCTTCCGGCTAGCCGTCCTCGACGGCGCTGGCCGCCCGGACGATCGTCCGCTCGCCGAACGCCGGGCCGACGAACTGGAGGCCGACGGGGAGGCCGTCGGCCTCGCCGGCCGGGACCGAGATCGCCGGCAGGTTGGCGAGGTTGACCGGGACGGTGTTGGCGTCCGCGAGGTACATCTGCAGGGGGTCGTCGAGGCTCTCGCCGAGTTCGAACGGCGGGACGGGCATCGTCGGGGAGGCGAGCACGTCGGCCTCGGCGAGCGCGTCGTCGAAGGCCCGTCTGATCCAGGCCCGCGCGTCCTGGGCCTTGGCGTAGTATTTGTCCTGGTAGCCCGCCGAGAGCGCGAACGTGCCGAGCAGGATCCGGCGTTTCACCTCGTCGCCGAAGCCGGCCTCGCGCGAGCGGGCGAAGGCGTCGTTCCAGTTGCCGTCGAACCCGCCCGAGATCCCGTAGCGCACGCCGTCGAACCGCGCGAGGTTCGACGACGCCTCCGAGGTTGCGATCACGTAGTAGGCCGCGACGGCCGTCTCGACGGCGGGCATAGAGACCGCGCGGCGCTCGGCGCCCGCCGCCTCCAGGTCGTCGAGGGCCGCCTCGAACGCCGCGACGACGGCCGGGTCGGCCCCCTCGACGAGTTCGGTCGGGACGCCGACCGTCAGCCCCTCGACGTCGCCGTCCGCGGCGCTCGCGTAGTCGGGGTCGGAGCCCGGGTGGCCCGCACCCGCGTCGGTCGAGTCGGCCGATTCGGCGTCGAAGCGGGTGGTGGCGTCGCGCTCGTCGGGGCCGGCGATGACTTCGAGCAGTTCCGCCGCCTCCTCGACGGTCGGCGCGATGGAACCGATCTGCTCCAGGGAGTTGGCGTAGGCGACGAGTCCGTAGCGCGAGACCAGCCCGTAGGTGGGTTTGATGCCGACGACGCCACAGAACGCGGCGGGACAGCGGACCGAGCCGCCGGTGTCGGAGCCGAGCGCGAGGTCGGCCTCGCCGGCCGCGACGGCCGCCGCGGAGCCGCCGGACGACCCGCCGGGGACGCGGGAGGGATCGACGGGGTTTCGCGTCGGGCCGAACGCGGACGTCTCCGTGGTCGTCCCCATCCCGAACTCGTCCATGTTGGTCTTGCCGACGATCGTCGCCCCGGCGGCCTTCAGCCGCTCGACGACGGTCGCGTCGTAGGGCGGGACGTACCCTTCGAGCATCGCCGAGCCACAGGTGGTCCGGACCCCGGCCGTCGAGATGTTGTCCTTGACCGCGACGGTCCGACCGGCGAGCGGTCCGTCGTCGGCCCCCTCGATCCGCTCGCGCGTGACGAAGGCGTTCAGGTCGTCGGGACCGCTCATGAGACGGGCGGACCCTTGAAGTAGCCGTCCTCGGTCTCGGGGGCGTTGCGGAGCGCCGCCGCCTGGTCCAGGCTCTCGCCGACCTCGTCGGGGCGCATCACGTTCGCCAGTTCCGCCTCGCGGTCGACCGCCGGCACCTCGTCGAGCGCCTCGAACCGGTCGAGGATGTCGGCGAACTGTGCGGCGAACGTCTCGACCTCCTCCTCGTCGAGGCCGAGGCGCGCGAGGTCGGCGACGTGGCGGACCTCGTCGGCGTCCACGGGCGACTCGCTCATACCATCTGCCTGCTGTGGCCCGGCACTAAGGGTTTCGGTCGCCCCGTCGGGGCGTCCGAAACGTACTAATAGCCATCCTCGCTTTCGCCACCTCAACGTCACCGCGATCCGGCGGTCATCGTCGTTCGTCGAACCACCCCGACGCCGTCTCGTAGTTTTCCGGTGTGTATACGTCGCACGTTGTCGACAGATTTAAATACCTCCGGTCACAATATGTTGCCGAGAAGGACATCGGCCTTCTGCGCCCTGACAATGACCGAGAGCGTACGAGAATACACGTCCGACGAGGACCACGAGAGCGCGCGCGAGGCGGTAGAGCAGGAGCAAGAGCCGGAGGACTCGGCCGAGACGGAGGGGGACCGCCTCCAGTGTCCCGAGTGTGGCGGGAGCCTCGCGACCGACACCGAACACGGCGAGACCGTCTGTACCGACTGCGGTCTCGTCGTCGAGGAGGACGAGATCGACCACGGGCCCGAGTGGCGCGCCTTCGACTCCAAGGAGAAAGACGAGAAGTCCCGCGTCGGCGCGCCGACGACGAACATGATGCACGACAAGGGGCTCTCGACCAACATCGGCTGGCAGGACAAGGACGCCTACGGCAACTCCCTGTCGAGCCGCCAGCGCCAGAAGATGCAGCGCCTCCGCACCTGGAACGAGCGGTTCCGCACCCGCGACTCCAAGGAGCGCAACCTCAAGCAGGCGCTGGGCGAGATCGACCGGATGGCCTCCGCGCTCGGCCTGCCCGAGAACGTCCGCGAGACCGCGAGCGTCATCTACCGGCGCGCGCTCGACGAGGACCTCCTGCCCGGCCGCTCGATCGAGGGCGTCGCCACCGCCGCCCTCTACGCCGCCGCCCGCCAGGCCGGCACCCCGCGCTCGCTCGACGAGATCGACACCGTCTCCCGGGTCGAGAAGGACGAGATCGCGCGCACCTACCGGTACATCGTGCGCGAACTCAGCCTGGAGATCCAGCCCGCCGACCCCGAGAGCTACGTCCCCCGCTTTGCCTCCGACCTCGGCCTCTCCGACGAGGCCGAACGTCGCGCGCGCGACCTGCTCAAGACGGCCAAAGAGCAGGGCGTCCACTCCGGGAAGTCCCCCGTCGGCCTCGCGGCCGCCGCCGTCTACGCCGCCTCCCTCCTGACCAACGAGAAGGTCACCCAGTCGGAGGTGAGCGAGGTGGCCAACATCTCCGAGGTCACCATCCGCAACCGGTATCACGAACTCCTCGAAGCCGAGGAACAGGTCAAACTCCCCTAGCGACGCCCGACTCCTCCCCCGGGAACCATCGGCCTGCTCTCCTCGCCGTCGAGACCGGGCGCGGGGGCCGTCCTCCGTGACACGCCGTTCCCGACGACGATTCGACCCGTGTCATCACGACGCTCTGGAGGGCGGCGTCCACCCGACGGCATCGAATACCCCGAACGTGACGGGAAGGAACCCGTCCTCGACCGTAACGGAAAACCCCGTCGCCCCGTAGCGGTCGGTATGGAGACGACGAGACACGCGACCGCCACGGTCTACCTCGTCGAGGGCGGCGCGACCGCGCTCCACGAGCACGACCGACTGGGCATGCGGTTGCCGCCCGGCGGTCACCTCCAGCGGGACGAACTCCCCCACGAGGCGGCGCTCCGGGAGGCCCGCGAGGAGACGGGACTGGACGCCGACCTGCTGGTCCGGGACCGCGAGGTGACCTCCTCGACGGCCCGTTCGGTGCCGCGCCCGCGCCACCTCCTGCTGGAGGACGTCGACGTCCGTGACGGCGAGGTGGGTCACCAGCACGTCGACCACATCTACTACGCGACCGTCGACCGGCGGGAGATCGATCCCGGACCGGGCGAACTGGGGCCCGCGGCGTGGGACTGGTACGCCCCCGCCGACCTGCGGGCGGCCGACCTCGCGCCCGACGTCCGCCAACTGGGGCTGGAGGCGATCGAGGTCGCCGGCCGGGGCGGCGGAGGGCCATGAACGACGAGAAGAAGCGGCTTCGGACGGTGTTCGACGACATCGCCGAGGAGTTCGCCCGGACGCGCGATCGCCCCTGGGCGGAGGTGTCGGCGTTCGTGGCGGACGTCCCCCGGGGACGGGTCGCGCTGGACGTCGGCTGTGCCAACGGCCGCCACGTCCCGGGGCTCCTGGACCGGTTCGAGGTCGTCGTCGGCGTGGACTTCTCCCGGGCGCTCCTCTCGATCGCCCGGTCGGCGCATCCGGCGGCGTCGTTCGTCCGTGGCGAGGCGACCGCGTTTCCGATCGCCGACCGCGCCTGTGAGGTCGCGCTCTGCGTGGCCGTCCTGCACCACCTTCCCTCGACGGACGAGCGGGCGGCGCTCCTGGCGGAGCTCTCGCGGGTCCTCGCCCCCGGGGGCGCGGCGCTGATCGGCGTCTGGGCCATCGAACACCCGGCCTTCGACGGGGAGCGCGAGGCGATCCGGGCGAACGACAACGACACGTACGTCCCCTGGACGGCCGACGACGGCACGACCCACGATCGGTACTACCACGTCTTCGAACGCGACGACCTCCGGTCGCTCCTCGACGCGTCTCCGCTGACCGTCGATCGGCTGACGTTGCGAAACGGCAACTACTACGCGTATCTGCGCCGGTGATTCGCGGCGGGTTCGACCGGCCGCCGGCGCCGGTCCCGTCCGGTTCGGCGATCCCCGACGCCGGCAGTCGGCGGCGGCGTCCGGGGGGCGGCAGTCCCGCTCACCAGAGGTCGGCCACGCGGCTGACCATCCGCCGCTTGGCGCCGCCGGCGGCCTGCCGGACCGAGACGTGCCAGGGGGTCCGGCGGCCGGTGACGCTCGTGCGTCCCTTCCGAACGGCGTCGAGGATCGCCTCGACGCTTCGCTCGTCGGTCCCGACCTCGGTGACGGCCTGGCCGACCATCTCCTCGATGTGGGCGTCGCTCCCGGCGGTCATCGGGAGGCCGCGGGCGGCGGCGAAGTTCCGCGCCCGGCGGTTGGCGATGCCGGTCAGGAGCCGCGAGTTGTACACCTCGACGGCGTCGGCGGTCGCGAGCGTGTCGCGGTCGATCCGCCGGGCGACGCCGTGACGCGACCGCTGGAACGGGTGGGGGACGACCGCGATTCCGCCCTGCTCGCGGATGCGATCCAGGGTCTCCTCGAACGGAAGCCCGGCCGGGATCAGGTCGCGCACGCCGAGGGCGAGCACGTGGCCCGCGTCGCTCGTGACCTCCATGCCGGGGAGGCCGACCAGGCCGTACTCGGCGGCGCTGGCGGCGGCGTCGAGGCTGGCCTCGATGGCGTCGTGGTCGGTCACCGCGAGTCCGTCGAGTCCGAGCGCCTCCGCCCGTCCGAGGAGCGCGTCGACGGGGTCGCGGCCGTCGTGGGAGAGCGCCGAGTGCGTGTGGAGTTCGACGGACAGCACACCCCGAGTACGGGGCGGAGGGGAAAAAGCCCCGCGGTGCGCGCCGTCGGTCACATGGCAAGCGATTTATCCGGGCTGGCTGAACGGGAACCCGAATGAGTCTGGCCGCCCCGGACCGCGAACTCGTCGTCGCCGAACTGGGCCGGGCGCCGACCCGCACGGAGGAGGCGCTGTTCGAGAACCTCTGGAGCGAGCACTGCGCCTACCGCTCCTCGCGTCCCCTCCTCTCGGCCTTCGACTCCGACGGCGATGCGGTCGTCGTCGGCCCGGGCGACGACGCCGCCGTCGTCGCGCTTCCGGTCGACGACGGGACCGGAGACGGTGAAGACGGCGGGGACGTCTACGTCACTCTGGGCATCGAGAGCCACAACCACCCGTCGTACGTCGACCCGTACGACGGCGCGGCGACGGGCGTCGGCGGCATCGTCCGGGACACGATGTCGATGGGGGCGTATCCGATCGCGCTCGCCGACTCCCTCTACTTCGGCCCCTTCGACCGCGAGCACTCGCGGTACCTGTTCGAGGGGGTCGTCGAGGGCATCGCCGACTACGGCAACGCCATCGGCGTCCCGACGGTCGCCGGGAGCGTCGACTTCCATCCCGGCTACGTCGGCAACCCGCTCGTGAACGTCGCCTGCGTCGGCCTGGTGACGCCCGACCGTCTGGTGACCGCCGAGGCGCGGGCCGCGGGCAACCGCCTCGTCCTCGTCGGCAACGCCACCGGCCGCGACGGCCTCGGGGGTGCCTCCTTCGCCAGCGAGGACCTCGGCGAGGACGCGGAGACCGAGGACCGCCCCGCCGTGCAGGTGGGCGATCCGTACGCCGAGAAACGGCTGATCGAGGCCAACGAGGACCTGGTCGAGGCGGGGCTGGTCGCGTCGGCCCGCGACCTCGGGGCCGCGGGACTCGGCGGCGCGACCTGCGAGATGGTCGCCAAGGGGGGACTCGGCGCGCGCATCGACCTCGACCGCGTCCACCAGCGCGAACCGGGGATGAACGCCACCGAGATCCTGCTCGCCGAGTCCCAGGAACGGATGTGCTACGAGGTCGCGCCGGCGGACGTCGACCGGGTCCGATCGATCGCCGACCGCTACGACCTCGGCTGTTCGGTCGTCGGCGAGGTGCGGGAGGGCAATTACGTCTGCCGGTTCGAGGGCGAGACGGTCGTCGACGCACCGGCCGAGTTCCTCGCCGACGGCGCGCCGGTCGCCGACCTCGACCGGACCACGCCGCCGTCGCCGGACCGGGTCCTCCCGGACGCCGACCTCGCCGAGGCGTTCGCCGCCGTGGTCGGCGACCCCTCGGCCGCGAGCAAGGCGTGGGTCTACCGGCAGTACGACCACGAGGTGGGCCTCCGGACCGCCCTCGTGCCCGGCGACGACGCCGCGCTCGTGGCCGTCGAGGAGGCCGGCGTCGGCCTCGCGCTCGCCTCCGGATCGAACCCCGGGTGGACGACGGCCGCGCCCTACGACGGCGCACGCGCCGTGGCCGTCGAGAACGCCACCAACCTCGCGGCCGTCGGGGCGAGGCCGCTCGCGGCCGTCGACTGCCTCAACGGCGGCAACCCGGAGAAGCCGGAGGTGTACGGCGCCTTCGCCGCCGCGGTCGACGGCCTCGCGGACGCCTGCCGGGCGCTCGACGTGCCCGTCGTCGGCGGCAACGTCTCGCTGTACAACGACTCCGCCGACGGCCCCGTGGCGCCCACGCCGACGCTCGCGATGGTCGGGGCCACGCCGGACTACGACGCCCCCGGGACCGCCGTCGAGGGGTCCGGCGACCTCCTGCTGGTCGGCGAGTCGAGCGGTCGACTCGGCGGGTCGACCTACCTCGCCACCGGGGGCGGGAGCGACCGCTTCCCGACGCTTCCGGACGATCCGCGTGCGGTCGTCGAGGCGCTCGCGGCCGTGAGTCGACGGGGGGACACCCGCGCCGTCCACGACGTGAGCCGCGGCGGCCTGGCGGTCGCGCTCGCGGAGATGGTGACCGACGACGCCGGCGTCGCCGCCGAGGTCGAGGACGCGACGGCGCTCTTCGAGGAGACGCCCGGCCGGGCCGTCGTCGAGACCGACGACCCGGCGGCCGTCCGCGCGGCGTTCGACGGCGTCGCACCCGTCCGTGACCTCGGGACGGCGACCGCCGACGGCCGCCTCGACCTGACCGTCGGCGACCGGTCGCTCTCGTGGACGGCCGGGGACCTCGCGGCCCTGCGGGACGTCCTCGCCCGCGAACTCGACTAGGCGAACAGGAGCGGCACCGCGAACGTCACCGCGAGTCCGACGACGAGGACGGCGATTCCGACGCCGACCTGATCCGTCGAGAACGCCTGCATCGGCGACGTGACGCGCAGGTTGTCGTCCTCGTCGTGGTCCGCTTCGCCGTGCTCCCCGTGTTCCTCGCCCCCCTCGTGACTCTCGTCGGCCATGTGGACGGATCGATCGGCCGGCCACAAAAAGGCGACCATCGCCGACGCGCACCCGTCGACGCGGATCCTCCGGCGACCCGGCCGGGCGTGCGTCGGCCCCCTGCACGCCGACGCCCCGATTCCGACCGGGCGTTCATTCGTCTGACCCCATGAAACACAGACGTCCGTGAAAAACGTCCGGATATGAAAGACGTTCGGCCGTGAAAAACGGCTATTGTGCATTGCTTCGAATATACGAGTGGTGCAATGACCGATAACACGTCACACGACGCGAGCCGTGACGGACTGGACGAGGGCGTCGCCCTCGCGCGCCGGGCGATCCTGCGGGTCGCCGGCGCGTCCGCGGCGCTGTCGCTCGGCGCGGGTGCCGTGGCGACGGCACACGACCCCGGCGGCGACTCGTCGACGCCTCACCCGGACGACGGATCCTGGCACTCCGACGACGTCGACCCCGTGTTCGGGAAGCCGTCGGCCGGTCCGAACCCCTGTGCCGGGGACGCGTCGAAGGACTGCTTCGACGAGTTTCACTCGTCCGTGCAACCGAGCCACGAAATCGAGGTACACATCGAGGTCCCCGAAATCCTCCTGCTGTTCGGCCAGTTCGGCGACCCCGGCGAGGTCGACGTGGCGGACGTCAACGCCGCCGTCGCCGACGGCACCGTCGAGGAGGACGAACTCGACAGCCCCGACGCCGAGGCGACGATCGATCTGCCCGACGGGAGCACCCGGACGCTCACGGCGGCGGAGATCGCCCGGCTGCTCGTCCGGTCGGACGGCTTCCACTACGAGCCGGCGGGCCACCACGTTCGACCCGGCGACGTCGTGTTGTTCAGCGCCGAGACCCCCGACCACGGGGCGACGGTCTTTCACGAGCGTCACGGGCGGCAGAACCGCGTCCCCGAGGGTGCGCCCCCGATCACGGCGCCGGTCATCCCGGTCGGCGGCTACTGGCTCTGCCGGTTCGAGGACGAGGGCGTCTACGACCTCTACTGCCCGCCCCACCAGGTGTTCGGGATGGTCCTGCGGATCGTCGTCTCCGACGGGACGGGGCCGGTTCCGTCCCTGCGCGTCGCGGGCGACGGGCGGCCCCCGGGCACGGAGAACCTGCTCCCCCTGGTCCTCGGCGGGTTCGACCCCAACGTCCCCAGCGAGGCGGCGGCACTCGCCACCGACGTCCTCGATCCCGAGAACGTCGTGAGCGAGGACTCCGTCCCGTGGGAGGACGTCGTGGCGGAACACCGGGGATCGTAGGGGAGACCCCCCGGTCGGCGCTCCCGTCGCCGTTCGACGCCGACCGATCCCGCGTCCGGTTTCAGACCCCTTTTGACGGCCCGGGGTCTACGCCCGGCCGTCGCATGCCCCTGACCAAGCGGATCATCCCCTGCATCGACGTCGACGTCGACGAGGACGGCGAGGCGGCGGTCTACACGGGGGTCAACTTCGAGGACCTGCAGTACACCGGCGATCCGGTCGAGATGGCCCGGCGGTACAACGAGGCCGGCGCCGACGAGTTCGTCTTCCTCGACATCACCGCGTCGGCGGAGGGCCGGGAGACGATGCTCGACGTCGTCTCGGGGGTCGCCGACGAGGTGTTCATCCCCCTGACGGTCGGGGGCGGCATCCGGACGACGGCGGACGTCCGCGAGACGCTCCGGGCCGGGGCGGACAAGGTGTCGATCAACACGGGCGCGCTGGAGCGCCCGGATCTGGTCGACGAGGCGGCGGCCGCCTTCGGCTCCCAGTGTGTCGTCATCAGCCTGGACGCCCGCCGACGGTTCGACGAGGGCGGAGAACACCACGTCGAGGTGGACGGCGAGTCCTGCTGGTTCGAGTGTACGGTCAAGGGCGGCCGGGAGGGGACGGGCGTCGACGCCGTCGCGTGGGCGAGCGAGGCCGCCGACCGGGGCGCGGGCGAACTGTTCGTCAACTCCATCGACGCCGACGGAACGAAGGACGGGTACGACGTGCCGCTCACGCGGGCGGTCTGCGAGACCGTCCCGACGCCGGTGATCGCCTCGTCGGGGTGTGGCGGGCCCGCGGACGCCCACGAGGTGTTCGTCGAGGCCGGTGCGGACGCCGCGCTCGCGGCCTCGATCTTCCACTTCGGGGAGTACACCATCCGCGAGGTCAAGGAGTACCTGGCCGAGCGGGGCGTGCCGGTCCGGCTGTGAGGCCCGGCGGGGACGCGGGGGCGCCCGGTCCTCAGGCCCCGGCCGCCGTCCGGAACGCCTCGGCGAACTCGTCGGTGACCTCCCGCACCCGGCCGGCCGCGTCCGCGACCGCGTCGAGGGGGTCGACCCCCCCCTCGGTCGTGACCGAGATCACGGGTTCGGTCTGCCCGCCGGACTGCTCCGGGTTCATGTCGTAGGTGGCGGCCGCCACGCCCTCGGTCTCCAGCAACGCCCCCTTGAGGACGTTCATGAACGTGTGGTCCTCGCCCGCGACCTCCATCCGGAGTTCCTGGTCGGTCTTTTCGATGACCCGCAGTTCCATGCCGCCGGGTACGCAACCGCCCGGTTTCAGGGTTTCGTGTCGGCGACGCGCGGGCGGCCGGTCGCCGCGGATCGGCGGCCGCGACGCGCTCCGGGGACGGTCACCGGACGAGGTAGGGTTCGTCGCCGGGGAGGAACCGCCCGAGGTCGCACTCGCGGCGGTAGTCGGTCCGCCGGAGTTCGACGAGCAACTCGACCAGCCGGTCGTCGTCGTCCGCCGCCCACGCGGCGGGATCCCTGATCGGCACGACGAGCCACCCGCTGCCGAGGAGTTCCTCGCCGTGGAGGCGGTCCATCGCCACCTCGGTGTCGTGCGCCCTGGCGGTGTACTGGTCGAGGACGTGGCGGGTGGCGCGCGCGCCGACGGGGAGGAGGACGTGCGCGGCGATGGCCCGGAGTTCGGCGTCGAAGACGGGCTCCAGGTCCGCGTAGTCCGCCGCCGTCGGCGTCTCCCCGTCGGGGACGCACGGGTGGAGATACGAGAGGAAGGTTGCGGCCACGTCGGGGGCGTCGCCCACGGCGTCGAGCAGGCCGCCGGCCCGGAGCGCCCGCTGGAGCCGCCGGGCCGGATCGGTGCCGGTGAACGGGACGCCCGTCTCCGCCCCGCCGTGGACGCCCGGGTGGTCGCCGATCACGTGGAAGTGGGCGTTGGCGTCGCCGTAGCCGGGGACGACCCGGTCACAGGGCGGGCGCATGTCGAACGGGTTCCGCGTCCGGTCGGTGACGTTTCGCACGGCGCTCGTGGCGGATCAGAGTTCGACGCCGGACGGGATCAGGCTCTCGTTTCTGAGGAGGTTGCCGTCGGCGTCGTAGACGAGAAACGTCCGCTTGTCGTAGGTGACGATCCGGTCGCCGTCGATGCCGATGTGGACGCGGTACCGGCCGTCGCCGTCGGCGTGCTTGCCGTACTCCCGTGCCGCCCGGATGAACGCCAGGACGTCCTCGACGTCCTCGTTGAGTTCGAGGACGAAGTCGCCGGTGACCCGGTTGGCGACGGCGACCACGCCGGTCGCGTCCGGGTCGTCGGGCTCGCCGTGGAGCCGAAAGGAGACGTCCGTCCGGTCGGCGTCGAGCAGTTCGCCGTCGGCGTCCGTGAGCTGATCTCGGAGCAGATCCTCGGGGCCGCGAAAGTCGATCCGTACGGTCGGTTTCGCGGGGTCGTCACCGGTCTCCACCCAGTCGACGTTCTCGACCGTCACCTCGAAGTAGTCGCGCCGCATTCGATCGTGCCGACGTACGGTGTCACGGGGTATCAACGTAACGCTCGCGGCGGCCCGCGGGCAGGTTTTTTGTCCCCGCTCCGGGTTCGGAGGGGTATGTGGGTCAGGTCCGAGTACGCAGGCGAACTCGCCGTGCTGTCGGCGTGGATCGGCGCGCTCGTCCCGTGGGACGTGAGCCTCGTGAGCGACGTCGCGGGCGGGAACGCGCTGTTCGTCCGGTTTCCGTTCGTCGAGATCCGCTACGCGTTCGGCCTCCCGTCCGGCAGACCGACGCTCGTGCTCGATCCGCTGTCGGCGCTCGGCTTCTACCGGGGCACCGCCGTCGCCGTCGGCTACCGGGTGTGGCTCCTCGGCGCCGCCCTCGTGGCCGCCGCCCTCGTCCTGTCGTCGGTCTACTATCTCCGCGAGGAGCGCGTCGAGGCGGCGCCCGTCGACCCCGTCCGGCTGATGGGCGTCCTCCTGCTCGGTGCCGGCCTGACGTTCGCGGCCGCGACCTACCTCATCCAGGTCCACGGCCTCCCGGGCCTGCCCGCCCCCGTCGGGGTGGTCCTGTTGCTCGTGTTCGGGGGCGTGCTCCTGGGGGTCCGGCGGGAGGGGACCGACGGCGCGGGGGGGTGAGCGAACGCTTTTAAGATGGGTGGGGGCGAACGGTCGACGACTCGCCGCATGTCCGGGAACCTCGCGGATTCGGCCGGGCGACTCGCACGGGTCCGCCGCCGGCTCGTGCGCACCGTCGAGATGCTCCGCGGATCGCACCTCGACGTTCGACCCTACCGTCCGGGCGAGGACGGTCGACTGGCCGCGTTCTCCGCCCCCGCCGACGAGGAGCCGGTCGACTGCTACTGGGTGAACGCCCCGTACGCCTACGTCCGGATCACGCACGATCCGGTCGAGAGCGAACACCGCTACTACGCGGTCGAACCGGAGGTCGACGGCTTCGCGCGGACGCTTCTGGACCGGGTGGTCGAGGACATCCGCGACCCGCTCCTCTATCGCTCCGAGGGGGATCCGACGTCGGAGGCCGTCCTCCGGGAGGAACTGGTCGGACTGCTCGAACAGTACGCGGTGGAGGTCGACGTCGAGACCTACCACGTCCTCCTCTACTACCTGCTCCGGGATTTCCGTGGCTACGGGCGGATCGACCCCCTGTTGCGGGACCCTCACATCGAGGACATCTCCTGTGACGGCTACGACCTCCCGATCTTCGTCTACCACGACACGTACACCGACGTCGAGACGAACGTGTCGTTCGGGCGCGAGGAACTCGACGACTTCGTGGTGAAACTGGCCCAGCGCTCCGGGCGACACATCAGCGTCGGCGATCCGGTCATCGGAACGACGCTTCCGAACGGCGCCCGTGCCGAACTGGCGCTCGGCGAGGAGGTCACCCCGCGGGGATCGGCCTTCACCCTCCGACGGTACGCGGAGGATCCGTTCACGCCGATCGACCTGATCGAGTACGGCACCTTCAGCGTCGAGCAGATGGCCTACCTCTGGCTCTGCATCGAGCACAACAAGTCGCTGATCTTCGCCGGCGGGACGGCGTCGGGCAAGACCACCTCGATGAACGCCGTCTCGATGTTCATCCCGCCGCGCTCGAAGGTGCTCTCGATCGAGGACACCCGCGAACTGTCGCTCCATCACGACAACTGGCTCTCCTCGCTCACGCGCGAACGCCGCGAGGAGGGGTCGGACATCGACATGTACGACCTCCTGCGCTCCGCGCTCCGCCACCGACCCGAGTTCATCATCGTCGGCGAGGTGCGCGGCGACGAGGCCGTCACCCTCTTTCAGGCGATGAACACCGGCCACACCACCTTCTCGACGATGCACGCCGACTCGATCGAGACGGTCATCAACCGGCTGGAGAACGAGCCGATCAACGTGCCGCGGGCGATGGTCCAGTCGCTCGACCTCCTCCTGGTCCAGACGCTCACCCGGGTCGACGGCGAGCGGGTCCGCCGGCTGAAGGCCGTCGGCGAACTCGGCGGCATCGACCAGCGCACGGGCGAACTCGACTACTCGACGGCCTTCCGCTGGAACGCGACCTCGGACGCCTTCGAGCAGAGCGACAGCCAGTTGCTCGACGAGATCCAGGCCGAACGCGGCTGGAGCCGGTCGGAACTGCTCAGGGAGGTCCGACGGCGCCAGCGGTTCCTCGAACTGCTCCGGCGGCTGGGCGTCACCGACTACCGGCGGTTCACGGCGCTGGTCAACGAGTTCTACGCCGACCCCGAACGGGTGATGGCGCGCCTCGAACGCGACGCCGACGCCGACTTCGAGGTCGACGTCGGCGTCGTCGACGCGGACGCCGACGGGTGACTCTCCCGTGTATCCGCCCGTCACCCTCGTCCCGCTCCTGATCACGCTCCTGTTTCTCCTCCCGGTCGCGCTCGCGCCGGTCAGCGAACGGGCCGACCTCCTCGTCTCCCGGGTGGCCGTCGCCGTCTTCGGCGACTACGTCGCCAACCGAAATTCGCGTCGGGACGCACAGGTCGGCCGCATTCGGGCCGCCCGGGTCGAGACGACCCACCGGGTCTACGCCGCCCGGACGCTCCTGCTCGCGGGGGTGCTCGGCGTCGCGGGAGGGGTGTTCGGCGTCTACCTCGTCGCCGTCGTCGTCGAACCGCTCGCCGTCAGCGCCGAGACCGTCCGGAGTCTGGTCCCGCCGTGGCTGTCTTTCCTGACGGCTCTGACCCACGTACCGACGCTGGACCCGACCCACCTGTTCGTCCTCCTGTTCCTGTCGAGCGCCACGTTCGGCGCAGGGTCGGCGTTCGCGGCCTACTGGCTCCGGTGGCAACTCCTCGACCAGCGGGCCCGCGCCCGCGCGACCAGGATCGAGGCGACGCTCCCGCGAACCGTGGGGTTCGTCTACGCGCTCTCGCGAAGCGGGATGCCGTTCCCCGAGGTCCTCGGCATCCTGACGGACAATCGCCGGGTCTACGGCGCCGCCGCCGACGAGATCGGGGTCGCCGTCCGCGACATGGAGGCGTTCGGCACCGACGTGATGAGCGCGCTCCAGCGGATGTCCGACTACACGCCGAGCGAGGGGCTCGACGAGTTCGCGGACAACCTCGCGAGCGTCCTCTCCTCCGGGCGATCGCTCTCCACGTTCCTCCGCGATCAACACGTCCGCTACCGGGAGGAGGCCCGCTCCCAGCAGGAGCAGTTCCTCGAACTGCTCGCGACGTTCGCCGAGATCTACGTCACGGTCCTGGTCGCCGGCCCCCTCTTTCTGATCACCGTGCTCGTCGTCATCGGGCTGGTGTTGCGGAACACGCTCACGCTCATCCGGATCGTCGGCTACCTGGGCCTGCCGATCGCCACCGCCGCCTTCCTCGTCTACCTCGACGGCATGACGCAGTCGCTCCCGGGCCGACGGGAACTCGACGCGGGCGATGCCGAGGGGGCCGACGAGGCGACCGGAACGGGCGTCGGGATCGAGGTCCACACCGCCGGGGAGGAGGGCGTCGCCGACGGCGGCGTGGCGACGGCGGACGTGCGGGACCGGGACCGGGCGAACCGCGACCGCCTCGCCGCCTACGACCGGTTCAGGCGCGTCCGGCGGTGGTTCGACGAGCCCCTGGAGACGATCCTCTCCGACGCGCGGGCGACGTTCGTCGTGACGGTGCCGATCGCCCTGCTCTGGGTGCTCGCTCGCTCGGTGCCGATCCCGCTCGGTCCCCGGGCGGCGTCGGTTCTCGACGGACCGATCGTCGAGGCGGGCGTCCTCGTCCTGACCGGCTACGGGCTGGTCTACGAACTCC
The DNA here is from genome assembly GCA_042216285.1 of Haloferacaceae archaeon. GTDB lineage: Archaea > Halobacteriota > Halobacteria > Halobacteriales > Haloferacaceae > CAZMLQ01. Next base: position 37,030 of record JBDGUC010000002.1, read on the forward strand.
GAAAGCGACGGGCCCGCGCCATCGAGACGATGGTCCCCGACTTTCTCGACCGGCTGGCGAGCCTCAACGAGGCGGGCATGACGGTCGTCGAGAGCCTCGGGCGGGTGCACCGCGGCGACCTCGGGCCGCTCGGGCCCGAGGTCGAACGCATCCGCCTCGACATCGAGTGGGGGGCCGACGCCAGCACGGCGCTCCGCCGCCTCGACGAGCGCACCCGCACCGTGGCAGTCTCGCGGGCAGTGACGCTCATCACCAACGCGATGGAGGCCTCCGGCGACCTCGCGCCGGTGCTCCGGATCGCGGCCGAGGAGGCCCAGGAGAACCGCCGGCTCCGGCGCGAACGCCGCCAGGAGATGCTCTCCTACCTCCTGGTGATCTACATCTCCTTTCTGGTCTTCCTGGGCATCGTCACCGCGCTCACGGTCGCGTTCATCCCGGCGATCAACGCGGCGAGCGTCGGCGCGACCGGCGGCCTCCCGGGCGGGGCGCCGACGGGAGGCGTCGGCACCCTCTCGTCGGACCTGTTCGGCGGCCTCAGCGGCGTGAACACCGGCGCCTACCGGACGCTGTTCTTCCACCTCGCCGCCATCCAGGGGTTCTGCTCGGGGCTCGTGGCCGGCCAACTGGGCGAGGGGAACGTCCGCGACGGCGTGAAACACGCCGCGATCATGCTCGCGCTGGCGTACGTCGTCTTCCTGTTCGTCTGACCCCGCCCCCGCGCCGCCGGGACGCGTCGCCCCGATCAATTCCACGCCGCCGTCGTCGACGACGTGGCGGCGACCGGGACGCCCGGACGCCGCGGTCGCACGGGAACTGTGCGTTTAAACGTGGGACGCCCGTAGCGCCGCCGATGACCGGCGAATCCGAGACGCGACGGGAGTACGAGGTGGTCGTCGTCGGCGGGGGGCCGGCCGGCCTCACCGCCGCGCTGTACACGACGCGGCTCGGCCACGAGACGGCGGTCGTGGACCGCGGCGGCGGCCGCGCCGCGATGATGCTCGAAACCCACAACGTCATCGGCGTCCCCGAGGACGTCTCCGGCAACGAGTTCCTCGAAACCGCGAGACGGCAGGTCGAGGCGTACGGCTGTGACCGGCACACGGACCTCGTGACGGCGGCCGAGCGCCTCGACGACGGCCGCGTTCGCCTCGACGGCGCCGACGCGACCTACGTCGCCGAGCGGGTCGTCCTCGCCACGGGCTTTACCGACCGGCGCGCCGACCCGCCCCTGCCGCGCACCGGTCGTGGCCTCCACTACTGCCTGCACTGCGACGCCTACATGTTCGTCGACGAACCGGTCTACGTGATGGGCCACTCCGACGCGGCGGCCCACGTGGCGATGATCATGCTCAACTACACCGCCGACGTCGACCTGCTCACTCGGGGGGCAGCGCCCGAGTGGAGCGAGGAGACGGCCGACCTGCTCGCGGCCCATCCCGTCGACGTGATCGAGACCGACGTCGACGGCCTCCGAAAGCGCGACGACGGCTGGCTGGAGGCCTTCGAGTTCGCGGACGGGAGCGTCCGGGAGTACAAGGGCGGGTTCGCCATGTACGGTTCCGACTACAACACCGACCTCGCCGCGGACCTCGGCTGTGACCTGAACGCCGACGGCACCATCGCCGTCGACGACCACGGCCGGACCAGCGTCGACGGCGTCCTCGCCGTCGGCGACGTGACGCCCGGGCACAACCAGATTCCCGTGGCGATGGGACAGGGTGCACAGGCCGGCATCGCCGTCCACATGGACCTGCGCGCCTTCCCGCGGGACCTCGACCGGATCCGCGAGGAGGGGCCCGTCGCGCCCGAGGAGGTGCCCGGCATGGACGCGGACCTGCGGGCCACGGCGCGGGCCTACAACCGCGGCGAGGACGCCCCCGAGGCGAGCGCCGACGACTGAGCCCTGCGGGGCGGGCCCCCCGGCGATCGGAGAACGGAAAGCCCCTTAATCGCCCCCCCCGAAACGGCGTCCGGGCGCCGGTGGTCTAGTTGGCAGGACCTGAGCCTTCCAAGCTCATGGCCCGGGTTCGAATCCCGGCCGGCGCATTTCTGTCGCGAGCGGACGCGAGCGACGGAATCGCCCCCGGCGATTCGAATCAGGGAGTGAAGCGACCGACGAGAGCGGAACGACCGTGGTTCGAATCCCGGCCGGCGCAATCGTCGGTCCGTCGAACGGCTTCGCTCGGTGGGGTCGGAGGCTCCTCCTCGAATCACGCGGGAGTACCGTACGAGGTGTTGTGTCGGTGCTGCTTCCGTTTGAGCCGGGTACGTCATCCCCGTATATCGAATTCCATCACCTCTTCTACGCTTTGTGATGTGTTGGCATGTCATTAATCTTGTGACGAGAGCGACCCGTGGTTGTGCGGCCAGTCGCGCCCGATGGACGCGGCGTTCTCTCCGCGATACTGGACCGTTCCCGTCGGCGTCCCGCGTGGACCCGTGCGGCCGCGTCGAACCCCCTCGCGTCGGGGCGCTGCGAGGCGGGCCGTTCCCGAACTGAACCTATATCCCCCCGGTGACCGTACACCCGGCCGATGATCCGGACGGTCCTCCACGCCTTCGGGTACGCGTTCGCACACCTCCTGTTCCTGGGAGCGAGTACGCCACGGGCGGTGGTCCGCCGACTCCGTCTGGCCTACCGTCTCGTCGGCGTCGACGTCGTCGAGACGCCTCGGGTCGACGGCGTGGAGCGCACGATCTTCCTGTGTCCGTACCGCGACCTGGGCGCGCGCTGGTTCGGCGCGCGCTGGGTGTGTCACGACGTCCTCGACAGGGTCGACGACGGCTACGTCACCTACCTCCGCCGGCACAGGGACATCGACTACCGGCGGCCGACCGGCTGTGGAGACCTCGCTTACTGCGGGGACTCGGAGTACTGCTACTCCGAGGTGTCCCGGCCGTAGGCGCCCCTCCCCGATGTCACGCGACGGACTCTCCGACCGGATCGCCGACCAGTTCTCCTACCGGGGGGAGCGCGCCGACGTGTGGCGCGCGTTCGACCGCGTTCTCGACACCGATCGGTTCCTGAACCTCGGCTACTCGCCGTGGTATCTCCCCCACGTCGTCGGATCGAGCCAGCGGCGACTGGCGGCACGGATCGGTGCCGACCTCGCCCGCCGCCGCCCCGGATCGGGGTCCTGGGACGGGCCCGCTCGGCTCCTCGACGTGGGCTGTGGCCGCGGCGGACCGTCGATCCACCTGGCCGACGACCACGCGTTCGACGTGACCGGAATCGACCTCGTGCCGTACAACGTCGCCACCGCGGCGGACAACGCCGCCCGGGCCGGCGTCCCGGCCACGTTCGTCGTCGGCGACGCGACGGCCCTCCCCTTCGGGGACGACACCTTCGCCGTCTGCACGGCGATCGATTCGCTCGTCTACGTCCCGGAGAAGCCCGCCGCGTTCGCGGAGATCGAACGCGTCCTCGGCGCGGACGGCCTCGTCGCGGCGTCGGACCTGGTCGTCCGCGACGATCCGGATCCCTCGGCCCGGGCGGCCGTCGACGCCTTCGCGGACGCCTGGGACATGCCACCGATCCCGACGACGGACCGCTACCGTCGCGCGCTCGCCGACGCTGGTCTCGCCGTCGAGGCCGTCAGGGACGTCAGTCCCAACAGTACCGGTCGGTTCCGACGGTGGACGCGGCCGTATCTGGCCCTCGCCGACCGGGCCGACGGCGTGGTCGACCGACTGCTCGAACGCTGGGACCTCGACGCCGCGACGATCACCGAACAGGTCCGCCTGGCACACGCCGCGCTCCCGCACCTCCGGCACGTGATCGTCTACGCGCGGTCCCGACCCTGACGGGAGGCGTCGGCCGCGTCTCGCCGCACACACCGTCGTCCCGCCGGATCCGCCCGAAAACGATTTGTCGCCGGGCGCCCTCCGTCCTCCCATGTGCAACCGCCACGTCGCCCACCTCATCGCGGACTACGAGGCGGCGCGCCTCGACGGACGGGGGGACGAGGAGGGTGCCGAGGACGACGCGAGGGACGGGTCGGCCGCCCGGGAGGAGGCGGGCGAGGGGGGGACCCTCCGTGCGGAGCCCCGGGACCGCGAGCGTCCGGGCGTTCTGGCGACCGTCTCCGCCCTGCTCGGACGGTAGGGTCGGACGCGTCCAGCCGGACGGCCCGCGCCTACCACTCCAGAATCGTCTCGTCTCGCCAGAAGCGCCCGCTCGGGCCGTCGCGGAACCGGGCCAGCCAGACGGGCGTCTCGGCGCCCGTCGCGACGTCGCGGGGGGCGCCCGACCCGCCCATCTCCGTCCGCACCCAGCCCGGACAGACGGCGTTGACGAACATCTCGTCGTACTGGCTGGCGAGCGCGTTCGTGAACGCGTTCAGCCCCGCCTTCGAGACGCCGTACGGGAGGTGCGTGGCGTCGATCCCGCCGTCGAACTGCCCGGAGCCGCTGGAGACGTTCACGACCCGGGCGCCGTCGCGCGCCTGCAACAGGGTCGTCGCGTACCGCGTGACGAGCATCGGGCCGTGGAGGTCGGTCCGGAGCGTCGCCTCGACGGCGCCGAAATCGAGAGTGCCGTACCGCCCGGCGGGCCCGGCGACGGCGGCGTTGTTCACCAGCACGTCGAGGCCGCCGGCCTCGTCGGCGACCAGCGCCGTCGCCGCGTCGACCCTGGCCCTCGTCGGTGACGTCGAGGCACACCGGCCGTGCGTCGGGGAGGTCGACGTCGGTGGGGTCTCGCGCCCCCGCGTAGACCGTCGCTCCGAGGTCCGCGAGGGCGGCGGCGATCCGCCGCCCGATCCCCCGGCTCGCGCCGGTCACGAGCGCGGTCTGTCCCGCGAGCGAGTCGTACAGGTCCACGTCCATGCGTGGCGTCATTCGTAGGTGGTCCAGGACGCGGATCCGACCTCGATTTCGACGAGCGCGTACGCGCGCTCCCCCTCGTCGGCCTCCCCGCCGTCGGCCCGGGATCCCGTGGATTCGTCGGCGTCCGCGGCGTCGGCCGCGTCCTCGTACCTGTCGTAGATCCACCCGGACGCCCACTCGATCCGGTCCGGATCGTCGCTAACCGTCGCCGTGCCGAGGAGCGTGACGTTCCAGGCGACGTCGCCGTCGCGCGCCGCCTCGATGGAGACGGCGACCCGGGGGTTCTCCCGTACGTTGGCGAGCTTTCGACCCCCCGTCATGAGGTAGAGGGTGCCGTCGCGGTAGCCGTACCAGACCGGCGCGACGTGTGGCCGGTCGTCGACGGCCGTCGCCAGGTGGGCGCTCACGGGGGCGTCCGCGATGAGCGACTCGATTTCGGCGGGGACGGACATGGGTCACGTAGGGGCCGTCGTCGCAAAAGGTCACGGGACCCCCCGTGGCCGTCGCGCTCGCCGCATGACGAGGGGTTTAATTACTCGTGGATATGACCCGGTGGTGATGGAGAGACGGAGCTTTCTCGCGCGGACCGGCGTCGGCGTCGCCGGGTTGGCCGGATTCGCCGGGTGTACGTCGGGGAACGGCGACGGATCCTCGACCGGGACGTCGGGTGCGAGCGAGACGACGGGGACGGACCGGGGAGGGACGACGACCGGGGCGACGGGGGCCACGTCGAACACGACGCTGACCGTGGCGACCTACCCCTCGTTCACCGGCGAGGAGACGGCGGGAACCTGGCTGAAGCAGGCCTTCGAGAAGGAACGGTCGGACGTCACCGTCGAGTTCGTGACGCCAAACAGCGGCGTCAACCAGTACATCCAGCGCAAACGGCAGGGCGCCGCCATCGACGCCGACGTCTACGTCGGGTTGAACACGGGCGAACTGGTGCGCGCCGACGAGAAACTCGACGGGCAACTGTTCGTCCGGAGCGTCGACCGTCTGGAGAACGCCGGCGGCGTCAAGAGCGGCCTGCAGATCGACCCCGACGGTCGGGCCGTCCCCTACGACACCGGCTACATCTCGCTCGTCTACGACGAGGGCGAGGTCGAGAGCCCGGGGACGTTCGACGCGCTGCTGGAGTCGAAATACGAGAACGACCTCATCACGGAGAACGCCCAGCAGTCGGACACGGGCCGGGCGTTCCTGCTCTGGACGATCAAGGCCAAGGGCGCGGACGGTTACCTCGACTACTGGTCGAAACTCGCGGACAACGGCGTCAGGATCCTGTCGGACTGGGAGCCGGCCTACAAGGCCTACACGAACGGCGAGGCGCCGATGGTGGTGTCGTACTCGACCGACCAGGTGTACAACCACGGCTCCGGCGTCGACATGTCGAGACACCGGATCGGGTTCCTCGACGACCAGGGCTACGCCAATCCCGAGGCGATGGCCGTCTTCGCCGACGCGTCGAACTCCGACGTGGGAATGCAGTTCATGGACTTCGCGCTGACGGAGAAGGCACAGGCTCAGATCGCCGTCCGGAACGTCCAGTTCCCGGCCGTCGAGGGCGTCGACCCCGGCGAGGAGTTCTCGAAGTACGCCCTCGAACCCCCCGAAGCGGTGACGTTTACGTACGACGAGCTCGCAGGTTCCGTCGGCACGTGGATCGAACAGTGGGCCCGTCGGATCGCCGGCCGCTGAGCGACCTGACCGGACGGATCGAGCGCCACGCCCTCCCGCTCGGTCTCCTCCTCACGCTCGTGACGCTGTCGGTCATCTTCTATTACCCCGTCGGGAGCGTCTTCGCCCGGACGCTCGTCCGGGACGGACGGCCCACGCTCGCCCCGCTCCTGTCCGTGCTGGGGGATCCCTTCTACTTCGGGGCCGCACACGCCCTGTTCGCGGATCCGCTCTCGGTCCCCGCGGGCGTCGCGGCGTGGGTCCGGGCCGGCGCGCCGCCCGTGACCTTCGGCCTCTTCGGCTTCACCGCCTACCAGGCGTTGCTCTCGACGGGTGCGAGCGTCCTCCTCGGCCTCCCGGGCGCCTACCTGCTGGCGCGCTACGAGTTCCCCGGCCGCCGGACCGTGCGCTCGCTGACCATCCTCCCGTTCGTCCTCCCCGGGATCATGGTCGCGGTCGGCTTTCTGGCCATGTTCGGCCGGCACGGCGTGCTCAACGACGTGCTCGGGGCCGTCGGTCTGGGTCCCGTCGAGTTGCTGTTCACCCTGAAGATCATCGTTCTCGCCCACGCGTTCTACAACGCCCCGCTGGTGACGCGCCTGGTCGCGGTCGCCTGGGAGACGGTCGACGCCCGCGAGGTCGAGGCGGCACGGACGATGGGGGCCTCGCCGTTCCGGGCGTTCCGGGACGTCGTCCTCCCCCACCTGCTTCCCGCGCTCCTGACGGCCGCCCTCCTGACGTTCGTGTTCACGTTCATGTCCTTTCCCATCGTCCTCGCGCTCGGCGGCCTCCAGCTGGCGACCGTCGAGGTGTGGCTCTACGCGCGAGTACAGAGCCTGGCCCTCGGCGAGGCCGCCGCGCTCGGGACCATCGAGACGGTCATCTCGCTGGGGCTCACCTACCTGTATCTCCGCTACGAGGCCCGGCAACTGGGCACGCGCGAGGGCGGGGCGTCGCTCCCCCGGCGAACGCTGTTCGCCGGTCGGGAGTTCCTGACCGATCCGCGTCGACTCGGCCTGCTCGCGTACGGCGCGGTCGTCGTCGTCGTGTTCGCCGGTCCCCTGATCAGCCTGCTCGTCGAGAGCGTGACCCGCCCCGGCGGGGGGTTCACGACGGCCTACTACGCGTTCCTGCTCCGTCGTCAGACGGCGACGGCGGTCGGAACCACCAAGCCCCTCCCCGCCATCGTCAACTCGCTCGTCTTCGGGGTGGGGACCCTGCTGCTCGCGGTGCCGATGGGGGTCGTCGTCTCCGTCGTGGCGACGCGGGGCGGGCGCGGGAGCCGGGCGGGCGAGGCGCTCCTCTCGGCGCCCCTCGCCGTGAGCGGCGTCGTCGTCGGGGTCGGCATCCTCCAGACGCTCGTCTTCGGCACGCGGCTGTTCGGCACCCGGATCACGGTGACCGGCCCGGTCGCCATCGTCCTCGCGCACGCCGTCGCCGCGTACCCCTTCGTCACGCGGAACGTCGCCCCCGCCCTGGGGGGACTGGACTCGCGGCTGGCCGACGCCGCCCGCTCGCTCGGGGCCACGCGGGTCCGGGCCCTGCTCGACGTGGAGTTGCCCCTGGTGGCGGCGGCCCTCCTGGCCGGCGCCGCCTTCGCGTTCGCCATCAGCATCGGGGAGTTCGACTCGACCGTCCTGCTGGCCGAGGGCGTCAGGAGCTACACGATGCCCGTCGCGCTGGCGCGGTACATCGGCACCCGGTCGCTGGGGCCGAGCCTCGGACCCGCGACCGCGATGGGATCGGTAATGCTCGTGATCACGGCGACGAGTTTCGTCGTCATCGACCGCTTCGGCGGGCAGTGGGAGCCGTGACGGGACCCGACCGCGCACCGGGCGTCTCCCTCGACGGCGTCACCGTCTCGTTCGGCGGCGTCACCGCCCTCGACGACGTCTCCCTGACCGTCGCCGACGGCGAGTTCTTCACGCTCGTCGGCCCCTCCGGCTGTGGGAAGACGACGACGCTTCGCGCCATCGCCGGGCTCGAACCCCCCGACTCCGGGACGGTCCGGATCGGCGGCAGGGACGTCACCGGCCGGCCGCCCGAGGAGCGCCACGCCGGCATCGTCTTCCAGAACTACGCGCTCTTTGCCCACATGAGCGTCCGGGAGAACGTGGCCTACGGCCTCCGGTTTTCCGATCCTCCGGGCGGCGTCGGGCGGCGCCAGCGGGTCGACGACCTGCTCGACCTGGTCGACCTGGACGGGATGGGCGACCGCGACCCGACGACCCTCTCGGGCGGCCAGCGACAGCGGGTTGCGCTCGCGCGTGCGCTCGCCCCGGGGCCGGAGGTCCTCCTGCTCGACGAGCCGCTGTCGGCGCTCGACGCCCGCCTGCGCGACCGCCTGCGCGTGCGCCTCCGGGAGATCCAGCGCGAACTCGGGATCACGACCGTCTACGTCACCCACGACCAGGCCGAGGCGCTGGCCGTCAGCGACCGCGTCGCGGTCGTCGACGACGGGCAGGTCGCGCAGGTGGCGACGCCCGAGCGGGTCTACCGCCGGCCCGCGACGCGGTTCGTCGCCGAGTTCGTCGGTGACAACAATCTCTTCGACGGACGGGTCACCGACGACGCGCCCCCGACGGCGACCGTCGACGGCGTCGCGTTCCCGCTCCCGGCCGACGCGCCCGTCTCCGCGGGCGACCCGGTGACCCTCTCGGTCCGTCCGGAGGCCATCGCCCTCGACCCGGACGGGGGGTGCGCGACGACCCTGTCGGCGACCGTCGAGACCGTCGAGTTCCTCGGGGACGCCTACCGCGTCCACTGTGACTGGCGGGGGCGGACGCTCCTGGTCAAGACCGACGCCTCGACCGCCCCCTCGGGGACGGTCAGCCTGGGCATCGACGGCGGGGCCGTCCACCCGCTGTAGCGAGTACAGGGGTCGCGGTCCCGGCGGGGAACGGTCGCCACGCCGGACGGCGGGCGACCGGGTCGGCGGTCCGCTCGGCCCCGCCGGTCCGGGGTCCGACGAAGACACTACGCATTTCGACAGGTATTCCAGCCTGCGCTCGTACGGGTTCCGTATGAGCGTCAGGTCGCGGCGTACACACGAGGACTGTCACGGCGGTCGTTCCGACGCGCCATGAGCATCTTCAAGGAGAAAGTCGACGAGGAGTACCTCACCGTCGCGGAGGTCAAGGCCCTCCTGGCGGAGGTCGAGCGCGAGCGCGCGGCCGACGAGGACCGCGAGATGCGCTACGAACTGGCGCGGGCCATCGAGCACGTCAACCGGTTCGCCGTCCTCGACCCCGAGGAGTCGAGGGAGCTGGTGGCCGAACTCCGGGAGTTCGAGAAGGTCGACGAACCGACCGCCTACAAGATCGCAGACCTCCTGCCCGAGGACCGCAACGAACTGCGCGCCGTGTTCGCCCAGCGCCGCTACGCGCTCGACGGCGACGAACTGGACGAGATCCTCGACGCCGTCGCGAAATACGCCTGAACCCCCGAATCGACGCCCGGCTTTTAATAGTTGCTGACACAAGGGGAAGCTATGACCGACGCCGAGAGCGACGACCGGGAGGCCGACGGCGGCCCCGTCCACGCCGTCGTGCTCGACTACCTGCCCCACGGACGGCCGGACGACGACCGCCCGCAGTACGAGAAGTCGCCCATCGCCTACGCGCTCGGGGAGCGGGACTTCCGGCTCGTCGAGGTCGAACTGGCAGACGACGCGGACGTGAGCATCGACGACCGGATCGAACTCGACCCGGACGGGAGCGATCTGGTCGTGGCCGTCCGCGAGGTCGAGTACGACGCCCTCTCGAACGGCGCGCGGTCGGAACTGGAGTACGTCGTCGCCGACGTCGTCGCGCGCGACCACGAGCGGTTCGTCGGGTTCTTCAACGAGGCACAGCCGATCACCCTCCGGCTCCACCAGCTCAACCTGTTGCCCGGGATCGGCAAGAAACTCCGGAACAACGTCCTCGACGAGCGCAAGCGCGGCCCCTTCGAGGATTTCGAGGACCTCACCGATCGCGTGTCGGGACTCCACGACCCCGAGACGGTGCTCGTCGACCGGATCATGGAGGAGTTGCGCGACGAGGACCTGAAGTACAAGCTCTTCGTTCGGCCGGAGGGCGACGACGGCGGTCGAGGGTAGCGGTCGCGTCGCTCCCGAGAGCTTTAGGGCCGCCCGCCGGCTACACCCGCCGATGACTCCGTCGGACGGCCGTTCCCCCCGTGACCCCGACCGCCTGCGACGCCGCGCGGGGGTCCGTGGCGACCCCGGCCGCGACCAGCATTTCCTCGTCGACGACCGGGTGCTCGATCGACTTCCCGACCACCTCCCGTCGACCGCCGACGCGACCCACCTGCTCGAAATCGGCGGGGGAACCGGCGCGCTGACCGACCGCCTGCTCGCGCTCGGGGACCGCCCCGATCGGTCTGCGCCCGAGCGGGTGACGGTCGTCGAGCGCGACCCCGACCTCGCCGCATTCCTCCGGCGGGAGTTCTCCGACGCCGTCGAGGCGGGACGGCTGACCGTCGTCGAGGGGGACGCCCTGGCGGTCGACCTCCCCGACTACACCGCCTGCGTCTCGAACCTGCCGTACGGCGTCTCCAGCGAGGTCACGTTCCGCCTGCTCCCCCGGGGACGGCCCTTCGTCTGCACCTACCAGCGGGAGTTCGCCGAGCGGATGGTCGCGGCGGCCGGGACGGCCGACTACGGACGGCTGTCGGTGAGCACGCAGCATTACGCCGACGTGGAACTCGTCGAGCGGGTGCCGCCGGAGGCGTTCGACCCGACGCCGGCGGTCGAGAGCGCCGTGGTGCGCGCGACGCCCCGGCCGCCGGCCTACGACGTCGACGACGAGGCGTTCTTCCTCGACTTCGTGAAGGCGCTTTTCACCCAGCGGCGCAAGACGACCCGCAACGCCGTCCGGAACACGGCCCACATCTCCGGACTCGACGACCCCGAGGCCGTCGTCGACGCGGCCGACGGGGACCTGCTCGACCGCCGCCCCGGCGACCTCCCGCCGGCGGCGTTCGCGCGACTGGCACGGCTCGCCGACGACCGCGGACGGGTGACGGACCGATGACGATCCAGGGGTGGCTGGTCGCCCTGGATCGGGCGGTCCCGGAGGGAGCCGGCGAGGTGGTGGTCTCGCTCGTCGTCGTGGCCGTGGTGCTCGGGGTGCGACGCGCCGCCAGGCGGTGGCAGGAGGCCCACCGATCGGAGGGGGGCGACGAACCGTCGCGGCTTCGGCTCCTCGTCTCCGGCGGCGTGACCCTGCTCACCGGACTCGGGGTGGTCGCGCTCGTCGGCGTCTGGGGGCTCGTGGTGCCGCTCGTCGACGCGTACGACGAACTCGGACTGGACGCGATCGGCGGGCGCCTCGTCCTCGCGGGCGTCCTCGTCGGGGCGGCCTACGTCCTCGTGGACTTCGTCCGGCGGGTCATCGACGAGGTGATCGGGCGACGAAACGGCGTCAGCGAGCACCAGCGGGAGATCCTCTACCGGCTGACCCAGGTGACCGTCTACGCGCTGGTGGGGCTGACGATCCTGACGCTTTTCACCAACGATCCGAGCAGTCTGCTGGTCGGCGCGGGCTTTCTCGGCATCGTGGTCGGGATGGCGGCCAGACAGACCCTCGGCGCGATGCTCGCCGGCTTCGTCCTGATGTTCTCCCGGCCGTTCGAGATCGGCGACTGGGTGGAGATCGGCGACCGGGAGGGGATCGTCACGGGCATCACCGTCGTCAACACGCGACTTCGGACCTTCGACGGCGAACACGTGATGCTCCCCAACGACGAGGTGTCGAGCAGTTCGATCGTCAACCGGACCCGGCAGGGCCGCCTGCGGCTCGAGGTCGAGGTGGGCGTGGACTACGACGCCGACCCGCGGGAGGCCGCGGAGGTGGCCCACGGGGCCGTGGAGGACCTCGACGAGATCCGCTCGGTGCCGCGGCCACAGGTGGTCGTCAAGCGGTTCGGCGACAGCGCGGTCGTCCTCGGGATCCGGGTCTGGATCGACAACCCGAGCGCCAGGCGTAAGTGGCGGGCCCGCACGGCCGTGGTGTCGGCGGTCCACGGGGCGTTCAGCGAGGCGGGCATCGCCATCCCGTTCCCCCAGCGCGAACTCTCGACCCGGGACGAGGCCGTGCTCGCGGGCGGTACACCGGCGGATCGACCGGCGCCCGCGGCGAGGGACGGGGAGCCGACGGACACCGGAGCGGAGTCGGCGGACGGCGAGTCCGCGCCGGAGGACGCCGCCACCACCGACGGCGAGCGATGAGCGACGACGTTCCGGACCTGGCCGACCGCCGCGGCGTGGAGACGACCGTCTACGCGCCCGCCGAGGACTCGGGACTGCTCGCCGAGGCGGCCGTGGAACGCGTCGCGGCCGACGACCTGGTTCTGGAGGTCGGCGTCGGATCCGGCTGGGTCGCCCGGCGGGTCACGGACGGGACGGGCGCGACCGTGATCGGGAGCGACGTCAACCCCCACGCCTGCCGGCGGGCCCGCGAGCGGGGGATCGAGACGGTGCGGGCGAACCTCGTCGATCCGTTCCGGGACGGCGCGTTCGACGCCGTCCTGTTCAACCCGCCCTACCTCCCGACCGACCCGGACGCGGACTGGGACGACTGGATGGAGGCGGCGCTGTCTGGCGGGGAGTCCGGCCGGGCCGTCGTGGACCCGTTCCTCGACGACGTGGGACGGGTACTCGCCCCCGGCGGTCGCGTTCTCCTCCTCGTCAGCACGCTGACCGGACTCGACGCCGTCACGGCCCGGGCCGAGCGCAACGGGTTCGAGGTGCGGCCGGTCCGCGAGGAGTCCTACCCATTCGAGACGCTCTCGGTCCTGTCCCTGTCACGGGCCGCCGAATAACTCCAGCGCATTAAGTAGTTCAGCAAATATTAAGCGTCGTCATGCCGAATCCGGACGCGATGAGCGAACTCGTGGCGACGACGCCGGGGCTGTATCCGTTGCCCGACTGGGCGAAGGAGGAACTGGCGGACCTGAAGGGCCACCAGAAGGACGACCTGATCGACGGCGACGAGGACGAGGCGGTCGTCGCCGCCTACGACCGGGCGCGGGGCGAGGTCGTCGACCACCAGCACGAGGCCGGCCTCGACCGGACGGTCGAGGGGCAACTGCGGTGGGACGACCTGCTCGCCCACCCCTTGACCGTTCACGACGCCGTCGAGACGGGCGGCATCGTCCGGTATTACGACAACAACAACTTCTACCGCGATCCGCGGGTGGTCGACGACCTGACGTTCTCGGGCGACGTCGCCGCCGACCTCGACGCGACCGCGGACCTGACCGACGACCTCCAGGCGGTGTTGCCGGGGCCGTACTCGCTGGCGGACCTGGCGACCGACGAGCACTACGGCGATGAGGCCGACTTTCTGGCGGCCGTCGCGGACTTCCTCGCCGGCGAGGTCGGGGCCTTCCCCGACCACGAGACGCTGTTCCTGCTCGAACCGTCGCTGGTCGAGAACCCGCCCGGGGACGGCCTCGACGCCCGGGCGAGCGCGGCCGTCGACGACGTGGCGGCCGCCACCGACGCCGACGTCGTCGTCCACACCTACTGGGGGGCGATGGACGACAAGGTGTACGCCCACCTGATGGACGCCGACGTGGCCGCCATCGGGGTGGACCTGGTCGCCGGCGACCGCGACGAGACGGTGTCCAACCTCGCGGAGTACGGGACGAAAGATGCCGTCGCGCTCGGCCTGGTCGACGGGCAGAACACGCGGGTCGAGGCGCCCGCGACGGTCCGCGAGCGGGTCGACTGGCTCCGCGGGCAGGTGCCGGGGACGTTCGACACCGTCTACGCGACCAGCAACACCGAACTGTTCTACCTGCCCGTGAACAGGTACCGCGAGAAACTGGCGGCGCTGGGTGCGGCGACCGCGCCGGAGGTGGAGGCCTGACCATGAGCGACACCCGCGAGCAGTTCCGCCCGCCGGACCACCCCAACGACCACTTCCTGCTGACGACGGTCGTCGGCAGTTACCCCAAGCCCAAGTGGCTCGACCGCGCGCGCGACCTGTACGAGGACGACGGGAGCGGCTTCGGCGCGGACGAGTTCGACGAGGCGAAGGACGACGCCGCCCGCCTGATCACGGCGGAACACGAGCGCGCCGGAATCGACGTCGTCGCCGACGGCGAGATGCGCCGCGAGGAGATGGTCGAGTACTTCGCCCACCGGATCGACGGCTACGAGTTCAACGGACCGGTGAAGGTGTGGGGCCACAACTACTTCGACAAACCCTCGGTCGTCTCCGAGGTGGCGTACGACGAGCCCTGGCTGGTCGACGAGTTCGAGTTCACCAGTTCGGTCGCGACCCGCCCGGTCAAGGTGCCGATCACCGGGCCGTACACGCTGGCCTCGTGGTCGTTCGACGAGGTCTACGGGAGCGACGCGGACCTCGCCTACGACCTCGCGGACCTGGTCAACCAGGAGGTCGAGGGGCTGGTCGACGCCGGCGCCCGCTACATACAGATCGACGAACCGGCGCTGGCGACGACGCCGGACGACCACGCCATCGTCGGCGAGTGCCTCGAACGGATCGTCGCGGGGCTCCCCGACGACGTGCGGATCGGTCTGCACGTCTGTTACGGCGACTACTCCCGGATCTACCCCGAGATCCTCGAGTATCCGATCGACGAGTTCGACGTGGAACTCTGCAACGGCGACTACGAGCAGATCGAGACGTTCACCGACCCGCCCTTCACGACCGACCTCGCGCTCGGGGTGGTCGACGCCCACGTCGCCGAGGTCGAACCCGTCTCGGAGATCGAGCGGAACGTTCGCCAGGGCCTGCGGGTGGTGCCGCCCGAGCGCCTGACGATCTCGCCGGACTGCGGTCTGAAGCTCCTGCCCCGCGACGTCGCCTCCGGGAAGATGGAGAACCTCGTGACGGCCACACGCAACGTCGAGGCCGCCCTCGACGCCGGCGAGATCGACCTCGACGCGCCGGTGTCGGCCGCGCAGGCCGACTGACCGTCGCGGCGGAAGCCGCCCGCGGCGCGTCACCGGGGGCGTCCCCGCGTGCCCGTGCCGGCTCGCGGGCTCTCGCTCGCCGGTCGGAGTGAGGGCCCACCGCAGGGGTCGATGCGGGATCCCTATGGACCGCTCCATACGGGTCATAGCAACGGGTTTGCCCCCGTCGGGCGATGTCGACCCGATGACGACCGCCGACGTCGAGGCGTTCGAGGGCGAACTCGTCTCCCGGACCGCCGCGTATCTCGACCGGATCGAGGAGTGCGTGAGCCACGTGCCGCGGTTGCTCGACCAGTACGCCGACGGCGGGCCGTACTGCGAAACGGTCGACCGGATCGGCGACCTGGAGAGCGACTGTGACGAGATCAGGCGCACGATCAGCGCGCTCATCTCGAACGCCGACGCCGCGGACCTCGGGATCCGCCTCACGCGCGTCCACCTCAACACGGGGCCGACGATCGAACTCTATCAGCGGCTGGACGAGGTGGCCGACACGGCCGAGCGGTTCGCCGAGGAACTGGCGGCGATCGAACCGTCTCGCGCCACCGTCTGCCTCGACCTGCTCCGCCGGATGGCCGAGCGCGCCGTGGAGGCCGTCTCCGTCCTCGACGGCGCGGTCACGGAGTACATGCGGGTCCTCTGTGATCCGTACCGGACCGCCGCCCTCGGCGAGGAGGTCGAACGGATCCGGACGATCGAGAGCGAGTGCGACGGACTTCGAAACGAGGTCGTCGCCACCGCCTTCGACGGCGGGGCGTCGACGCCGCTGGTCTACCGCGAGTTCGCCGTCCTCCTCGACGCTCTCGTCGACGGAATCGAGGACGTGACCGACCAGCTCGTCTGGATCGCCGGTCGGGAGTCGGGGATCAGCGTCGATCCCGAACGCCGGTAGACGAAGTTCGCCGGCGGAGTGGGATCACGCCGCCGTTACTCGTACAGCCAGGGCTCGTCGATCCGTTCCCAGTCGGCGAGTTCGTCCTCGTCGAAGAAGAGGTCGATCTCGCGCTCGTTGGCGCCGGGGTCCTCGTGGTCGGAGCCGTGGATGACGTTTCGCCCGAGGTCGATCCCGAAGTCCCCCCGGATCGTGCCGGGCGCGGACTCGGCGGGGTCGGTCGCGCCCATCATCCGGCGGACCTGCCGCGTCGCGTCCTGGCCCTCCCAGACCATCGCCATCACGGGACCGGCGGTGATGAAGTCGACCAGCCCCTCGAAGAACGGCTTGTCCTCGTGTTCGGCGTAATGTTCGTGGGCCAGCACCTCGTCGATCCGCATGAACTTCGCGCCGACGAGCTTCAACCCGCGGTCCTCGAACCGGGAGACGATCTCGCCGACCAGCCCGCGCTGGACGCCGTCGGGCTTGACCATCACGAACGTGCGCTCGGTCTCGTCGTCCCCGTCGCTCATCCGCCGGTCCCCTCGTCCCGCTCGCCGGCCCACTCCAGGTCGCGCGCCTCGCGGCCGAGGTCGGCGTTCTTCTCGCACTTCGAGGAGCAGTAGTGGACGACGGTGCCGTCGGTCCGGACGAACATCGTGCCCGTGCCGGGTTCGATCTCCGACTCGCAGTAGTCACAGGTTCGCGTCCCGGACATCACTGCCCCCCGATGGAGTCGGCGTCGCGCTGCGTCTCGCGGAGCTGGAGCACGTCGCCCTCGCGGACGGGGCCGAGCACGTTCCGGGTGATGATGCGGCCCTGGTTGCCCCCCTCCTGGATGCGGCACTTCACCTGCATCGCCTCGCCGTGCATCCCGGTCTTGCCGACGACCTCGATGACCTCGGCGGGCGTGGAGTCGGTCTCCTCTTCGGCGGACATCGGTCTAGCGCAGGTCCTCGACCTTGGTTGCGACGTCCTCGACGGTCTCTTCTGCCTCGCCGGCGTCGACGATCGCCGCCGCCGCGCTCCCGACCTCCAGGCCGGCGGCCCGGCCGAGTTCGTCCTGGGTCTCGACGAACACGTACGGAACTCCCTTCTCGTCGGCGAGTTCCGGCAGGTGCATGACGATCTCCTCCGGGGAGACGTCCTCGGCGACGAGGATCAGCGCGGCGTTGCCGCGCTCGACCGCCTTCGTCGTCTCGTTGGTTCCCTTCTTCACCGCGCCCGTGTCCCGCGCTACTTCGAGCGCCTCCAGGGCGTCGTCGGCGAGGTCCGCCGGCGTGTCGTAATCGACGTAAACTGACATGGTATCACCTCCCGTCCGTGGGCTCGCGCCGCCCGCCGGGCCGCGTCCCTGACGGCGGACGGCATCATCAACCTCGGACGGGGTTATCGGCGAGTTGCCCCCCACCGCATAAAAGCGTGTCCAAACCCTCGGGGGCGTGTCATCCCGACGCACGGGAAACCGCCTTACGTTCCCGTCCCGACGTGAGGGCATGGAGCGGCCCCGACAGGGGACGGACGACGTCGCCACACACGCCCGTGCGCTCGCCGCGGAGGCCCGCGCGGCCGACGAGCGTCGCCTGCTCGCGCTGTCCGGCGACCGGACGGCGGGGCTCGCGGCCGCCGGCGAGGCCCTGGCGGCGGTGAGTCCGGAGGCGACGGCCGTGAGCGACCGCGCAGACCTCGGGTTCCCGGTCGTCGAGCGGGTCCCGCCGGAACGGAGCGGCGACCTCCTCGGGTCGACCCGCGAGGCGGTCGTCCTCGACTGTCACGCCGGCTTCTCGCCCAACGTCCTCGGGCGGGTCTGTGGCGCCGTCGACGGCGGCGGACTGCTCGTCCTGGTCGTCCCGGCGCTCGACGCGTGGCCCGACGCAACGACCGACTTCGACGCGGGACTGGCCGTCCCGCCGTTCGAGGCGAGCGACGCGGGCGGACGTTTTCGCCGACGGCTGGTCGACACCCTCCGGACCCATCCGGGCGTCTCGGTCGTGGACGTGGACGCCGGGCGCCTGGTACGCGACGGGCGGACCGGTCCCGGAACGCGACCGGCTCGCGACCGGTCTGCGGCCGCGTCGGCGTCGACCCACGCCGACGCCGGGGCGTTCCCACGGGCCGCGTACGGGGCCTGCCTGACCGGCGACCAGGTCCGGGCGGTCCGGGCGCTCGAACGCCTGCGCGACCCGGGCGAGGCGGTCGTGGTCGAGGCCGACCGCGGCCGGGGGAAGTCGGCGGCCGCCGGCCTGGCGGCGGGGGCGCTGGCCGCCGGCGGCCGGTCGATCCTCGTCACCGCCCCCGACGAGCGCGGGGCCGACGAGGCGTTCGTCCGCGCCCGCGCCCTGCTCGCCGACCTCGGAGCGCTCGACGCGGACGCGAGCGACGACCGGGACCTGCGGACCGGGACCGGGGCCGGCGGACGGGTGTGGTTCGCGCCGCCGGCGACGGCCGCCGAACGGGCCCCCGAGGCGGACGCCGTCGTCGTCGACGAGGCGGCCGGCCTCCCCGTCCGGCGACTGTCCGCCCTGCTCGCCGCGCCGGCCGTCGCCTTCGTCACGACCGTCCACGGCTACGAGGGGGCGGGCCGGGGATTCGCCGTGCGCTTTCGGGATCGGCTGGCCGCGAGCGAGTTCGCCGTCACCGACGTCGAGATGGACGACCCGGTTCGATACGCCCGGAACGACCCCGTCGAGGCGTGGTCGTTTCGCGCCCTCCTGCTCGACGCCCGCCCGGCCGTCGACCCGGCGGTGGCCGACGCGACGCCCGACACGGTCGCCTACGAGGCCCTCGACCCGGACGACCTCCTCGCCGACGAGCACCGCCTGCGCGAGGCGTTCGGCCTGCTCGCGCTGGCCCACTACCGGACCGAACCCGACGACCTGGCGCGCCTGCTCGACGCGCCAAACGTCCGCGTCCGGGCGCTCGTCCACGACGGCCACGTCGTCTCGGTCGCCCTGCTGGCCCGCGAGGGGGGACTCGACGCCGACCGGCGGCGGCGGATCTACGGGGGCGAGCGGATCCGCGGCCACATGATCCCGGACGTGCTGACGAGCCAGTTGCGCGACGCTGAGGCGGGCGTCCCGGTCGGCGAGCGCGTGCTCCGGATCGCCACCCACGGCGCGGTCCGCTCGCGGGGACTCGGCTCGCACCTGCTGGCCGAAATCGCCGGCGAAGTCGGCGACGGGGTCGACTGGCTCGGCGCCGGCTTCGGCGCCACGCCGCGCCTGCTCGACTTCTGGGCCGCGAGTGGCTACGGGACCGTCCACCTCTCGACGACGCGCAACGAGCGAAGCGGGGCGTACTCGGCCGTGGTGCTCCGCCCGACCGGCGACGCGGGGCGGGCCCTCCGCGACCGCCACGCCCGGCGGTTCCGCGACCGGGCGCGGGGCGTCCTCGCCGATCCGCTCCGGGACTGTGCCCCCGACGTGGTCCGGCGCGCGCTCCGGGCGACGGCGGCGCCGGTCGATCCGACCCTCTCGGACCACGAGTGGCGCGTCGTCGCCGCCGCCGCGTACGGGCCGGGACTGTACGCCGCCGCGCCGGGCGCGGTCGCCCGCCTGGCCGTCGCCGGCCTGATCGACGACCTCGACGGCCTCGACGCGCGGGCCGAACGCCTCCTCGTCCGGAAGGTGCTCCAGGGCCACCCGTGGGAGCGGGTCGTCGAGGAACTGGAGTTCGTCTCGCGGCGAGCGGCGATGCGCGCGCTCGGCGAGGCCTGCAAGCCGCTCGTCGCTGCCTACGGCGGGCCGGTCGCGCGGGCCGAGCGCGAGCGATACGACGGCGCGCCGGAGGCGGAGAACTGATCGCCCGCCGGCGGCCGGCTCAGACCCGGTTGGGCCGCCCGCCGTCCACGTCGATGGCGTCGACCGGACAGACGTCGACACAGAGCATGCAGTCGATGCACTGGGTCTCGCGGGCCGGATCGGCCTTGCGCTCGCTCTCGGGGTGGCCGGGCGTGTCGAGCCAGTCGAAGACGTCGACCGGACAGCTGTCGACGCAGTCGCCGTCGGCGATGCAGACGTCGAAGTCGACGGCGACGTGGGTGCCGTGGATGCCGAGTTTCTCGGGCTCGTCGACCGGTCCCCAGACGTCGTGTCCCTCGTGTTCGTCGACGATCTCGCGGCTCTCCTCGAAGTTCGGATCTATCGCCATCGGTGTGCAGGTCGCCGTCCGGGATCATAAACCTGCGGCCGCGATCGGGAGCGGCCGATCGGTCGGTCCGTCGGCCCGATCACCCGCTGACGGGGAGGGAGTCGACGTCGATCGAGCCGTAGACCCCGACGACGACGGCGGCCGCCGGCCGATCCGAGCGGTGGACTGCCGTGCGGACGGCGCCGTCCTGCCAGTTCCAGTCCCGCCGGGCGCGGGCGCCGTCGAGGGAGGCCGCGACGGCGTCCCGGCACGCCTGTTCCGTCTCTCCGGTGACCTCGAAGAAGACGCCGCCCTCCGGCGACGTCGCCCAGCCGAGGCCGGCGGCGACGGATCCGCCCTCGGCGGTCGTGGCCGACGCGAGCACGACGGCGACGGCGTCGCCGACAGCGAGATCCGCGTCCCGGGCGAACCGGTCGCGGGTGACGACCGTCGTCCCCGGCGGGATCACCGACGAGAGCGTGACGAGGTTGTAGTTGTGGAGGCCGGCGTCCGCGAGCGCGGCGTCGAACGCGCCGAGTTCCGTGGCGTCGTCGCCGACGCCCGAGACGACGACGATCTCCGAGCGGGTCATGCGGGGGTTACTACCGGGTCCGCCATCCCCCTACTACTCTCTTTCCTTCGCGCCGCCGGCGACCGGTCGAGGTCGGCGGCCGCCGGGGCCGTCGAGTGGCGGATCGACGCGGATCGACGCGGACCGACGCGGACCGACGCGGACCGACGCGGCCGATCCGGACCGGGACGCCCGGGGACGGTCCGCGGCGTCGTCAGAAGACCGATTCGATGGCGGCATCGAGTCGCTCGACGCCGGTCTCGATCTCCTGCTCGTCGATCACCAGCGGCGGGGCGACGAGCACCTGCACGGGCGGGCGGCCGGATCCGACGATCAGTCCGCGCTCCCGGCACGCCGCGACGACCGCCTCGACCGGGTTCTCCGTCGCTCCCCCGTCGTCGCCCTCCACCCACGGATGGTAGAACGGTTCGCCGGTCGCGGGGTCGGCGAAGACGACCGACTGGAGGAACCCGCGACCGCGGACCGCCGCGACCGCCTCGTGACGGTCTTCGAGGTCCCGGAGCCGCGCTTCGAGGACGGGCGCCAGGTCGCCGACGTTGTCGATGAGGCCGTCCTCGTACTCGTCGAGGGCCGCGAGCCCCGCCGCACAGCCGAGCGGGTGACCGGCGAACGTCTGTCCCACCTCGATCCCCTCCTCGCGGATCGTGCGCCCGATCTCGGGGGCGGCGACGACGCCCGCCAGCGGGACGTACGCGCTCGTCACCCCCTTGGCGAAGGTGAGCAGGTCGGGAACCACGCCCTCGGTGTCGACGCCGAACCAGTCGCCACACCGGCCGAACCCGCAGATGACCTCGTCGGCGATCAACAGCACGCCGTACTCGTCACAGATCTCCCGCAGGCGGGCGAAGTAGCCGTCCGGGGCCGCGTAGGCGCCGCTCGCGCCCCCGATCGGCTCCGTCAGCACCGCCGCGACCGAGTCCGGCCCCTCGTTGCGGATCACGTACTCGACGTGATCGGCCGCCTGCCGACCGATCTCCTCGGGCGTGTCGCCGTCGAAGGGGGAATCGTGGACCACGGGCGGGAGGAACTTCACCGTCCCCGTGGACCCGACCCGCCGTTCCATCGCGTTGCGGGTCGTCGGATCGCCGGTGAATCCCGCCGTCGCGAGCGTCGAGCCGTGGTACGACTGGTACCGGGTGAGGATCTTGCTCCCCCCGGTGTACTCGCGGGCGAGGTGGGCCGCCGCCTCGTTGGCCTCGCTGCCCGAGACGGCGAAGTAGACGTCCGAGAGGTCGCCCGGCGCGACCTCGGCCAGCCGATCGGCCAGCGCCGTCCGCACGTCGCTGTTCTTGGCGGGAGAGACGTACGGGACGCGTCGGGCCTGCTCCGCGATGGCGGTCACGATGGCCTCGTTGCCGTACCCGGCGTTCACGCAGTAGAGTTGCGAGAGGAAGTCCAGATACTCGCTCCCCCCGTCGTCGTACACCCACACGCCGTCGCCCTCGGTGACGGCCAGCACGTCGTCCGGGGGACTGTACCAGTGGGGAATCGCCCTCGACTCCGGCGGAGAGCCGGCGTCGGCGTTCTCGTCGCCCATGGCTCGAACGGGGTGCTACACGACCATAAACGGGTCCCCGGGGACGACCGGCTCCCGTCCGGCCACGGGCCCCGGAGACGGGCGACCGGCCGCCGCTCGCGCCCGGCGCCGCGACGGTCGGCTCAGGGGTGGGCGTAGTAGACCACGCGCTCCTCGCCCTGCTCGTCGACCCGGACGAACCCGACACGCTCGAACTGGATCACCTCGTCGACCGCGGCGTCGGCGAAGGCGGGTTCTGCCCGGCCCGTCACGTCGCCGTCCATGGTCCGCATCCGGGTCGGCAGGCTCCGATCGGCGGGCACCCAGTGGACCACGGGCACGCCCCCCTCGCGGACGGCGTCGATGTCGTCGCCCGTCCAGACGAGCGAATCGCCCGCGCGGCGCACGCACCCGTAGCCCTTGAGCCACGTCCGCTCCCCGTCGGCGGGAACGTCGGCGGGTTCGAGCAGGACGGCGTCGTCGACCGGCACCGTCCGCCGACCGCGCTCCTCGTGGTCGGGGTGGCGCGGCGGTTCGCCCGCGTCCGGCCCCCCCTCGACGCCGAACCGCTCGCCGTCGCGCACGAGGAAGTACCGATCGGCGTCGTCGTCGACCAGGTCGCGGTTGGCGGCGTAGATGGACGACATCGAGAGGTCGACGTTCGAGGTGGACGTGCCGAGGCCGACCATGGCCTCGACGATGGCCGCCCCCCGGATCCCCCGGCGGCGGAGCGACGCGAGCGTCGGCGCCCGGGGGTCGTCCCACCCCTCCAGGTCCCCGGTCTCGATCGACTCCTTGATCGTCGAGGTCGAGAGCGCCACGCCGTACTCGTCGACCTGGACGTGACCCCAGTGGATCACCTCGGGATACTCCCAGCCGAAGTAGTCGTAGACGAACCGCTGGCGCTTCGCGGAGTCCTGCAGGTCGATGCCGCGGATGATGTGCGTGACGCCGGTGAGGTGGTCGTCGATTCCCGACTGGAAGTCGAGCATCGGCCAGCACCGGTAGTCGGCCGCCTCCGGCCGGGGGTGGGGGCGGTCGATCAGCCGGAACGCCACCCAGTCCCGGAGCGCGGGGTTCCGGTGCTCGACGTCGGTCCGCACCCGGAGCACCATCTCGCCGGCGTCGTACTCGCCCGCGACCATGGCGTCGAACTCCTCGTGGACCGTCTCCATCCCTTTGTCGCGGTGGGGGCAGGCCTCGCCCGCGTTCTTCATCTCGGAGAACTCCTCGGCGCCACACGAGCAGGTGTAGGCGCCGCCCGCGTCGATCAGCCGACGGGCGTGCTCGTAGTAGATCTCGAGGCGGTCGCTGGCCAGGATCACCTCGTCGGGGTCGAATCCGAGGTAGGCGACGTCCGCCAGGATGGCGTCGTAGGCGTCGAGGTCCGGCCGCTTGGTGTCGGGATCCGTGTCGTCGAACCGGCAGATGAACCGGCCGTCGTACAGCTCCTTGTACGTCCCGATCACGGCGGGCATCCGGGCGTGACCGAGGTGCCAGGGCCCGTTCGGGTTCGGTGCCGCGCGCATCACCACCTCGCCGGGTTCGGCGTTCGGGAGGTCCGGAAGCGGCGGCTCCTCCTCGTCGTCTTCGTCGGCGTCGAGGTCGGCCAGCAGGGCCGGATCGAGGTCGGCCAGCCGCTCCCGGCGCTCGGCGGGCGTGAGGTCGTTCACCTCGGCGACCACCCCGGCGACGACGCCGGGCACCTCGTCGCCGTGGGGTCGGAAGTCGGGGTTCTCGCTCATCAGCGGGCCCACGACGGCCCCCACGTCTGCGTCCGCGTCGTGTGCGAGCGCGTTGTAGAGCGCGTGGCGCTCGGCCGCGCGTTCGACGCGCTCGCGAAGCTCCGAGTCCATCGGCCACGACTACCGGCCGGGGGAGGAAAACGGTCGTGGGTTCTGGCAGGCGGTGCCGGCGGGGGAGTGCGGGCCGTCCGGCCCGTCGGGGAGGGGTCAGTAGCCCCGGGTGATGAGGTAGTCTGCGATGTCGGCGAGCAGCGATCGGGACTCGTTGTCGGGGAGGACCCCGAGACGCTCCTTGCTCCGGACGATCAGGTCCTCGGCGGTCCGGCGCGCGTGGTCGATGCTCCCGGACGCGCGCAGTTTCGCCACTGCGGCCTCGACCTCGGGTTCCGTGACCGACTCGACGTCGGTCGCGTCGAGCAACCCGTCCACGTCGACGCCCTGCTGGCGGGCGTGGAGCGTGATGAGCGTCTCCTTGTCCTCGACGAGGTCGGAGCCGCGCTGTTTGCCCAGGCGCTCGCTCGACACCGTCAGGTCGAGCACGTCGTCCTGGATCTGGAACGCCCGCCCGGCGTCGACCCCGTAGCGATAGAGGGCGTCGACGGTCGCCCGGTCGGCGCCGAGCAGGATCGCGGGGGTCGCGGCGGCGGCGCCGTACAGTACCGCGGTCTTGCGCTCGACCATGTCGAGATACTCGTCGGGCGTGATCTCGCGTCTGTGCTCGAACTCGACGTCGAGGGACTGGCCCTCGCAGATGCAGGTACAGGTCTCGGCGAGGGTCCGCACCGTCTCCAGGACGTTCCCGGGCGGTGCGCCGGTGTCCATCATGATCTCGAACGCCGTCGAGAAGAGCGTGTCACCGGCGAGGATGGCCGTCGAGAGGTCGTACTCCCGGTGGACGGCCGGGACGCCGCGCCGCAGGTCGTCCTCGTCCATGATGTCGTCGTGGATGAGGGTGAACGACTGGATCACTTCGATGCTGACCGCGGCGGCCATCACGTCGACCACGTCGCCGTTCCGGGCGGGAAACGAGCGGTAGTCCGCCGAGAGCGGTTC
Source organism: Haloferacaceae archaeon (assembly GCA_042216285.1). Lineage (GTDB taxonomy): Archaea > Halobacteriota > Halobacteria > Halobacteriales > Haloferacaceae > CAZMLQ01. Next base: position 62,389 of record JBDGUC010000002.1, read on the forward strand.
GACGTCCGCGATCGACTCCGCCGCGAGCAGGAGGACGGTCGGCCGGAGTCGCTTGCCCCCGGCTTTCAGCAGGTAGCGGGAGGCCTCCCAGAGGCGCTCGGGTTCGTCGGGCGGCAGGTAGTCGTCGAGGGAGGCGTTGACCCGCTCGCGGCGCTCGCTGACCGCGGCGAGCACGCGCTGTTCCGTCGCGTCGGACGGCATTATACCAGCCGGATCATGTTGCCGTTCCGCGTCACGTGGAGGTCGCGCCCGAGCGCGTACCCCTGTGACTCACAGAGGTCGACGTACGGCGCGACCCCTTCGAGGTCCTGGTGGGCCGGGATGACGTGCTGGGGCTGGAGCGTCTCCAGCATCTCGTAGTGGCCCTCCTCGCGGAGGTGGCCTGAGACGTGGATCTCGTCGTAGATGCGGGCGCCCTGCATCCGCAGCAGGCGTTCGGACTGGTAGCGCTGGCCCTCGTTGGTCGGCTCGGGGATGACCCGCGCCGAGAAGATCACCTTGTCGCCGTTGTCGATCTCGTAGGGGGTCTCGCCGCGGCCCATGCGGGTGAGCATCGCGCGCGGTTCGCCCTGGTGGCCGGTGACGATGGGGAGGAAGTTCCCCTTCCCCTCCTTCATGATCCGCTTGAACGTCCGGTCGACGCTCTTGCGGTGGCCGTACATCCCCAGGTCGCCGGGGAACTCGACGAAGTCCAGGCGCTCTGCGGTGCCGGAGTACTTCTCCATCGACCGGCCGAGCAGGACCGGCTGGCGGCCGATCTCCTTGGCGAACTCCACGAGCGACTTCACCCGGGCGATGTGCGAGGAGAACGTGGTGGCGATGATGCCGCCGGTGTAATCCTCCATGCTGTACATCACGTCTTTCAGGTGGCGCCGGGCGACGGCCTCGCTCGCGGTCCGGCCCTTCTTGCCGGCGTTGGTGCAGTCCTCGATGTAACAGAGGATGCCCTCGCCCTCGCGGCCGATCTCGCGGAACCGGTCCATGTCGATCGGGTCGCCGATGACCGGCGTGTGGTCGACCCGCTTGTCCAGGCCGTAGACGATCGACCCCTCGGGGGTGTGGAGGACGGGGTTGATCGCGTCGATGATGGAGTGGGTGACGTTGACGAACTCCAGCGAACAGCGCTCGCCGATCCGCCGGCGCTCGCCGGCGTCCATCTTCTCCAGGTCGTTGTCGACCTCGAACTTGTTCTCGTCCTGGACCTGCTGTTTGACCAGTTCGATGGTGAACGGCGTCGCCACGATCGGCGCGTCGTAGCGGTGGGCCAGTTTCGACAGGGCCCCGATGTGGTCGAGGTGGCCGTGGGTGGGCACGATGGCCTGCACGTCCCCTTCGAGGTCGGACATCACCCGGTCGTCCGGGATGGCGCCCATGTCGATCAGGTCCAGGCTGTGCATCTGTTCGGTCTCGACGTTGTCGTGGATGAGGACCTGCGAGAGGTTGAGGCCCATGTCGAACACCACGACGTCGTCGCCGGCCCGGACGGCGGTCATCTGCCGTCCGACCTCCTCGTAACCGCCGATCGTCGCAATTTCTATTTCCATGGTTGGCATGAAACGCCACGTCGCGTGGCAGGGGCAATCCGCGTCCCGTGGGGCCGACGGCCCCGGCGTTGTCGCGTCAGCGTGTCCCCGCTCGTGTGCCGTCACACGTTACCCGCGGGCGTCTCGGTGGGCGGGGGTAGCGGCCGGAGTGGTAAAAGTTACGCGGGTCGACCGTGGCACTGTTCAGAGAAGCGTGGAGGTACTACTGCAGTCACCTCGAAAGCCCCCGTCGTTGGAGTCGGGACCCGGTGTGCGCGCCGTTCGAGGCGCGCACGCGAGCATTCGCGGACGCATCCGAACCACCGGCCGTCGCCGGAAGACTCCGCGTGGGCCGCCAGTCGGCGTTCCGACCGGTCGGCGTCCCGGTCCCTCTCGCCGGCGCTCCGGTACGTTTAACCCCCGCGCGTGGTCCACTGTGGACATGAGCGGACGCCCACTCGACGTGCTGGAGGACGCGCTCGACCGGCCGGTCACCGTCCACCTCAAGGACGGCCGCGCGTTCCACGGCACGCTCGCGGGCTACGACCAGCACATGAACGTCGTCCTCGATCCGCCCGAGGACGACGAGCCGACCCTCGACGAGGACGTCCGGGCGGTCGGAGACACAACGGTTATACGGGGCGACAACCTCGTCACGATAGAGACATGACCGGGGCAGGAACGCCGAGCCAGGGCAAGAAGAACACCACCACGCACGTCAAGTGTCGGCGGTGCGGCGAGAAGTCCTACCACGTCAAGAAGAAGGTCTGTTCCTCGTGTGGCTTCGGGAAGTCGGCCAAGCGGCGCGACTACGAGTGGGAGTCGAAGGCCGGCGAGTGACCGGCCCCGTCCGGTTTTCGGGTTCGTCCCCGGACGAGCGACTCTGATCGCGCGCGGGCGTCGGGGCCGTCGCCGCGCGTGACGATGGTCGGGTCGCGGCGATGGGGAGGGTTTTTGCCTCCGGACCTCCGAACCGCAGAGCATGGCAGCCGACCCCGGCACGGGGATGACAGAAAAGTGTGGCGTCGCTGGGGTCTCGCTCGCGGACCGCGACGTCGCCCGGCCGCTTTACTACGCGCTCTACGCACTCCAGCACCGCGGACAGGAGTCGGCGGGCATCGTCACCCACGACGGCTTCCAGCAGCACACCCACGTGGAGATGGGGCTCGTCGGCGACGCGTTCGACGCGGACGACATCGCCGGCCTGCGCGGATCGGCGGGGATCGGTCACGTGCGCTACCCGACCTCCGGGGGGATCGACGCCTCCTGTGCCCAGCCCTTCGCCGTCTCGTTCAAGTCCGGATCGCTCGGCCTCTCGCACAACGGCAACCTGGTCAACGCCGAGGCGGTCCGCGCGGACCTCGCCGAGCGCGGCCACGCCTTCACCTCCGACGGCGACACCGAGGTCATCGCCCACGACCTGGCGCGCAACCTGCTGGAGGCCGACCTCGTGCGTGCGGTCAAGCGGACCATGGAGCGCATCCACGGGTCGTACTCGCTGACCGTGATGCACGACGACACGGTGTTCGGCGTCCGCGATCCGCTGGGCAACCGCCCGCTCTGCATCGGCGAACTCGACGACGGCTACGTCATCGCCTCGGAGTCGGCGGCCATCGACACCCTCGACGGCGAACTCGTCCGGGACGTCCGGCCGGGGGAACTCGTGGTGCTCGCCCCCGACGGCTCCGGGTTCGAGACCTACCGGCTCGTCGACCGCGACCGCTCGGCCCACTGTTTCTTCGAGCAGGTCTACTTCGCCCGCCCGGACTCGATCATCGACGGGAGCCTCGTCTACGAGGTCCGGCGCGACCTGGGGCGCGCGCTCTGGGCCGAGAGCGGTGTCGAGGCCGACGTGGTGATGCCCGTGCCCGACTCCGGCCGGGCCTTCGCCTCCGGCTACGCCGAGGCCGCCGCCGCCGACGGGGCCGACGTCTCGTTCGCCGAGGGGCTGATGAAAAACCGGTACGTCGGGCGCACGTTCATCATGCCGACCCAGGACGAGCGCGAGCGGGCCGTCAGGCTCAAGCTCAATCCCATCCGCTCGACCGTCGAGGGGCGCCGGGTGACGCTCATCGACGACAGCATCGTCCGGGGGACCACCTCGACCCAGCTGGTCGATCTGATCCGCGAGGCCGGCGCCGAGGAGATCCACGTCCGGATCGGCGCGCCGCCGATCGTCGCCCCCTGCTATATGGGCATCGACATGGCCTCCCGCGAGGAGCTTCTCGCCGCCGATCGGTCCGTCTCCGAGATCAACGACGTCGTGGGGGCGGACAGCCTGGCGTACCTCTCGGTCGACGCCGTCGCCGACGCGCTCGGCGAGTCCCGCGCGGACCTCTGTCTCGGCTGTGTCACCGGGGCCTACCCCTACGACGTGCCCGACGAGGCGACCGACCGGGACGTGGAGGGGCCCGCCGCCGCGGGCCGGGCCGACTAGCGCTCCGCCCTCCGGACGTGGCACGTCCGGCGTCCGTCCCCCGATCAGTCGATCCGGGGCGGTTCCCGGTCGAACTCGACGGCGTCGGCGACGAACGTCTTGATCGCCTTCTCCTCGGCCCGGTGGAGCCGCTCGCTCGCGGTCGACTTCGCGACCCCGAGGTCGTCGGCGAGACCGGTCAGGGTACACCGCCGGGGCGTGTCGTAGTAGCCGAGGTCGACGGCGCGGGTGAGGATCTCCCGCTGGCCCTCGGTGAGCAGTTCGCCCGGATCCACCGCCTGGTGGACGTACCTCACGTCGAACGCCATCCCGATGGCGTCGAGCTGGTCGGCGAGCGTCGAGAGCCGGTCGCGCGGCCCGGTCACCTCGATCGACGCCGTCCCGTCGACGATGGTCACGGGCAGTTCGAGCGGGATGCCCGAGCTACGGACGATGGTGAGCAACAGCGGCTCGGTGGTCTCGAACTGGAGGAGGGCCTCCGACCCGGTCATCCGGAGCGGTTCGATCGACTCGACCCCGGTAGCACCCTCGATCTCCGGGAGGAGGATCCCGGGGTCGTCCGCGTCGACTTCGAGCAGTCCGACGCCGGTCTCGTCGCCGCCGAGCGCGGCGAGCACGGTGAACGTCGCGGTCGGGTGAGCGACGGAGACGTCGCCGATCCAGATGCCCTCCGGGAGCGTGATGTCGAGTTTCGCAGTCGGCATGGTCGCGCGTTTACACCCGGGAGGGAGGTAGTTCTCCCCGAACATGTACGTCTTCCGGTCGGACCGGGCGAACCGATTCGGGCGCGCGTCGGCCCGTCAGGGCCGTCACCGCAAGGGTGTGATCCAGGGATCGACCGGACCGCGTCACTCCCGTCTGAAGACGCCGCGCCGGAGTCCCTCGCGGACCGGTTCGTGTTCGTCGTCGCCCGGCGGCGGGGACGCGACCAGCGTCGCCTCCAGCCGCGTCTCCGCGCGGATCCCCCGCTCGACGCCCGCGCGGACGGCGACGACGCTCCCCGGTTCGACCCGGTGATCGGTGTCCCCGTCGACGACGACCCCCTCGCCGCGGTGGACGGTCACGGCGAGGTCGCTGTCGGGGGCGTGGACGGGGATGAACTGGCCGGGTTCGAAGTAGCCGAGCACGACCTGCTGGCGGTCGGTCCGGTCGAGGACGTGCGTCCGGAACGCGTCGGAGTCGTAGCCGCGCTCGGCCGCGAAGTCGGTGGCGACCATCGGGCGACGGTCGGACCCGACGCCGGGTAACCGTTCGCCCCGACACGTTCGGATCGAACGGGTTCGAGCGGCGCGGGCGCGTCGGTGGCCGCGGAGGACGGGGCGAGGCGGTCCCCGGGGCGGTCGTCCGTCACGGCGGTCCGAGGAACAGCCACCTGAGGACGGTGAAGACCAGCACGACCGCCACGAGGGTTCCGACCGCGTATCCCACGAGCATCTTGGCGACGTCTCGGGCCCAGGGGTCGTCGCGTGCCACGCTGGTTACGCTCATTCCGTGTGGACCTGGGGGACGCGGAAGGAAAAATGGTGGACTAAAAATAATGACGTTTGTGGGGGTCAACAGCAGAACATGAACGGGTAGATGAGCGCGACGCGGTCGCCGTCCGCGAGACGGGTGTCGAACCCGTCGAGGAGTTCGTTGAACCGGCCGTTCACGCAGACGCGGGCGTAGGCGCGCGTCTGCTCCCCTTCGGGGTTCTTGCGCCACGTCCCCGGGAGGTCCTCGGGCGGGGTGGCCCAGCCGTGGGCCGTGGCGTCGGCCTCCGTCTCCGCGACGAGCAGGTCCTCCAGGTCCGGGTGTTCCGCGAAGAGGGCGTCGAGGAAATCACGGAGCCTGTCGCCCGGGAAGGTGAACTCGAACTGCGGCGTGCCGAGCGCGTCGCGGACGCGGCCGGTCGCGCGGACGGTCACGGACGTCTCCGTTCGCGGCTCGGTCGTGGCGCTCATACGTCTCCCGTTCGCGCCCGTCCCCGTGTACGTAACCCCGAACCAGTTCGGGCCCCGGACCGTGGACGCGGGAAACGCGGTGAGTTAAATATCCCGGCGCCGGGGGAGCGCCCATGGCGCGCGACCCGCTCCGGCGGGAGGAGGCACCCGACTTAGAGGCGGTGCTCGACGCGCTGGACGACCCCGACTGCAGGACGATCATCCGCCACCTCGACGAGCCGATGACCGCCTCCGAGGTGGCCGAGGAGTGTGACATCCCCATGTCGACGACGTACAGGAAACTCGACCTGCTGTCCGAGGCGTCGCTGCTCGCCGAGGAGACGCAGGTACGCCCGGACGGCCACCACACCAGCCAGTATCGCGTCGCCTTCGAGGACGTGTCGTTCGGACTGAACGACGAGCGCGACCTGACCGTCTCGATCACGCGTCCGGCCAGAACCGCCGACGAGCGGCTGGCGTCGCTCTGGGGCGAGGTGCGAAAGGAGACGTAGACGAAATGAGCCACATCATCACCGCAATCGTCGTGATCAAGACGCTGACGCTCGCGCTCGGCGGCCTCATCACCCTCCTGTCCTACCGGGCCTACGCCCGGACGGGGGCCCGCGCCCTGCGGGCGCTGGCCATCGGGTTCGGCGTGGTGACGGTCGGCGCCATCGCGGCCGGCCTGCTCCACCAGTTGACGCCGCTCGGTCTCCGGGGGAGCGTGCTGGTCGAGAGCCTGCTGACGCTCGTCGGCTTCGCGATCATCACCTACTCGCTGTACGTCGATTGATCCCGGAGGTCGGGGTCGGCACCGCGGCGTCCCGTTCGCCCGTCGGCGCGACGACGCGCGCGCCGGCGCCGTGCGGGACGACCCGTCACGCATCCGAGGTACCCGGTCAGCGAATCCGCGTGCGAGCGTCGGCAAACCACCCGACTCGACGGGGACGATCGGGGCGGAGGGCGAGGCGGAAAAGGGAAAGTCATTTCATAACCCGTCTGTAACGGATTCATGGCGCCACACGGTGCCGAATCGCGGTGCGCGTGGGTAGCCAAGCCAGGCCAACGGCGCAGCGTTGAGGGCGCTGTCCCATAGGGGTCCGCCGGTTCGAATCCGGTCCCACGCACTCTCCTGCGAACGAAGTGAGCAGTGAGAGTGCGCCGTCCGGATTCGAACCAGGGAACGGAGCGAAGCGGAGTGACCGTGGTTCGAATCCGGTCCCACGCCACGCACCGGTGGAATCCGGTCCCACGAACGGCCCCACGCACGGTCCCACACCACGCACCGGTGGACTCCGGTCCTCACGCGGGTTTGCCCGCCGGACGCCCCGTCCGCGCCGCGCCTCCCACCGCCGACCCGGCTCGAACGGTCGCGTTCACGGCGTACTGCGACGGGACGCGCCCCGGCAGGTCGGCCGCCCCGCCCCCGCAGGTCCGGAGGTCGGTGCACGTTTCGAGGTAGGGAGTCAGCGCCGCGCGCGTGCCGTTACGCGACCCCACGGGGAGCCGCGAGCGGTAGCTGACGCCGCTTCCCGGTGCGGTCTCGACGTAGACGGTCGTGACGACCTGATCGCTCGCGTTCACCGGGAGCGAGCGCGGGCCGGCCACGTTCGCGGGCGCGAGGTCACCCCCGACCCGGACGCGCGTCGCGTTCACGGCGAGCACGACCGTCCGGGTTCCGGCCGTGGCGTTCAGGTCGTAGTAGGCCTGCGTACCCCCGGACGCGACCCGGACGGCCGCGAACGACGCTCCACGGGGGACGCGGACGGCGAGCGTCTCGACGACGGTCCGCCCGCGGGTCACGCGGACGCGCCGGAGCGCCGGCCGGACGGGGGATCCGTCGGTCGGCCGCCACGTCCCCCGGTACTCGTACCGGTAGTACGTCCGGTTCGGATACGCACGGGTCACGGCCAGGGAGCGAACGCCGTCGAGGGCGTAGACCGTCCGCGAGTCGAAGTCCGGGTCGTTCCGGAGGGCCTGAAACGGGTGGTTGAGCCAGGGGCCGTACGTCGTCGGGAGAAAGACCACGCCGTCGGGCGGGCCGTCGCCGTCGACGACGGGCGCGTAGGCCCGCCGGTACTGGTCCGTGACCGCGGCGTTCCGTTCGAGCGGTCCGGCGAGGGCCACTCCGCCGGCGCCCGCGACGAGGAGACAACAGAGGAGGGCCACGCAGGCCACGGCCCGCCGGTCGCGGCGACCGAGGAGCGGTCGCAGGCGCCCGTAGAGCCGCCGGCTCCCGAGCGCGGCGAACGCGGCGGTCGGCGCGAGCAGGGCGAAGTGGTAGTACGGCCCGAGGTAGTGGATCAACCCCCCGGTCGGGTCGAGGCCGGGCGCGAGCAGGTTGAGGTTCCCCCAGAAGTAGACGTTCCCGACGACGACGCTCGGGTAGAGGCCGGCGAGAACGACGAGTTTCGGGTCGGCGTCGCGCCCCCGCGCGAGAACGCCCCCCAGGCCGACCGCGGCGAGCGTGCTCCCGAGGAGGCCGCCCGCGACCCACCGGGAGAGGAACGTCCGGAGAACGACCAGGTTCGCGCGGACGGCGAGCGCCGGCGTGTAGTCGCGGGCGTATCCGCGGAGCGCGTGGCGTCCGAACCCGAGGCCGTCGGCGGGTGCGAACGCCCGGTACGGGAACAGCAGGGGATGGCCGGTGACCGCCCAGTTGTACGCGAGAGCGGCGCCGACTCCACAGCAGCCGAGGCCGGCGGTCGCGACGCGACGCGCGAGGAGCGACCGGTCGCGGCGAGCGTGAAGCGTCCAGAGCGCGTGGACGACGAACGGCCCGGCGAACAGGACCGCCGTGTACGGCCGGGCGAAAAACGAGAGGCCGATGCAACCGCCCGCCAGGAGCGCCCACCGGAGGCGCCCGGTCCGTTCCGAGCGCAGATAGGCGGACGCGAAGCCGAGGTTCAGCGCGGCCACGGGCGCGTACGGGAGGAACGTGGCGGCGTCGATCACGAACAGCGGGGAGACGAGGACGAACGCGGCGGCGAGGAGTCCCGTCCGTCGGTCGGCCGCCTCGCGCCCGACGAGGTAGGTGAGTCCCACGACCGCCGCGCCCACGACCCCGAGGACGAGGCGCGCGTCGCCCAGCCACAGCCCGATCGCGTAGAGGATCGCCGGATACGGCGCGTACTTCGGGTAGAGGCCGTCGGGGGACGCGACGAAGAACCACGGTCGGAACGCGTCGGGGACCGGGGGGCGCAGGTAGAGCCGGCCGTGACGGAGGAGCGCGGCCTGCTGGAGGTAGACGCCCTCGTCGTGGTTCAGCGAGTGATACGGAAACAGCCGGACCGAGAGGGCGACCACGACCACGCCGGCGAGCACGGCGAGGACGAGCGCGAGCGTCCCGGGTCGCGGCGTGCGTCGGTCCATCGGTCACCCGCCCGGACGGCCTCCGGGTCCGACGGACGGGCCGCCCGCGCCCCCGGCCCCCGCCGTCCGGCCCCCCTCAGACATCGTACCGTTCCCGGGCGAGGATCACGAGCATCGAGAGCGCCGAGACGCCCACGAGGACGAGCGCGGGGACCGCGGCCTCGCTGTAGTAGCCCGCCTCCTGTACCATCCAGATGTAGGTCACGAGGGTCCTGAACCCGGTCGGCTGGAGGACGAGCGTCGCCTGGAGCTCCTTCATCGTCGTGAGAAACACGAGCGCGGCGCCGGCGGCCACGCCGGGGGCGATGAGCGGGAGCGTCACCCGCCGGAACGTCGAGACGCCCGAGTGGCCGAGGGTTCGCGCGGCCTCGGTGAGCCGCGGGTCGACCTGGAGGAACGAGGAGCGCACGGAGCCGACCGCCTGGGGGAGAAAGCGCACGACGTAGGCGAAGACGAGCATCGGAACGGTCTGGTAGAGCGCGGGGACGAACGCGACGCCGATGTAGACGAGTGCGATGCCGAGCACCAGTCCGGGAACGGCGTAGCCGACGTACGAGAGCCGGTCGACGACCACCGCGAACGGGGTCGATGACCGCGACGAGACGTACGCGATCGGAAGCGCGGCGGCGACCGCGACGGCGGCGGCGACCGCGGCCACCTCGACGGAGTGGAGGCCGTACGACCAGTGGAACGCGAACCCGCCGTAGACGTTCCCCGCCCGCTGGTGCCAGTGGACGAGGATGGCCAGCGGGACGCCGAGCGAGAGGGACGCGACGGCGGCGGGGTAGGCCTGGGCGAGCCAGCGCCAGCGCCAGCGCCCGAGCGCGAGGCGGGTCGACCTGTTGGTTCCCTCGCCGCCGATGCGGGTGCTCGCGTTCTCGCCGATCCGGGATTCGAGGGCGAGGACGACCGCGACGACAGCGAGCAACTGGAGGCTCAGCAGCGCGGTGAACCCGGGCGCCGCGGGGTTGTTGTACTGGACGAAGATCTCGCGCATGAACGTGTCGTAATGCATGATCGCGGGCGTCCCGAAGTCCGCGAGCGCGTCGAGCGCGACGAGGAGGACGCCGGCGCTGACCGCGGTGAGCACCTGCGGCAGGACGACCTTCCGGAGGGCGCCCGTCTTCGTGTGATTGAGGGTGCGTGCGGCCTCGACGAGGGTGCCGTCGATCGAGAGGAGGCCGGCCCGCGTGGTGAGGAAGACGTAGGGATACATGAACAGGGTGAACACGAGGACGGTCCCTCCCAGCCCGTAGATGGTCGGGAGGGCGGAGACGCCGAGCGGGGCGAGCAGGTCCGAGAGGACGCCGTGGGGACCGAACGCCGAGACGAACGCGAACGCGCCGACGTACTCGGGGATCACGAGCGGGAGCGCGGCGGTCACGGTCCAGAACCGCCTGAACGGCAGGTCGGTCTGGGCGGTGAGGACGGCGAGGGGGACGCCGATCAGGACCGAGCAGACGCTCACCGCGACGACGACGACGACGCTGTTGAGGAGGACCTGGAGGGTGCTCCGTGACCCGGCGAGGGCGAACGCCCGGGGCGGTGCCCGACCGGCGTGGACGATCAGCCAGATCACCGGGCAGACGACCAGCACGGCGACGGCGGCGGCGAGCGCCGCGACGGCGAGCGACGGCGCGCGCGCGCCGTCACCGACGACCCCGACGATCCGATCGCCGACCGGCACTAGTCGAGGACCCCCGTCTCCCTGAGAAGGTCGATCGTCGGCTGGACGTCGGCGAGTTTCGTGAGGTCCATCTCCGGCGGGTCGAGTTCGTCGAGCGGCGGGAGGGGATCGACCGGCTTCACGCCGTCGATCATCGGGTAGGCGAACGACCGCGTCGTGAGGAACTCCTGGGCCTCCGCGCTCAGGAGGTGGCGCACGAAGTTCCGGGCGAACTCCGGATCGTCCGCATCCTTCATGACCTCGACGCCCGCGACGTCGACGAGCGCGCCCGCGTCCCCGCTCGTGAACGCGAGGTCGATCGGGGCGTCCGATCGGGAGGAGATGACGCGCATCGTGTAATAGTGGTTTGCGATGCCGGCGCCGACGTCGCCGTCCGCGACGGCGTTCGAGACGTACCACTCGTTCTTGTACTGTTCCATCCCGCCGTCGCCGCGGTTTTGCATCCCGTTCAGCCACGCCTTCGTCTTCCGCTTCCCGCGCAGAATCCGCATCGCGGTGACGAACGCCTGGAACGCCGGATACGTGGGCGCCCACCCCATCTTCGCGTCGAGATTCGCCACGTCGGTGAACGCGAAGATGTCGGTCGGGACGTCGCCTTTCGAGAACTGCTCGGTGTCGTACGGGACGGCGCGGGCGCGTCCCGCCACGCCGACCCACGTCTTCGTGTGAAACTGGTCGGGAACGAGCGTCCTGGTCCCGGACGGAACGTCCGCGGCGAGGCCCGCGTCGTCCACGACGCCGAGCGATCCCGCGTCGTTCGCCCAGAAGACGTCGGCGCGCACCTGGCCGTTGTTCCCCTCCGTGAGTATCTGGTTCGTCGCCGTGAACCGGACGTCGACGGTGAGGTCCGAATAATACTCCTCGAGCAGGGAGGCGAGTTGCTGATAGAGCCCCCCCTCGCCGCCGCCGATGTACAGCGTGAGCGTCCCCGAGAGGTCCGGGAGGTCGGCGATGGAGGTCCCGCCGGGTTCCGGCCGGTCCTCCACGAGGGGACTCGATCCACGAAACTCCGAGAGATCCGGGCGCGCCTCGTCTCCGCCCTCGTCCGCCGTTTCGGTCCCTCCGCCGGACGAGAGGGAACTACAGCCCCCGAGCGCGGCCGTTCCGACCGCCACGCCGGCACGGAGGATCCCGCGTCGCGTTGGTGCGATTCGATCGCGCATTACGATTTTAGGTCGGCCTAAATAACTTATACCTGTCGAAGTGTTCGCCCGCCGCCCGCCGGAACGGGCCCGGGAGCGTCGGCGGGCGCGCCGTCACGGCCGGGAAGTCGTCCCGGCGGGTTCCTCGGCGAGTCGGTCCGAGAGACGGTCTGTGGCGTACAGGGAGAGCGCCGCGATCGTGAGCGTCGGGTTCATCGCTCCCGTCGTCGGGAAGACGGAACTGCCGGCGATCGTGAGGTTCGAGAGGGCGTGGGTCCGCATGTCGGGGCCGACGACGCTCCTCGCGGGGTCGGTCCCCATGCGCGTCGTCCCCATGTGGTGGAAGGCGGGGCCCGCGTTCTCCGGGCCGACGACCCAGCGAACGTCCGCGTCCAGTTCGTCGAGGATCGCGCGCTGGATCCCGTTCGCGCGCTCGATCGTCCGCCGCGTCAGGTCGTCGAGCGACCACCGCACGTCGGGGACGGGGTTGCCGTGGTCGTCAGTCCGCGATTCGTCCAGTCCGATCCGGTTCTCGTACTGCGGAACCTGTTCGACCAGCGCGCCGACCGCGAGGTGATTCCCGTACTCCCGGCGGATCTCGTCGAGGAGGTCGTCCCCGAGCGCCGACCCCGAGAGGGCGACGTCGGCCGGCGTCGGGCCCGCGTAGTTGTGGAACTCCAGTTTGATCGCGGTCCGCGAGCCGTCCGCCGGCCGGTCGTAGAACTGGTGGCTCTCCGTGGTGTTGAACCCGACGTGGTGCTGGCGCGTGGGGCGGTCGATCACGCCGCCCACGCCGGCGAAGAAATGGTCGGTGAAATACCGGCCCACCGCCCCCGAGTCGTTCGCCAGGCCGTCGGGATACTGGGGGGAATCGGAGAGCAAGAGGAGCCGCGGGGTCTCGACGCCGCCCGCCGCGAGCACGAACTCGCGGGCCCCCTGCCGGTGGGTCGCCCCGTCCGGGGTCGCGTAGACGGCGGCCGTCACGCGCTCGCCCGCGTCGTCGTGTTCGAGGCGCTGTACCGGGGCGCGGTCGAGGACCCGCGCGCCCGCCGCCTCGGCGCGGTCGACGTGGGCGGTGGCGTCGTATTTCGCCCCCGAGGGACAGACGGGCTTGCAGGTGCCGTAGCCCCGACACTCGCCCCGGCCCATGTACGGGGTCGAGTTCCGGGCGTTCGGGACCGAGTGGGTCGTGATCCCGAGCGACTCGCAGGCCTCCGCGAAGATGGCGTCCGAGTGCGAGGGCGGGAACGCCGGCAGCGGGAAGGGGCGCTCGCGCGGCGGGGCGAAGGGGTTGTCGCTCGCGCCCGCGACCCCCATGGCGCGCTCCGCCCGGGCGTAATACGGCCGGAGGTCGGCGTACGAGAGCGGCCAGTCGACGCCCAGACCCGTCTCGCTTTGCAGGCGGAAGTCGCGTTCGTGCAGGCGCATCACCATCCCCTGCCAGTGGAGCGTGCTCCCGCCGACGGCCTTCACGCGCGCCCGATCGAGCGGGTACGCCCGCGGACCGGTCGAGGCGTAGGCGTCGCGGTCGCCGTGGCCGCCGCCCTCGCCCATCTCCCACGGCGGCGGGGCCCCGGGCCGGAGCGCGCGCTCCTCGCGGGCGGGGCGGTCGTCGAAGTCCGGTCGCGGACCGGCCTCCAGGACGACCACCGAGTGGCCGCCGGTCGCCAGTTCGTGGGCGACGAGTGCGCCCGCCGGCCCGGCCCCGATCACGCAGACGTCCGCGTCCGGCCGGGGCGTGCGGTCGGTCACGCCCGTGGCCCCCGCCGGTAGGAGGTGTCACCCCCTGGATACCCCGGCGGGTTCTCCAGCCCGGCCAGCCCCGCTCCCGTCGGCGTCGTGTAGAGCGCGTAGAGCAACTCGTTGAGCACGTAATACCGGATCCGCTCTCCCCGCACCCCGCGCGGATCGGGGTCGGCCGCGAGCGCGCCCACCTCTCGGAGCGCCGCCGCGCGCGTCTCACCGTCGAGGTCGACGTACCGTCCGTCGAACCAGTCGGTCGCGGCGTCGTCCAGCGCCCCGATGGCGTCGCGGACCCCCGTCCGGTAGTCGGGGTCGTCGTTCACGCGCGCGACCGAGTACTCGCGGACGAACGACGCGACTCCCGTCACCTCGTCCGGATAGGCGACGTCGGCGACGGCGACCAGCGTCGCCACCTCGTGGTCGGTCACCTCCGGGGAGTCGGGGGAAGAGCGGGCCATCGTCTCGACGCCCCCGGCGACGCCCGTGGCCGCCAGGGCCGCGAGCACGTCGCGTCGCGTCAGCTTCATCGCCACCGAATTAGGCAAACCTAAACTTCAGGGTGTCGTCTCGTCGATCGGATCCGGGATTTTCGGCTCGCCTCAAAACCGGCACTGTTTTAGGTGTGCCTAAAACCGTGCCGGTCGATGACGGATCGAAACGACGCCTCGCGGCGAACGTTCGTCAAGGGAAATGGCGCACTCGCCACCGCGGGCCTGCTCGCGGGCTGTAACGGTTTCGTCGAGGGGGCCACGGAGGCGAAGACGACCACGTCGAGCGACGACTCCCACGCCTCCCCGGACCTGGCGAAGTTCGTCGCCGACCTCCCCACGCCGGAGACGATGCGACCCGCGGGGCGGGAGGACGGCCACCCGCATTACGAGGTGACGATGCAGGAGGCGACGCAGTCGTTCCATCCGGACCTCGGCGACACCGCCATCTGGGGGTACGAGGGCCGGTTTCCGGGGCCGACCTTCGAGGTCGAGCGGGGACAGACGGTCTCGGTCCACTGGGCGAACGACGAACTCCCGAGCGAACACCTCTTCCCCGTCGATACGACCCTCCCCGCCCGGAAGGGCGAACCACAGGTTCGCAACGTCGTCCACGTCCACGGCAGTACCGTCGACTCCATCGACGATGGCCACCCCGAGGCGTGGTACACGCCCGACGGGACGAAGACGGGCTCGACACCGTCACCACGCCGCCGGGCGACGTCACCAGCGTCGTCGCCCACTTCGGCGAGTTCGACGGCCTGTTTCGGGACGTCTCGGGCATCTACGTCTGGCACTGCCACATGCTCGAACACTCGAACCACGAGATGATCCGCCCCCTGGAGGTCGACCCGGAGGGATACGCTCGAGAGTGAGTCGGGAGCGCCTCGACCACCGACTTCGTTAGGCTGGCCTACATAGGGGGCGTATGGCTCCCGACGACGACGCGGTCCTCGCCGCGCTCGGCCCGTACCGGCGCCAGCGCGTGCGACTGCGGCTGGCGGCGCTCCGGGCGCTCGGCGTGATTCCGTCGCCGAGTCGCACGCGGTCGTCGGAGTGAGGAATCACACGCCCCACGTGACGGCGATGCCGGCGACGGTGACGACCGAGAGCACGAGGAGGAGCGGCGTCCCGGCGCGGACGTAGTCGGTGAACCGGTAACCGCCGGGTCCGTAGACGAAGAGGTTGGTCTGGTAGCCGATGGGCGAGAGGAAGGCCGTCGAGGCCGCGAAGGTGACGGCGATCACGAACGCGAAGGGGTTGGCGCCCACGTCGCGGGCGGCGCTGACCGCGATGGGAAGCATCAACACGACGCTCGCGGTGTTGCTGATCATCGTCGTGACCAGCGCGGTGACCAGGTAGAACACCCAGAGGACGCCGATCGGGGGGAGGAAGGCGGTGGAGCCGGCGACCGCGCCGCCGACGAGGGCCGCTCCGCCGGTCCGGTCCAGCGCGACGCCGAGCGGGATCACGCCGGCGAGCAGGAAGATGACGTTCCAGTCCACGGAGTCGTAGAGTTCGCCCGGGTGGAGCACGCCGGTCAGGACCATGGCGACGACGCCCCCGAGCGCGGAGACCACGATGTCGGTCAGTCCCAGCGCCGGGAGCGCGACCACGCCGGCGATGATCGCGAGCGCGACCGGCGCCCGCTCGGTCCGGTAGTCCGGGTTGCTCACCTCGTGGACGACGATGAAATCGCGGTTGGCCGCGAGCCGTTCGACGCTCCCGGGCGACCCCTGGACGAGCAGCGTGTCCCCGATCTGGATCCGCACGTCCTCGATGCGCGTCCGGATGAGTTCCCCCCGCGAGCGGAAGGCGAGCACCGTCGCGTCGTAGCGCTCGCGGAAGGTGGTGGATTCGAGGGACTCCCCGACCAGAAACGAGCCCGACGGGATCACCACCTCGACGAGCGTCTGCTCGTCGCCCGCGGTCTCCAGGTCCCCCTCCTCGGGCGTCCCCACGACCGAGAGTCCGTCGAGGTCGACGAGGTCCGCGAGCGTCTCGCGGTCGGTCCGTATGCGGAGTCGATCGCCGGTCCGAAGCTCCTTGCGGCCGAGCGACTCGGCGAACCGCTCGCCGGCACGGACCAACTGGAGCACGTCGGCGTCGATCGCGTCGGGGAAGGCGTCGGCGACGGTCCGACCGGCGATCGGCGAGTCGGGATCGATCACCACCTCCGTCAGGTAGTCGTCCACCCGGTACTCCTCCAGGTAGCCCTCGTCGGCCGGCACCCGCTCGGGCAGGAGCCGGGGACAGACGAACAGGAGGTACGCCGCGCCGACGACGAGCACCACGAGGCCGAGGCCGGTGAACTCGAACATCCCGAAGGGGTGGCCGAGGAGACGCTCGGAGACCGATGAGGCGAGGATGTTCGTCGAGGTGCCGATCAGCGTCAGCATGCCGCCGAGCATCGAGGCGTACGACAGCGGGATGAGCAGTTTCGACGGCGACACCCCGCCGTCGTCGGCCAGGTCCGAGACGACGGGGACGAGGATGGCCACCACGGGCGTGTTGTTGATGAACCCGGAGACCGGCCCGGCGACGGTGACGGTGGCGAGCAACTGACGAAACTGGTCCGCGCCGGCGAAGTCGGCCATCCGCCGGCCGACCGACTGGACGACGCCCGTCCGTCCGAGGCCGTCGCTCAGGATGAGCATCGCCAGGACGGTGATCGTCGCGGGATTGGCGAAGCCGGCGATGGCCTCGGTCGCCGTGATCCCCGTCCATCGCCCCAGCGCGACCAGGGCCACCATGATTCCGATGGCGGTCACGTCGACCGACAGCGCCTCGGTGACGAAGAGGACGAACGCGGCGGCGACGACGGCGAAGACGACGAGCACGTCCGTCGTCAGGGCGGGCACGCCGGCGACGAGCGGACGGGCGAGGAACGCGACGGTCGCGGGCGTCATGACGGAAGGATTCCACCGGGATACGGGGGATCGGTTCCAAGCGCGATTTTAAAAACGTGGGGGGTACTAGCCGTGGTATGGCGAAGTACTCCACCGGCGGCGGGGGGGACGGCGACGGGGGCGGGAGCTGCGAGCTGTGCGGCCGGGAGACGACGGACCTCCGGCGGGCGAACGTCGCCGGCGCCGACCTGCTCGTCTGTGCCGACTGCGCCCCGCACGACGACTCCCGGGGACGCGGTGGCGACGACGCGGCGAGCCGGGACCGGGAGGGCGGGCCGTCCGGGCGCGAGCGGAACCGGCGGGCCGCCCGGAACGCCGCGCGGATGTACGACGCGAGCCGCGGCGATTCGACCCGCTGGGTCGAGGAGGGAACGGACTACGAGGCCGACCGGCTCCCCTACCTGGTGTCCGACTACGGCGAGCGCGTCGAGCGGGCGCGCCGCGAGGCCGGCCTGACGGTCGCGGAACTCGCCGACGAGGTCGACGCCGACGAGGAGACCGTGCTGGCCGTCGAGCAGGGACGGGCCGCGCGTGCGAGCGTCGGCGGAACGGCGGTCCGGGCGATCGAGGAGCGCCTGGACGTCGAACTGATCGAGGAGTCGAGCTAACCTTTAGGCCCGTCGGTCGCCTCCCTCGCCCCATGCGTTCGCTCGCGCCGGACGAGCCCGAGGTACGGACGTTCGAGACGACGGTCCGCCGCGTCGACGGCCGGGAGGTCGTCCTCGACGAGACGTATTTCTACGCCGAGGGGGGTGGACAGCCGGCCGACCGCGGCGCGCTCGGTGACGTCGCCGTCGAGGACGTCCGGACGGACGGGGACGACGTCGTCCACCGGCTCGCCGACCGACCGCCGTTCGTGGCGGGCGAGACCGTCCGTGGCGCCGTCGACGACGCCTTCCGCACCTACTGCACCCGCGCCCACACCGCGAGCCACGCGCTGTTCGGCGCCGGGCGCCGCCTCTGTGAGGACCTCGGCTACGGCGGGTTCGACATCGACGAGGCGCGGGTCAGGGTCGACCTCCGGACGCCGACGGAGATCGACGACGACCTGCTGGTCGAACTCGAACGACTCACCAACCGGGCGGTCTGGGACTCCCGGGAGGTGCGCTGGGAGGAGGTGCCGGTCGCGGACGCCCGGGCCCGCGAGGAGGTGGCGTTCAACACGAAGACCGAGGAGGGCGTGATGGCCGACGCCGAGACGATCCGGCTGGTGACCATCGACGGCTGGGACGTCGCCGCCTGTGGCGGCACGCACGTGCGAAACACCCGGGAGATCGGACCGATCGGGATCCGCGACCGGTCGAACCCCGGCGAGGGGCTCACGCGCGTCGAGTTCGCGGTCGGCCCGCCGGGGATCGAGCACCTGACGACCGTCCACCGGACCGCGCTCGCCGCCGCCCGTGACCTGGGGGAGAGCGTCGCGTCGCTCGACGAGGCGGTCGCCGCCCTCCGCGAGGAGCGCGACGCGCTCGAATCCGATCTCGGGGATCTCACCGACGAGGTGCTCGCGGCGCGACTCGCCGACCTCGACGCCACCGAGCGCGGGGGGCGGCGCTGGCGGATCGGCACGGTCGAGGGGTTCGGACCGAACGAGGTCGGCGATCGGGTGCGCGACCCCGACGGGGGAGAGGTGATCGCCGTGGCCGGTGACGGCGGGGAGACGGCCTACCTCGTCGTGGCGACGGACGGCGATCCCGACGCGTCGGCCGTCGTCGCGGAGGTGACCGACGAGTTCGGCGGCGGCGGGGGCGGCTCCTCGACGTTCGCCCAGGGGGGCGGAATCCCCGTCGCGCCCGGTGAGGTCGCCGCGTACCTGCGCGGATGAGCGGCGGTCAGAGCCGGCGCCCGACGAGGCCGGCGAGCGCGATGAGCGCCAGCGCGGCGACGGCCGCCCCGACCCCGAAGCCGGGGGCGAGTCCGCTCGCGGTGCCGTCGTCGGTCGCCGTCGCGGTCGTCGTCGGCGTCTCTCCGTCGGCGGGGACGACCCCCTCGACGGTGACGGGATCGCTGGTCAGGGCGTTCACCCGTCCGCGGAGTTCGTGGCTCCCGCGCTCCTCGACCGGGACCGCGAACCGCCCGTCGGCGCCCGTCGTCCCGACGCTCGACCCGTCCATGAGCACGGTCGCCCCCTCCACCGGATCGCCGTAGGCGTCGCGCACCTCGACCGTGACGCGTTCGCCGACCACCACTCGCCGGTTCGTGGCGACGACCGAGACGTTCGCCGAGCGCCGGGTCGCGATGGTGACGTTTCCGGGGGACTCGCCGACCTGAACGCGTTGCGTGACCGTCCGGTAGCCGGGCTTGGTCACCTCGACGGTCTGGACGGTGTTGACCGGAACGCCGATGCTCCCCTGGCCGTCCGAGAGCGTCCTGACGCTCCCGAGGGACCCCACCTGCACGGTGGCGTTCGCGATCGGACGGGGCGGATCGAAATGGTCGTCACGGACGCGAACCCGGTACTCGACGGACCCGGTTTCGAGGGTGAGTCGCCGGGTGACCGCCCCCCCGAGATCCTCGGTCAGCCGCCGGGTGAGGTAGTCCGGCTTGGTCACGCTGATATCGTACGTGCCGACCTCGATGGCACCGGTCGAGTAGCGCCCGTCGGCGTCCGTGTGCCCCCGTGCGACGACGCGGCCCTTCCTCGCGACCGAGACGGTCGCCCCCTCGATCGGGTCCCCCGCGTCGTCGGCCGCGGCGACGGTGAACCCCGCCGTCCGGGCGACGGGAATCGTCACCGTCCCGGCGTCCGTCCGCGTGGCCCTGAACGGCCGGTTTCGTACGTAGTCGGGGTGGTCGACGGCGAAGGTCACCGTCTCGCCCGCGGGCACGTCGAGAAACACCTTCCCGTTGGCCGCCGTCGTCCGATGGGTCGACCCGCCGTCCCACGACGCCGTCACCGTCGCGTTCGGGACCGGGTCGCCGTCCTGGTCCACGACCGAGACCGTGAGCGTGATGGTGTCCGACTGGGCCACGACCGGGCCGGCGGCCGTGGCCATCAGGCCGAGTGCCGCGATCACGACGACCGCGCCCGCGACGACCGCTCTCCCTCGCTCCTCCCCGAGGATGTCATCAGCTAGCATGGTCTCCGGTTCGGACAGGGTCGGGATACCCTTTGTGGGCGGGGCCGTTTTCCCTGCGCGCCCACGAACGGGGGCATGCTCGCCGGGGTCGACAGCGGCCTGACCGCGGAACAGCGCGCCGTCGCGGAGACCGTCCGGGAGTTCGCAGTGGCGGAACTCCGCCCGGACGCGGAGAGCCGCGACGCCGAGGAGCGGTTCCCCGAGACGGCGTGGGACGGCCTGGCGGAGATGGACCTGACGGGGCTGACCGTCCCCGAGCGGTACGGAGGGGTCGGAGCCGACCGGACCACCTGCGCCGTCGTCAGCGAGGCGGTGGCCTACGGGTCGCTCGCCGTGGCGACCGCGCTGTCGGTCCACTGGCTCGCCACGTCCTGCATCGCGTCCTTCGGTTCAGACCGCCACCGGGAACGCTGGCTGCCGGAGATGGCCGACGGTCGCCCCGTCGGGATGTTCGCCCTCTCGGAACCCGGCGCCGGGTCGAACCCCGCGGAGATGGAGACGGTCGCGCGCCGGGAGGGCGACGAGTACGTGATCGACGGCGAGAAGCAGTGGATCACGAACGGCGAGCGGGGCGAGGTGTGTATCCTCTTCGCCAGGACCGTCCCGGACGATCCCGACAGCGTCACGCAGTTTCTCGTCCCGACGTCGATCGACGGGGTCGCGGTCGGCCCGAAGGAGCACAAACTCGGCCTGCGCGCGAGCGACACGACGGGCCTGCGGTTCGACGGAGCGCGGATTCCGGCCGCCAACAGGTTGACCGGGGAGGGCCGCGGGCTGTCGGCCGCGCTCTCGATCCTGACCGGCGGGCGGATCGGCATCGCCGCGGCGGCGACCGGACTGGCCCAGGCGGCGCTCGACGAGGCGATCGCGTACGCGGGCGAGCGCGAGCAGTTCGGCGGGCCGATCGCCGACATCGGGACGATCCGGCACAGGATCGCGGAGATGGCGACGCGGGTCCACGCCGCTCGCACCCTCGTCCGCGAGGCGGCCCGCCAGGAGGACGCCGGGGAGGATCCGCGGGTCGCGGCCTCGATGGCCAAGTATTTCGCCGGCGAGGCCGCCGTCGACGTCTGCAACGGGGCGGTCCAGGTCCACGGCGGATACGGATACGTCCGCGGCGACGTCGAACGGTTCTACCGCGACGCCAAGGTCACGACGATCTACGAGGGGACGAGCGAGATCCAGCGGGAGATCGTCGCACGGGCGCTGCTCGACTGACCCACCGTGTCCGTGCGCGGCACGACGCCGTCCCGCGGCGCGGGTCGACCGTCACCGTCTTGCGGTCGGCGGCCGAACGGACGGTCGTGAGCGGGTCGGGGACCGACCGGAGCGCGAACGCATACGGGGCGTACGAGGCCGTCGTGTTCGACCTCGACGGGACGCTCGTTCGCCTGGTCGTCGACTGGGACGCCGTGGCCGCGGAGGTGACCGAGGCGCTCGCCACCCACGACGTGGACGCCGACGGACGGGACCTCTGGGGGCTGCTGGATCTCGCCGACGAGACGGGTCTCCGGGCCGAGGTGGAGGCCATCGTCGGCGAGCGCGAACGGGCCGGCGCCCGGCGGTCCGAACGCCTCCCGACCGCGGACGACCTCGCCGCGCTCGACCGCCCGGCGGCGGTCTGCTCGCTCAACGCCGAGTCGGCCGCCAGGGCGGCGCTCGCGACCCACGACCTCGCCGACCGCGTCGACGCCGTCGTGGGCCGGGACTCGGTGTCGGCGCGCAAGCCCGATCCGGAACCGCTCCTGGCCGCGCTCCGCGCGCTCGACGTCTCCCCGGACCGGGCGCTCTTCGTCGGCGACAGCGCGCGCGACGCCGAGGCCGCCGACCGCGCCGGCGTCGCGTTCCGGTACGTCGGGGACGGCCCGTCGGGGTACTGACGGCGACCCGTCGACGGGAACCGGGCGAGCGGTTCAAATCCGTCGACCTCCTATCGCCCCCGTGCCCTACCCCGTCACCTACCACTGCCCGCACTGTGGCGCCATCGTCGAACTGGAGCGCGAGGGGTACCTCGCCGACAGGTCCGTGACGCCGTACCCGCTGGTCGGCTGGGAGTACGTCGCGCCCTCCGGGGACGTGGAGGCGGCCGACGGCGTCGCCTTCACCTGTGGCGAGGACGACACGCTGGTCGAGGGCGAGGAGGGCTGTGGCGAGCGCTTCTACCTCTCGTACGTCCGGTTCGAGGACGGCGAGGAGGTCGAACCCGAACCCGAGAGCGAGTACGTGGAACTGGGCGTGGGACCGCGGGTCGGTCCCGCCTCCGGGCCGGACGGGGGACCCGGGGGCTGAGGGGTCGACGACCGCATCGAGGCCCCGGAGGCGTCGCCCCCACGGGGGGTCGTCCGAAACGCACCGGACGCCGATGGGCGTCGATCACCCCTTGATGTTGCAGACCGGGTACGTGCGGGCCACCTTGTCGCCGATGCCGAGCGCGTCCGAGACCCGGACCACCTCGTCGACGTCCTTGTAGACGCCGGGGGCCTCCTCGGCGACCGTGGCGCCGCTCCGGGCCTTGACGTAGATCGCTTGCTGGTCGCGGAGTTCGTCGCGCACCGTCTCGCCCCAGAACTCCTTTTTGGCCTGCGTCCGGCTCATCACTCGCCCGGCGCCGTGGGCGGTCGAGCCGAAGGAGAGATCCATCGACCGCTCGCCGCCACGGAGGACGTAGGAGCCAGCCCCCATGCTCCCGGGGATGATGATCGGCTGACCGACGTCGGCGTAGGCGGGGGGGAGTTCGGGGCGGCCGGCGGGGAACGCCCGCGTGGCGCCCTTGCGGTGGACGTAGAGGTCGCAGTCGGCGCGGCCGTCGGCCTCGCCCTCGGGGGCGGGCCGGCCGGTCGCGTCCACGCCGACCTCGTGGGTCTCGCGCTTGGCGATGTTGTGGGCCACGTCGTAGAGCAGGTCCATCCCCATGTCGCGCCAGTCGCGGTCGAAGACGTCGGCGAACACCTCGCGGGTGCGGTGCATCACCAGTTGCCTGTTGACCCACGCGAAGTTGATGGAGGCACACATGGCGCCGTAGTACTCCCGGGCGAGGTCCGATCCGGCGGGCGCGGCGGCGAGTTCCCGGTCCGGGAGCCGGGAGAGCAGGTCCGCGTGGCGCTTCTCGATACGCCGGAGGTAGTCGGTGCAGACCTGGTGTCCCAGCCCGCGGGAGCCACAGTGGATCAGCACGACGATCCGATCGAGGTCGAGTCCGAAGGCCTCCGCCACGTCGGGCCGGTAGAGGTCGGTGACGCGCTGGACCTCCAGAAAGTGGTTGCCCGACCCGAGCGAGCCCACCTGGTTCCGGCCGCGGTTTTTCGCCTCGGCGGAGACGGCGCCGGGGTCGGCCTCCGGCCGTCGTCCCTCGTCCTCGCAGTGGTCGAGGTCGTCGGGAACGGCGTAGCCGGCCTCCAGCGCCCACTCCATCCCGCGTTCGAGGATCTCCTCGACGGTCGCGGGGTCGGTCTCGACGACGCCGCCCCCGCCCAGCCCCGACGGAATCGCCTCGAACAGCGCGTTCACGAGGTCCTCCTCGTGGCCGCGGACGTCGTCGTAGGAGAGGGATGTTTTCATCATTCTGACACCGCAATTAATGTCGTAGCCCACCGCGCCCGGCGAGATGCAGCCCTCCTCGGCGTCGATGGCGCCCACGCCGCCGACGGGAAAGCCGTAGCCCTGGTGGCCGTCGGGCATGCAGAGGGCGTAGCGGGCGATGCCGGGCAGGTGCGCCGAGTTCTTCAGTTGCTGGAGGGTCATGTCGTCGCCGATCTGTTCGAGCAGGGATTCGCTGGCGAGCACGCGTCCCGGGACGCGCATCCCGCCCTCGCGGGGTATCTCCCAGACGTTGTCGCGGACGCGTTCGAGGGTGATGCCGTCGAACTCGCGCGTGGTCATGTCCCGGACGTACCACGCGCGGCGGCAAAGGCGTTTTCAGTCGGTCGCTTCGGTGGTCGCGTCGGCGGTCGGCGCCGCGGCGTCGGCCGTCGGTCCTCGGCCGAGGACGGCGTCCACGGCGTAGGGGCCGGCGCCCGTCACGAGGAGCGCGGAGACGAGGCCGAAGAGGCTCACGTGTGCGAGCACGGGGTCGTCCGGGAGGCCAAAGAGCGTCGCGGTAAAGAGCAGGAAGGCGACCGCGGCGCTCGCGCGGGTGAACGCGCCCAGCGCGAGGGCCAGTCCGACGGCGCTCTCGGCCACCCCGGCGCCGAACACCCAGAGGGCGGGCGAGACGGGAACGACGGCGGTGAGGTGGTACTTCTCGACGACCGCGACCGCGGGACCCGGGGCGAGGAGCTTCTGGGTCACCCCGAGGTAGACGAACGCGACGCCGAGGCCGAGACGGAGGACGACCGGAACGAGCGGCGCGTACGGCTGGATCCGGTTCCGGAGGGGGACGACGAGCCGGCGGTAGACGGGATCGACCGCGGCGTAGGCGGTCCGTTCGTCGGCCGCCAGCGTCTCGATCACGTCGTCGGCGCTGGGGCGCCCCCCGCCGAGCAGGGCGACGGCGAGCAGGCCCGGGACGTACTCGAACGCGAGCACGAGTGGGTGGACGGCGGCGAGAGCGACGAGATAACACAGGAGCGTCGCCGCGGCGACCAGCCGGGTCGCCAGTCCGAACAGGAGCAAGAACCCGGCGGTGACCCCGAACAGCCGGAGGGCGGTGGCGCCGAGGCCGAGGCCGAAGACGTCGACCGGGGGCGTGACGACCGGCGCGAACAGGTAGCCCGCGAAGCCGGCGCCGACGAGCGGCAGGCCCACCGAGAGGCGGACGAGCCAGGGGAGGAGGTCGCGGTAGCCCGCGAGCGCCCGCCGGGCGGCGTCCACGTCGGCCCCGAACGGGCGCCAGCGCAGGTACGCCGCGACCGACGCGACGACGCCGAGCGCGACGGCGACCACGAGCGCGACGCTCGTCGGATCCCCGAGGACGGCCGCGAACAGGCGGGCGGCGCTTCCGGCGTGGCGGTCGTGGGTCACGTACTTCACGTGGCCCGCGGCCACGCCGGGGAGGGCGGCGAGGACGACGAGCGTGGCGGACACGACGGTACTCCCCGCGACGAGCCAGCGTGGCGGGGTCGCGTCTGGGAAACCCATGTCAGGGGCTAGGGACCCCCCGGGTCGTAAGCGACCCGAACCGGGGCCGCGGGCGGACGCCGGTCGGACCTCGCGGCCGCCGTCGCGCGTGCCGCGACGGGGACGGGGACGCCGCGCGGGCGACGCCGACGGGAGCACTCGCCCGCGGCGGTCAGACGTCGAGGACGACGTACGCGCGCCAGCCGTCGGCTGTCTCCGCGATGACCATCTCGGAGTAGGTGACGGCCTTGACCTCGCGGGCGTCGATCCGATCGAACGGGACGCCGCGGGCGGAGGCCTCGACGGTCCACTCGCCGCTCTCCTCCCGGACCGTCGCCTCGTTGTCCACGGGGAGGACGCCTCTGACGTCGCGTTCGTAGATGAGCCTATCGAGGTAGTCGAAGAGGAGCGCCTCGCGGCTCTCGGCGGTCACGGAGAGCGCGAACCGCTCGCCGTCGGGGGGCACGTCGTCGCAGGAGGCGGCCGCGAGACCGTCGGCGGCCGCGGCGAAGGTCGTCGAGATGTCCGGGCCGGTCGCCTCGACGGCGACGTCTGCGGTGTGGTCCCGGAGGGCGAACCGGCGTCCGGTCACCTCCGGTCACCTCGACCGGCGTCGGCCGAGAGTCCGGTCGCTCGCGGCGGCGGTGTACCCGACCGGGGGGGACGACCGCAGGGACCGGCGGCCATCGTCCGGAGAAGCGCCGGGAGCGACAAAACGATGTCGGCGCGACGGCCGGGGACCGTCCCGGACTCGCCAAGAATTAAATCCCCCACCGGACTACTCCCGAACGGTGAGCGTCAACGTCGAAACGGGGGTGGACGCACCGGGAGAGATCGACCACGTCGACGAGGCCTGGGAACTGAAAGAGCGGATCCGCCGGGAGGAAGGCGTCCTGAAGCAACGTGAGGGGTTCTTCCGGAGCGCCTATCGCCGCGCCCGCTGTCACCTGCTGTTCGTCGACGGCGACCTCGCGGGATTCGCCTCCGTCCGCACCGACGGCTACGTCCTCTTTCTGGCCGTGGTTCCCGAACTGCGCGGGCAGGGGTTCGGTCGCCGACTGATCGCCGAGGTCGCCGACGACCACCGGACGGTGACCTGTCACGCCCGCACGACCAACGACGCGGCGCTGCACTTTTACGAACGCGTGGGATTCGAGATCCAGCGCCGGATCGACGGCTACTACGAGGACGGGGGCGACGCGTACTACCTGCGCCTCGGCGAGGAGGGCGGGATCCGGGAACGGCTCTCCGACCTCCTCCGGCGCTGACGGGACTCAGGGCTCGACCCGGCCCTCGTCGGTGAACACCGCGTCGAGGAGGTGGGTCGGCGTGGCGTCGTAGGCGGGGTTCTCGACGGTCACGCCTTCCAGCGGTTCGAGGCTCACCTCTGAGGGGGGGCGGAACTCGTTCTCGAAGACGAACCCCTCGTCGATCACCTTCGCCGAGGAGCCGACGACCTGGACCGGGACGTCGACCTGCGCCGCGGTCGCGGCGATGGGAAAGGTCCCCACCCGGTTGTAGAGCGTGTCCTCGACGATGCAGTCCATCCCGACCACCACCCGATCACAGGACGGGAGGAGTTCGCCGACGGCGGCGTCGACCAGGAGGTGCACGTCGACGCCGTCGAGATCGGCGAGCCGTCTGGCGGTCTTTCGCCCCAGGTAGCGCGGGCGGGCCTCGGTGACGTAGACGGCCAGGTCGACCCCGTCGGCGACGGCCAGGTCGACCGCGTCGAGCACCGTCGAGGAGTAGTCGTGGGTCAGGACCGTCTCGCCGTCGACGAAGGTGTCGGCGGCACGCTCGGCCGTCCGTCGCTTGCCCGTCTCGACGGCCTCGACGACGCGCTCGATGGCCTCGCGCGTGCGACGCTTCGCCTCGGGGACGTCCGCGGCCTCGCCGACGACGCTCTCGACCACCTCGCGCTGGGTGGTGAACAGCGAGGCGTGGGAGGGGTTGGCCCGCCGGAGCGCGTTCGAGTTGCGCTCCAGGTCCCGCTCGTAGGCGTCGAGCGAGGCGTACTCCCGACCGACCAGTTCCGTCAGCGCCCGGGCGGCCTTGACGGCGACCACGGAGGAACTGTGAGTCTCCATCTGCCGGATCTCCCGGACGGTCTCGTCGATCATGGCGCCCGGTTTCGCGGCCGGCACAAAGGGTCTTCCGGGGGACCTAGACGGCGTCGCCGTCGCCCGCGCCGGTCCGGCGGGCATAGAGGAAGACGAGGACGGCGGTGAGAAACCAGACGACTGCGCCGACGCGGATCGCGAAGGCCGCGCGCGCACCCCAGGTGGGGAGGTCGACGGTCGCGCTCAGGCCGGCGACGAGCGGCGACCCCACCAGGATGGTGAGCACGAACGTCGTCTGCATCACCCAGCCGTAGTCGACCCCGTCGGGATCGGTCCGCTCGACGCGCCGGGGCACGGCCGGGGGTTGTGGGCGGGTGGACTAAGCGCTGCCGGAAGGCGAGAGCCCGTCGAGATACCGCTCGACGGTCGCGTTGAACGCCCGCGGGCGCTCCAGCATGGCGAGGTGCGCGGCGTCGTCCAGCACCGCCAGCCCGCAGTCGGGGAGTTCGTCGGCCAGGTACTCGTGGAACCACGGGGGCGTGAGGCGGTCGTACTCCCCGACGACGGCGAGGGACGGAATCGTCACCCCGCCGAGGCGGTCGCTGACGTCGAAGGCGTGACAGGTGCGGAAGTCGCGGGCCGTGACCGCCCGTCCCGTCTCCCGCATCGCCGCCTGCGAGGTGTCGAGCGTCCGCTCGTCGGGGTCGTGGAACAGCCGATCGGGGGCGTGGAGATACTCGACCGCCCGCTCGAAGTCCCGGTCGAGCCACGTCAGCAGGTCGTCCGGGACGGCCAGGCGCGCGCCGGTCCCCGACAGGACGAGGCCGTCGAGCGGGAGGTCGCGTTCGAGCGCGACCCACAGGGCCACCGCTCCGCCGAGCGAACTGCCGACCAGCACCCGCGCGCCGGTCTCGCGGGCCACGGCGACGGCGTCGTCGGCGTAGGCTCCGAGCGTCTCGTAGCCCGGGGCGGCGTCCACGTCGTCGCTCCCTCCGCGGCCGGCGAGATCGAGCGCCACCACGGGCCGCCGGTCGGCCAGGCGCGCCTGGGCGCTCCAGACGCGGTGGTCGCCGCCGGCCCCGTGGAGACAGAGCAACGGACCCCGGCCGCCGCCGCGGTCGTGACGGCGGTACGCCGTCGTCCGGCCGTGGTGGGTGACCGTCTCCATACGCGCCGGTTGGCCGCGCCGGGAGATAAACCCACGCCCCCTCGCCCGTGCTGGAACCACAACGATATCTAAATTCGACCATCACCGCTATGTATGGCGATCCGTTGGAGAAAGATTTATATATTTGTATCGATAACCTGTAGTTAGCATCAGATGGATCACCAGTATCAGTCCGGCGACGGCAGAGCGATCGTTCGCCGGTACGACGACGAGGACGGATGGACGGTGGCGGCCGACCTGGCCGTCGACGACGACGCCGTGGACGTCGACGTGGTCGGCGGGACCGCCATCGTCGTCGTGGAGACGGCGGCCGGGGTCCACGAGCGCGAGATCGACCTCCCCGGGGAGGCCGAACGTATCAAGGTCAACAACGGCGTACTCACCATCAGAGGAGAGAACTAGATGAAGCTGATCGTCAAGCCGCTCAAGCAGAAGGACGCCGGTCGCGGGCTCGCGGCCGTCGAGAAGGAGGCCGCGACGCAACTCGGCCTCGAGGCCGGCGACTTCGTCCGCATCGAGGGACAGGGTAGCGCCGCGCTCGCGCGCGTCTGGCCCGGCTATCCCGAGGACCGGGGGACGGGAATCCTCCGGATCGACGGTCGCCTCCGCCAGCAGGCGAACGTGGGCATCGACGACCGCGTCGACGTCGAACCGGTCGACGTCGAACCGGCAGAGCGGATCACGGTCGCGCTCCCCCAGCGGCTGGGCATTCGCGGCAACATCGAGTCGCTCGTCCGCCGCGAACTGAGCGGCAAGCCCGTCGCCGCCGGCCAGACCGTCCAGTTGCCGCTCGGTTTCGGCTTCATGGGCGGCCAGGGACAGGCCATCCCCCTGAAGGTCGCCTCGACCCAGCCCTCCGAGACGGTCGTCGTCACCGACTCGACCGAGATCCTGATCAGCGAACGGCCCGCAGAGCAGATCGCGGAGCCCGAGACGGGCGCCGGCGGGGCGGGCGTCCCCGACGTCACCTACGAGGACATCGGCGGCCTCGAGGAGGAACTCGAACAGGTCCGCGAGATCATCGAACTGCCGATGCGCCACCCCGAGCTGTTCAAGCGGCTCGGGATCGAGCCCCCCAAGGGCGTGCTCCTGCACGGCCCGCCGGGGACGGGCAAGACCCTGATCGCCAAGGCCGTCGCCAACGAGATCGACGCCCACTTCCAGACCATCTCCGGGCCGGAGATCATGTCGAAGTACTACGGCGAGAGCGAGGAACAGCTCCGTGACGTCTTCGAGGAGGCCGAGGAGAACGCGCCGGCCATCGTCTTCATGGACGAACTCGACGCCATCGCCCCGAAGCGCGACGAGGCCGGGGGCGACGTCGAGCGGCGGGTCGTCGCCCAGTTGCTCTCGCTGATGGACGGCCTCGACGAGCGGGGCGAACTGGTCGTCATCGGGGCGACCAACCGCGTCGACGCGATCGACCCCGCGCTCCGCCGGGGCGGCCGGTTCGACCGCGAGATCGAGATCGGCGTCCCCGACCGCGACGGACGCAAGGAGATCCTGCAGGTCCACACGCGGACGATGCCTCTCGAAGACGGCGTGGATCTGGACGAGTACGCCGACAACACCCACGGGTTCGTCGGGGCGGACCTCGAATCCCTCGCCAAGGAGGCGGCGATGAACGCCCTCCGGCGGGTGCGCCCACGGATCGACCTCGACGCCGAGGAGATCGACGCCGACGTGCTCGACTCCCTCGAGGTCACCACCGACGACTTCAAGCAGGCGCTCAAGGGGATCGAGCCCTCGGCCCTGCGCGAGGTGTTCGTCGAGGTGCCCGACGTCACCTGGAGCGACGTCGGCGGGCTGGAGGACACCCAGGAGCGTCTGCGCGAGACCATCCAGTGGCCGCTCGAATACCCCGAGGTGTTCGAGCAGATGGACATGGAGTCCGCGAAGGGCGTCCTGCTCTACGGGCCGCCGGGCACCGGCAAGACCCTGCTCGCCAAGGCCGTCGCCAACGAGGCCGACTCCAACTTCATCTCGGTGAAGGGGCCCGAACTCCTCAACAAGTTCGTCGGCGAGAGCGAGAAGGGCGTCCGCGAGGTGTTCTCGAAGGCCCGCGAGAACGCCCCGACCGTCGTCTTCTTCGACGAGATCGACGCCATCGCCACCGAGCGGGGGAAGAACACCGGCGACTCCGGGGTCTCGGAGCGGGTCGTCTCCCAGTTGCTGACCGAACTCGATGGACTGGAGGCGCTGGAGGACGTCGTGGTGATCGCCACCACGAACCGCCCGGACCTCATCGATCCCGCGCTCTTGCGCCCGGGTCGGCTCGACCGTCACGTCCACGTCCCCGTGCCCGACGAGGCCGCCCGCCGGAAGATCCTCGACGTCCACACCCGGGACAAGCCGCTGGCCGACGACGTCGACCTCGACCGGCTTGCCCGCCGGACCGAGGGGTACGTCGGCGCGGACATCGAGGCGGTCTGTCGGGAGGCCTCGATGGCCGCCTCGCGGGAGTTCATCCACTCCGTGAAAAGGGAGGAGATCTCCGAGTCGCTCGGCAACGTCCGCATCACGATGGACCACTTCGAGGCGGCGCTCGAGGAGGTCAGCCCGAGCGTCACCGACGAGACGCGCGAGCGCTACGAACGGATCGAAAAGCAGTTCAAGCAACGCGAGGTCGAGGAGGAGTCGGCCGCGGCGGGGCGGACCTTCCAGTAAGAGGTCCGTCCGGCTCGTCCGGCCCTCAGACCGCACTCCCCCCGTTTCCTCTCCTGATCGCGGTTTCGTCGTCCGTCCTTACTCCAGCGGCTCGGCCGCGTCACGCTCGACCAGCGCGCGGGCGTTGTCCGCCGGCAGGTCGACCACGTCCTCGGCCGCGAGGCGATAGGTCCGCTCGTCGACCCCGAAGATCTCGCCCACGTCCCGGGTGACGTAGACGGTCGTGCGGGCGGTGGTCGCCGCTTCGTCGCCCCCCGTCTCCCCGGCGTCCCCGGCGCCGTCCGCCGTCGCTCCGGTTCCGTCGGAGCCGCCAGGGGTGGTCGCGGCCGCCGGGACCGGCGACGCGTCGCTCGCGGGCACGCCGGCACCGGTCTCGTCCGGCGACGTCCCGCCGTCGGTCGCCTCCGTCGGCTCGGCCGGGTCCGCCTGCCCGTCGGCCGTCCCGGCGTCGGCCCCGGACGAGGGGGAGGGAGCCCCCCCCATCGCCTCCGTGAGCAGATCGGTCGGGTCGGGGGCGTCGGTCGCCCCGGCGTCGTCGGCCTCGTCCTCGGGGCCCGAGCGCGGTGGGGGGTCCTCGGGGGCGGCGGTTGCGTCCCCGGTGGCCGGTGGGTCGCTCCCGGAAGTCCCGGACGCATCGGCGGCGGACGTGTCGAGCGCGTCGATGACGCGCTCGCGGTTGCGCTCGATGCGCGCGACGAGGTCGTCGAACAGCTCCTCCTCCTCGGCGGTCAGCCCCCCGGTCTCGTGGCGCTTGTCGGCGGCGGCGAAGGAGGCGCGATCGACCACCTTGCCGACGCGACGCTCGTAGAGCGACTGGACGAGTTCCTCGGCGGTTTCGATCTCGTCGGTCAGCCGACGGACCTCGGGGGCGGAGAAGGGGTCGTCGGCCGCCTCGGCGGCGCGCTCGCGCTCGGCCTTCAGGTCGGCGACGT
Source organism: Haloferacaceae archaeon (assembly GCA_042216285.1). Lineage (GTDB taxonomy): Archaea > Halobacteriota > Halobacteria > Halobacteriales > Haloferacaceae > CAZMLQ01. Next base: position 94,577 of record JBDGUC010000002.1, read on the forward strand.
ACGCCGCGACGTCGCGGTAGAACGAGTCCGGTAGCGACTGGAGTCCGTCGCGGTTGCGCTCCGTCCGGCGGGCCTCGCGGAGTTCCTCCAGATTCATTCCGGTCCCTCGCTCACCTTGCGTGCGCGGCCGCGTCCCATCAGGAACACGCCCACGGGTTCACGGACCGAGTGCACACCCGCCGTCGGTGTAAAGCTACCGCCCCCGACGACGACGGGTTCCTCGCCGGGGTCGGTCACCTCGATCCGGATCTCCCGGCCGGCGAACCGGTCGGGGACGGCGTCGACGAACGGATCGAACGCCTCGACGGCGTCGCGCTCGATCGGTCGGACCACCAGGCCGGTCTCGCCGTGGAGGCTCCCCGGAAGCCTGATCAGACGGTTGACGTCGGTGGTCACCGGTTCGTCGACGGCGACGGTCTCGGCCGCGACGACCTCGTGGGCCAGCGACTCGACGAGCGCCCGCATCCCGGGTCCGCCCGCCTCCAGGTTCCCGTCCTCGACGGCCCGGGGGTTTCGTTCGACCGCGTTCAGGATCGTCCCGGCGCGGGCCTCGCCGATCCCCTCCAGTTCCTGCAGGCGCGCGAGCGCGTCGTCGCGCTCCATCCCCCGCAGATCGTCGGCGACGGCCACGAGTCGTCGGTGGACCCGACGTCCCCACCCGCCGTCGGTCCGGAGCACCCGTCGGGTCGTGCCGTCGACCGACCGGGTGGTCACGAGGCCGTCGAAGTCGAGGTCGACGGCGCGGACGTAGTCGACGACCTCGCGGCGCGACCCGCTCGACAGTCCGCGTACGTCGGGCGTCCGGACGTGGACGTGATAGCCGCGCCCGCCGGAGAACGTCACCTGCAGGTCGTCGGGCCCGAACCCGAAGTCCGCTTCGAGCAGGTCGAGCAAACGCACCAGGGCGTCCTTGCAGGCGGTCAGCCGGCCCGCGTAACTGCTCGTCTCGGGGTCCACCGCGGGGAGGTGGTCGGCGTCGAGGTCGAAGACGAGGTCGGCCCCGCGCCACCCCTTCTCGTCCATGGGTCGCGCGCCGGGGTCGTCGTAACGGGCGGCCGAGAAGTAGACGTGTCGCGGGGGCTCCCGGCCGAGGAAGTCGCCGAGGTCGCCGATCTCCAGGAGCGACCGGTGGCGCACCATCGTCGTGCCGCCGGCCGTGAAGGGGATGTGTCCCCACTCGCGCGTGTCGGCGGCGGGCGGGAGGGGAAGACGCACGCCCCGGTAGTAGTCACCGAAGCGGCCCCGCAGGTACTCCCGGGTGCGGCGGTCCATGGTCGGCACCGGACGGGACGCGGCTTAGTCGTTGCGTCCGGGGCAGGTGTCGCGCGCCGCCGGGTCGAGGGGGGACGACCCCCGGGGAGCGGGGCGACGCGTCGGGGCCGGAAACGCCCGGTGGACTTACGGGCCCTCGTGGCGAGAGTCCGATCGATGACCGCCGGAGGGGTCGCCGCAGGGGCGCCGTGGGCGGCCACGGGCACTGCGCCGGGCGCCCTCCTTCCGCCGTGGATGGAGGGGACGCCCCAGCGGATCGCGCTCGCGGTCGTGCTGATCGTCGCCGGGGTCTATCTCTCGAAATACTTCGTCCGGCTCCTCGAACGGCCGGTGACGGGGCGGATCGGGCGCGAGAGCATCGTGCAGATGGTCCTGGGATCGATCCGGATGGGCGTCGTGGTGGTCGCGGTCGTCACCGCCGCCAGTCTGTTCGGCTTTCGCCCGACGGACCTGCTGGTCTCGGTGACGGTCTTCTCGGCCGTGCTCGGCATCATCCTCGCGCCCATCGTCGGGAACGTCATCAACGGCCTGTTCGTCCTGGCCGACCAGCCCTTCGAGATCGGTGACATGATCGAACTCCAGAACGGCACCCGGGGGTTCGTCGACGACATCACGCTCCGGTACACGAAGGTGTTCACGATCGACAACACGTTCACCGTCATTCCGAACGCCTCGATCCGCGACCAGCAGGTCGTCAACTACTCCGCCGAGGACAGGCGCACCCGACTCTCGCTTCCCGTACTCGTCACCTACGAGAGCGACATCGACGCCGCCCGGACCCTCTTCGAGCGCGCGGCACGGAGCTGTGAAGGCGTGATCGACGGCGGGCCGGACATCCGCATCGGGGCCGCCCGCTATCCGGCGAAACCCACCGCCTACATCGACGAGTACGCCGACAGCGGGGTGCTCATCCGGCTTCGCTACTGGGCGGTCCAGCCCTACCGGCTGTTGACCATCCGCTCGGAGGTCCAGACCGCCATCTGGGACCTGCTGGCCGAGAGCGACGCCGACGTCGAGATCGCCTACCCCCACCGCCAGCTGGTCTTCGGCGACGGGACGGACGCGTCCCGGGCGGTCGAGGAGTCCCTGCGCGACGAGTCCGGTCCCTCGCGGTCCGCGGCGGCCGGCAGGACCGGCGGGGCCGGAGGGACCGGCGGCATCGGCGGAACGACGGGAGGAAGCGGCGGTCCCGACGGCTGAGCCGTCCGGCCACCGTGGGACGCGTCGTGGGCGTCTCGGGGGCCGATCCGCGCGGTCAGTCCAGTTCGAACGCCACCGTGACCTCGGCCTGATACTCGCGGTCCTCGACGCTCGCCAGTTCGACGCCGAGTTCGTCGACCTCGACCCAGTGGACGTCGTCGAGCGTCTCCCGCGCGCGATCGATGGCGTCGTCGGTCGCGTCGTCGAAGCTCTCCGGACTCCGACCGATGAGGCTGATCTTCTTGAATACCATGGGTGCTCCGTGTGCCGGCACGGCAGGCCGTGCCTGCAGGAACGACTCGCACCCCGGGGACATACGTTTGGGGGTAGCGGGCACGACAGCCGTCCCGATCCGTCGGCGAGCGGTCCCACGCGGGGACGACTCCCGACGCGCCGGGGCCGCGGACCTCACTCCGGCGGGTCGTCGAGTTCCCGAACGAGGTGTTCCTCGACCGGCGCTCCGGAGGCGTTCCGCTTGACGCTCCGGATCCCCTCGCGCGCCCGGCGCTTCGAACTGTACCCCTGCCCGCCGTTGGCGATGATGTTCCCGTTGTCGTGAACGAGTCGCCACCGCCACTCGCCCGCCCTGTCCTCGTAGAGTTCGAAGGTCGCGTCGCTCATCTCGGTACCTCGCGTGTGGGTGACGGTACGTCGCTCCCGCACTTGATCCTTGGCGTCGATTGCGTACGCCGGAAACGCGAGTCGTCGACGACGGGCGGCTCCCCGGATCGGGTCTCTCGCACGTGTCTCGGTCGTCGAGCGGTCGTCGTCGGCAAGCGGTCATCGTCGGTCCTCCGACCGCGCGCGCACGAACGCTTATCCGGCTGTACCCCCTCTCCACGGGCGATGGGACTCTTCGAGGAGGCGGGCCGACGGTTCGAACGGTTCAGACAGGAGGCAAAGGCCGCCGCCGAAGAGGAGGCCACGTACGAGTGTGGTGCCTGCGGGGCGCGGGTGTACGCGTCGCAGGACCGCTGTCCCGAGTGCGGGGCCGACGAACTCGCGGCGGTCGATCCGGAGGCTGATCCGGAGGCCGATCCGGAGGCTGATCCGGGGGCCGATCCGGACTGGACCGACGAGGCGACGTCCGGGAACGACGAGCAGTGACCGCTTCTCGATGCCCCCGGCGACGGCCCACGTAGACCCGCCGGACTGTGCCCCGGCCGCCTTCCGACGGCCTCCGCTCGCGGCGAGTCACCCGGCGGGAACGGTCGCGGCGACGGTCCGCCGGCCGGGAGCGTCTCGTCCGACGAAAACGCGGAAAAAACGGGGGCCGGCACGCCAGCCTGCGGATCGATCAGTCGTCGGCGGCCATCTGCGCTTCCAGGTGGTCGGCTATCCGGCCGAACTCCTCTTTGAACACGTCGACGTCGTAGTCCATCCCGTGGATCATGGCGCTGTAACGCGCGGTCCAGCTCGACAGGAACGCGATCTCCCGGAGTTCCTCCTCGGTCGCGCCGTGCATCTTTGCCGCCTCCCGGTGGAAGTGCTGGCAGTACGGACACTTGATGTTCGCCGCGATCGCCAGCCCGATCAGCTCCCGATACTTCGGCGGGATCGTCGTCTCCTCGAGCGCGTAGCGCTTGAACGTCGGCCACTCGTTGACGACGTCCTCGTCGTTGAGCTCCCAGAACCCCGGAACGATCCCGAGCATCTCCTCGATCTCCTCCCGCGTCGTCTCGACGTCTCCTCCGACGGATGTGGTTGCCATTGTGGACACCTCGTGGGCGATTCCGGCGGAGCGCGCCCGGGCCGGGATCGGAAAGGCGAGAACGCCGCTCCGCGGAATCGGGGAGGGATACGCGCTCCAGCACGATATAGGTAATGTAAAATAATGATATTTGGGAGTGTCCCGGTCGGCGGGCACGTCCCGGGACGCCGGCGGCGGGGCGTTCGGAGGCCGCGGCTCCGACCGTCGCGGAGTCCCGTCGGCTCCGCCGGGGGGCCCTTCGTCGTGGAGGCGACGAGGCCGTACGTGGGGCCGACCGGGCGTTCCGGTCCGGACGGATCCGGGACCGGCGGGTGCGCCGGACGGCTCGTTTCGTGTGCTCTCTCGCCCGGATACGGCCTTCACGACGGCGAGGCCGAATCCGTTACCACCGCTCGCGTATCACCAACACATCCATTACGCCTGGCACCCAACGGAGGGCGTCAGACGGACGCACGACGGACGGCATCCGTCGGGAGACGCACGCATGTCGAGGCCGACACCACACCCGCCGCCGACCCAGTTCGGGGACGAGACCGTGACGTACGAGGGCGTCCGAGTCGTGATCACCCCCGAGGCGCCCCACCACTATCGGGTCGAGGTGAGCGAGGCCGACGGCGAGCGGCGCGTACACGCCGTCGAGCGCGTGATCATCAACACCGCAGCGGTCAGCCTCGACGATCCGGTCTGGTTCGCGGACGTCCAACTCGACGTGGGCGTGCCCATCGACGGCCCGGGCGACACGGCGTGGGTCTGGGTCTGACGCGCGAGCGGCCCCGCCGTCATCGGGTCCATGACGACCCGTCCCCGTTCGCCACGTCCGGCGTTCGTCATCTTTCGGGGGAGGGAGACGTGCGAAACGACCGCACGTGCCTTACGGCGTTTCGAGGGGAACGCCAACGACGGTAGCCGTGGGCGCAGTCACGACCGCTCGCAGGCCGTCGGCGTCAGCGACTTCACCGGGAACTCCGACTTCCCGCAGTACCGCTCCGCGAGCGACGCCAGCGCGGCCGTTCGACGTATTGAGAGGATGGGTTGGGGCGG
>JBDGUC010000009.1:0-89113 GCA_042216285.1 Haloferacaceae archaeon
AAAGTTTCTCAACCCGGGAGGGAGTAGTTCGGGGTATGTACGACGAGATACTGGTGCCCACCGACGGCAGCGCGGCGGCCGAGCGGGCGATCGATCACGCGGTCGACCTCGCGGCGCGGTACGACGCCCGGATCCACGCCTTCTACGTCGTCGACACCAGCGCGTACGCCGCGCTGGAGGGGGCGGGCACGACCGTCGTCGACGTCCTGGAAGAGCAGGGCGAGGAGGCGGTCGACGAGATCGTCGCCGCCGCCGAGGCCGCGGGGGTCGAGGTCGAGCGCGTCGTTCGCCACGGCTCGCCCCACCGGAACATCCTCGACTACATCGACGAGGCGAACGTCGACCTCGTGGTGATGGGCACCCACGGCCGGCAGGGGCTCGATCGCTACCTGCTCGGGAGCGTCACCGAGCGGGTGGTGCGCTCCTCGCCCGTCCCGGTCCTCACGGTCCGGAAGGACGAAGACGAGGAGGAGGTGTGAGTCGTCGGGACCGCAAAGAGTTTTCCGGGGTTCGCGCGTAGCCCGGGCCATGACCGAGTACACCGTCGAGTTCGTCGGCACCGGGGAGCGAATCGAGGTGGCCGACACGGAGACGATCCTCGCCGCCTGCATCGAGGCGGGGATCGCCCAGGAGTACTCCTGCCGGGTGGGGATGTGTCTCGCCTGCTCGGCCGAGATCGTCGAGGGCGAGGTGGTCCAGCCCGCCGCACGCGGGCTGACCGAGGCCGAAAAGGAGCGCTACGCGCTCACCTGCATGGCCCGCCCGGGGAGCGACCTGAAACTCGACCGCGGGAAGTATCCGCCGAGCATCGAGAACGACGCCGCGGCGGGCGCCGACGCGGCCGCGAGCGCCGGCGACTAGCGGCCGTCGCTACACCGCGCAGTTGTTCGGTCCGAGTTCGAGTTCGAACGCCTCCTCGTCCGCCGCCGGTCGCCTCCCGAGATTGATCCCGATGATCTCCCGGTAGTTGGCCGGCCGTGGCGGCACGTCGCCGGTGATCCGCTCGACGAACGCCGCCTCGTCCAGCGAGAGCGCGGCGAGGCGCTCCCGGAGGTCGCCCACGGTCGCCGCGTACGGTCCCGCGTCGGTCGGCGTCGCCCGGTCGGCGTAGTGGCCCGGGAGGACCAGCACGTCGTCGGGCAGGGCCAGCACGCGGTCGCGGAGCGTCGCGTGCAGGCGGCGGGCGAGCGCAGGGGCCCCCGCGGCGCCCGCCTCCAGGTCGGGGCGCGCCACGCTCGTCGAGAAGACGGTGTCGCCGCCGAACAGCAGGTCGGCCAGCCGGAAGCCGGTCATCTCGCTCGTGTGTCCCGGCAACGCGACGGCGGTCAGGGCCGCGTCGCCGACCGACAGCCGATCCCCGTCGGCGACGAGGTGGGCGTCGAACGCCAGTCCGCGGTCGCGTGCGCCGGCCGGCAGCACGGGGTCGGCGCCCGTCGCCGCCGCGAGCGTCCGGATCCCGGAGACGTGGTCGGCGTGGACGTGGGTGTCGATCGCGTACCGCAGGTCGGCGCCCAGGTCGCGGGCGTCGGCGGCGTACCGGTCGGCGAACGCCCGGAGCGGGTCGATGGCGGCCGCCTCGCCGTCCCGGACGACGAGGTAGGCGAGACAGCCGCTGGACGGCCGCCGGTACTGACGGACCGTCGCCGCCTCGCAGGACACCTCGGCCGCGAGGTAGAGGCGGGCCCACGCCCCCATCCCGCCCGCGAGGCTGGCGGCGTCGATCCCGGCGTCGCCCAGGAGGCGGGCGACGTGGGCGCTCGACTCGCCGCGGGCACAGACGACGAGCACCGCGTCGTCGCGGTCGAGTCCCAGGTCGGCCGCGTACTCCGCGACCGTCCCCCGCGCCTCGGCCGCGACGAACTTCGGGTAGGGAGCCTGGATCGCCTCGACGGCCGGCCCGGCGAGGTGCCAGGCCTCGAACTCGTCGCGGTCGCGCACGTCGAGCACCACGAGCGGCGTCTCGCCCCGGAGCCGGTCGGGCAGGTCCGCCGGATCGACGGCGGGGGCGTCGCCAACGGGGGCGGGTTCGTCGTCGACGTCGGCCGCCCCCCCGGACGCGTCGTCGGTCATGGCCTCCAGTACGTTCCGATCGGAGAAAAAGCCCGCCGGGCGTCGCAGGTGCGGCCGGTGCCCGGGTCGCGGCCAACGTTCAAATTCGTGCCGCGCCTCCGTCCACGTATGGACGGTCAGTCGTTCCGCGAGGCGGTCGAGGACGCGAAGGCGACCGAACTCGACCGCCTCGGCTCGAACAAACTGCTCGTCGCGCTGACCGACGCCGACCTCACGGTGGAGGCGGTGGTTCGTGGGGCCGCCCACAGCGAACACGCCGCCCGGGAGACGTTCCGGGCGTGGGCGGCCGACGAGGACGATCCGCGGGCCCGGGAGGCGTTCGCGGACGCCGCGGCGCGCGAGGCCGACCACTTCGACCGCGTCCTCGACGCGCTCGACGATCCCCACTTCTCGCCGGCCGACGGCGGCCCCATGCACGCCTACCTCCGCGAACGAGACGACGCCGTCGAGCGGGTCGCCGCGGGGATGGTCGGCCGGGGGATGGTGAGCGTCCGCGCCCACACCCAGGTGGTCTCCTTTTTCGTCAACGAGGCCGACGAGCGCCGGGTGGACCTCTTCCGGGACCTCCGGGACGAGACCGAGACGTCCCTGGAACGGGGGCTGGACCTGCTCGACGCGCTCTGTGCCGGCGACGACGACTGGAGGCGCGCCCGGATGGTGGCGGAGTACGTCGTCCAGGTCGCCTACGACGACTACGCCGACGCGCTGGGCGCCCTCGGCGTCGACCCGACGCCGATCTGTTGACGGGTGTGGCCGGTGGTCCGTCCCCGGGGTGTGCGTGCGAGCACCGCGGACCGGGCGGGAATCGGCCCGCCACACCCGAACCCTTTAGCCGGTCACCGGCCTTTCCGCCGACGATGGACCTGCAGGACGCGCACGTGCTGATTACCGGCGGCGCGGGACTGGTCGGCTCGCATCTGGCGACGGAACTCGCGGCGGACAACCGGGTGCGCGTCGCCGACGACCTCTCGAAGGGCGAGCGCGACCGCCTCCCCCCGGGCGTCGAGTTCGAGCGCGCGGACGTGACCGACCCCGCGGCGGTCGAGCGCGTCCTCACCCCCGACCTCGACGCCGTCTTCCACCTCGCCGCCCACACCGACACCGACCACGCCGAGCCCCGGCGGCTCTTCGAGGAGAACACCGCGATGACCTACAACGTCCTCGAACGGATGGAGGAGGTCGGCGTCCGGAACCTGGCGTTTACCTCCTCCTCGACGGTCTACGGCGAGGCGCCGCGGCCGACACCGGAGGATTACGCGCCGCTCGAACCCATCAGCGAGTACGGGGCGAGCAAACTCGCCGACGAGGCGCTGATCTCGACGTACGCCCACTCCCGCGATTTCACCGCCCACGTCTTTCGCTTCGCCAACATCGTCGGGCCCCACCAGCGCGGGACCGTCGTCCCCGACTTCGTCGAGAAACTCCGGGAGGACCCGACGACGCTGACCGTCCTCGGCGACGGCCGCCAGGAGAAGTCCTACCTCCACGTCGAGGACTGCGTCGACGCCATCCGGCACGTCGTGACCCACGCCGGCGACGCGCTCAACACCTACAACCTCGGCTCCCGGACGACCACGTCGGTCACCCGGATCGCCGAGATCGTCGCCGAGGAGTTCGGCGCCGATCCGCGGTTCGAGTACACCGGCGGCGACCGGGGGTGGCGCGGCGACGTCCCGCGGATGCGCCTCTCGATCGAGAAACTCGCCGCGGCGGGCTGGGAGCCCTCGGCGTCGAGCGAGGACGCCGTGCGCCGCGCGACCCGGGAACTGATCGCGGAACTCGTCGACTGAGGACGCGGCCGAACCACAAGATTCGACCCCCCTCGCGTCCACGTCCGCCCATGGACTACCTCGTGGCGATGGAGGCGGCCTGGCTGGTGCGCGACGTCGACGACGTGGACGACGCCGTCGGGGTGGCGGTGAGCGAGGCGGGTCGCCGCCTCAACGAGGCCGGCAAGGAGTTCGTCGAGGTCGAGGTGGGGGCGACCCCCTGCCCGGCCTGTGGCGAGCCCTTCGACTCCGCCTTCGTCGCCGCGGGCACCGCCCTGGTGGGACTCCTCCTCGAAATCGAGGTGTTCGACGCCGACGGCGAGACCCACGCCGCCCGCATCGCCAAAAGCGAGGTCGGCGGCGCGCTCACCGACGTCCCGCTCTCGATCATCGACGTCGTCGAGACCGGGGAGGAAAGCGAGAGCGGGGGCGACGCGGCGTAACGGGCCGTCGAAAGCTTTTCGTATAACCACAAGTTATCCGCGGGCATGAGACTGCCGACGCCACAGGACCTCCGCGAGCGCCGGAAGACCCTGGAGTTGACCCAGAGCGAACTCGCGGAGGCGGCGGACGTCTCCCAGCCCCTCATCGCCCGCATCGAGGGTGGCGACGTCGACCCGCGGCTCTCGACGCTCCGCCGGATCGTCGAGGCGCTCGACGAGGCCGAGGGGCGCGTGGTCCGGGCCAGGGATCTGATGCACGACGACGTGATCAGCGTCGAACCCGACGACGCCGTCGACGACGCCAAGCGGCTGATGAAAGAGGAGGCCTACTCGCAACTCCCCGTGCTCCAGGCGGGCACGCCCGTCGGGGCGATCAGCTTCAGCGACATCCGCCACGCCGGCGAGGACGCGGGCGACCTGCCCGTCCACGACGTGATGAGCGAGCCCTTCCCGTCGGTCGACCCCGAGGCGACCGTCGAGAAGGTCGACAGCCTGCTCGATTACAACAAGGCGGTGATGGTGATGGACGCCGGGCGGGCGGTCGGCATCGTCACCGAGGCGGACCTGGCCGCACAGGTCTGAGGCGGCCCCTAGAGTTCGAGGCCGTCGACGACCACGCCGGAGCCCTCCTCGACCCGGCCGATCACGCGTCCGTCTGTCGCGTCGGCGAGCGCTCGCGCCCGCCCCTCCGGTAGTGCGGCGACGAAGCCCGTCCCCATGTTGAACGTGCGGTACATCTCGTCGCGCGCCACCTCCCCGGCGCGGCGGACGAACTCGAAGACTGGCTGGGGGTCGAACGGGTCGTCCACGACGTACCGCCGGTCTCCCAGTCGCTCCAGGTTCGTCAGACCGCCGCCGGTGACGTGGGCGGCCCCGCGGACGCCGTGGGCCCGCATGGGGTCGAGCAGGTCGACGTAGAGTCGGGTGGGCTCCAGCAGGACCTCGCCGACGCTTCGTCCCGAGTCGTCGTCCGGGAACGGGTCGGCGTAGTCGCCCGCTCGGGTCGCCGCCTCCCGGGCGAGGGTGAGACCGTTCGAGTGGATGCCCGAGGAGGGGAAGCCGACGAGCGCGTCCCCGACGGCCGCCCGCCCCTCGAAGACGTCCTCGGGGGCGGCGAGACCCGCGCAGGTGCCGGCCAGGTCGAGTCCCCGGATCACCTCGGGCATCACGGCCGTCTCGCCCCCGACGAGTTCGACGCCGGCGCGCTCCGCGCCCGTCGCCAGTCCCTCGCCGACCGCCTCGGCGGTGGCCTCGTCCGGCGCGTCGACGGCGAGGTAGTCGACGAACGCGACCGGACGGACGCCGGCGGCCACGAGGTCGTTGGCGTTCATCGCGATGCAGTCGATGCCGACCGTCGAGTAGTCGTCGAGCGCCGCCGCCACCAACAGCTTCGTCCCGACGCCGTCGGTCGCCAGCCCGAGATACCGGTCGCCGATGTCGAGCAGGCCCGCGTAGTCGCCCGCGCCCTCGCCGACCTGCGCGACGAGCGCCGCCGTCGCCGCCTCGCTCGCCTCGATGTCGACGCCGCTCCCGGCGTAGGTGAGCCCCTCCCGGTCCCCGTTCCGGTCACCGTCTCCGCCGTCGCCCCCGTCCGCCCCGCCGGCGCCGGTTCCCTCGTCCCCGGTCATGCCACGTCCCGCGACGGCGCGGGGGAAAAGCCCACCGGGTCGGGGGCGCCGGCGCGTCGTGCCGACGGCGAAGTTTCAGCGGGCCGCATGAAACGTCTCCGGCGAACTCGGGCCGTGTCAATGAATGCCTAACGGATCCCCCGCACGCGTGAACGGTACTGAAACCACGCCAACGCTCTGCATCCTATATGGCCGCCGGGGGTCTACGGGGAAGCGGTGGTCCCCTCCGTGCCAAACGCCTCGAACCCCGCCGGATCCACGCCAGTCCGGGAGGCCTCCGCCTCCGTCGGTAGCTTCAGAACCGTTCTCCGTCGATCGGTGCTCTCGCCCCTTCGCTTTCTGGCGTTCTGGGCGTCGATCCTCCTGCCTCTCGCGTATCTCCCGCTCGTCTACGACGGACTGACCGGGAGCGAACCGACCGTCCTCGGCGCCCTCCTGGCGGTCAACGTCATCGCCGTCCTCGTGGGACACGGGCACGGGAACGGCGCGGAGACGGAGCCGTAGTCGGTCGCGTCTTCGCTCCCGCCTTCCCGTCCGTCCCCCCACGACCCGCGTCTCGGCGGTGACTCGACCCCCCGTGCCTCACACGCGCCGTCGGTCTTGTCCCCTCTCGCCGCCGTCGGTCCTCCGTCCCCGTTTCTCGCCGCCGTCGGCGGGGCCGCGTGGCGGGTGCCACGTTCCACGTCCGGTTCGCCGTCCGGTCGACTCAGAATCCGACGCCGCCCACGACGACCACGAGGAGGGCGACCGCGGCGGTCGGGAGGAACGTCAGCGCCCAGACCGCCGTGCTCCAGGACAGCACGGTGCGCCCGTCGAGCGGGCCGTAGGGGACCAGGTTGAACGCGGCGAGAACCAGGTTGATCGCCAGGCCGCGCGCGCCGACGAGGGCGACGATGCCGACGCCGCCCGTGGCACCGAGGAGGGCGAGCGGCGCGAACGCGAGCGCGAGCGCCAGGTTCGCCGCCGGGCCGGCGAGGGCGATGAGACCGCTCTCGCGCGGCGTCAGCCGACCGCGGTGGTGGACCGCGCCGGGCGCGGCAAAGAGGAAGCCGGCGAGCGCGCTCACGACGGCGAGAAAGAGCATCCCGTAGTCCGCGCGGAACCGCGCCACCTGGCCGAACCGGACGGCGACGACCTTGTGGCCGAGTTCGTGGAGCAGGAAGGCGACCCCGGCGGTGAGGAGGCTGACCCCGACCGCCCCCGCGAGCGTCCCGACCTCCCCGCGGGCGAGAACGCGGACGAGGCCCGTTCCGCCCCCGAGAAAGAAGACCGCGAAGGCGACGCCGAGGGCCAGCCACGCCAGGGCGAGGTCGCCGAGTTCGTCGCGCGAGAACCGGACGCCGCGGGCGCCGCTCACGGGACACCCCCGACGAGACGGACGAGGAAGTCGACGCTCCGCCGGGCGCCCTGGATCATCAGGTGACCGACGCCGTTCACGCCGCCGAGGTCGGCCGCAAAGAGGGGGAGGAGGTAGGCCACGAAGAGGAAACTCGCCACGACGCTCCCGACGTTGGTCATCGCCACGATGACGATGAGGCGAAAGAGGGGGACGTCGAGCATCCTCGAGACGATCTCGCGGACGGGTAGGCTCTCGTCGGAGAGCAGTTCGTTCAGCCGGGCGATGTCGCCCACGTTGACCGTCGTGTACTGGAGTTCGACGTAGCCGGTGAACCAGCCCGGCGCGAGCAGGGGGTTGACCGACGTGAGCCACGCGACGGCGCCGCCGACGAGCGCCGACCGCCAGCGTGCGCCGACGAGCCGGGCCAGCCCCGCGGCGAAGACGCCGTTGATCAGGAACCACGCGCCGAACAGCCGGAGGAGGAATGCGTTTCGCACCCCGGCGACGGCGAGCAGGACGAAGAAGCCGACGAAGGCCGCCGAGATGGCGACCCCGACGACCTTCCCCACCGGGAGGCGGCGCCCGCCGGTCTTCCCCACGAGCGCGTCGATCGGCGGCAGGGTCTCGGGCGCGTCGAGGTAGCCCTCGATCCCCGCGCGGTGGCCGGCGCCGACCACCGCGACGACGTCCCTCCCCGCCGCGCGCAGGTCGACCAGCCGGGAGGCGATGTAGGCGTCGCGCTCGTCGATCAGCGCCTCGGCCCCGCCGGGGCTGAACTGGCGGAACTCCTCCATCATCGCGGTCACGACGTCGGCGTCGGTCAGGTCCGCCATCGACACCTCCTCGAACTCGTCGGGGTCGGGTTCGCCCAGGCCCGTGGCGTGGAGGACGAGGCCGACGACGCCGCCCACGAGCACCCCGAGGGTCACGCCGACGGTCATGCTCCCCAGCGCGCGGACGGCGAAGCCGCCGAGATACGTCGCCACGGGGCCGTCGACGACGCCGAGGGCCCCCCCGAGGAGGCCGCCGAACGCGACGCCCGCCGCGGCGCCCGCGAGCAACCCCTCGTCCGGTCCGACGGCGGTCGTGACGCCCCGCTCGACGAGGACGCCCGCCGCGACGCCGATCAGGAGCGCCCCGGTCGCCCGGACCAGCAACGCGTCGGTGACGCCCAGCGCCCCGCCGAACAGCCCGACGATCGGGCCGGCGATCACGCCGACGAACAGACCGAGGGTCAGCCCGACGATCCGGCCGTCGGTCGCGCCAAAGAGGAGCCCGCTCGTCATCCGGAGCTTCTCCAGCCCTCCCATCCGCGCCCAGAACCGCTGGATCGTCGTCTGGATGTCGCGGTCGACCAGCGCGACGTCGATGCCGCGCTCCTCGGCGGTCTCGACGGCGGCGAGCATGTCCGCCCCCGGACGCACGTCGAACCGGTCGCCGAGCCGGGTCTGGACGTACGAGAGCGTCCAGTAGGCGATGAACTGGAAGACCGTGTTCCCCCGCAGGAGGTCGGCGGGTTCGAGGTCATCTGGCGTCCCGCCCTGGAGCTGTCGGTAGCGCCCCTCGTCGAGTTCGACCGCGACCACGTCCGGGTCGGACTCGGCGATGGCCGCCTCGACCTCCCGGACGCTCTCCCCGGAGACGTGGGCCGTCCCGACGACCCGGACCGAACCGTCGGGCACACCGCCGTCGGTCCCGGCGTCACCGGCGTCGTCACCGTCGTCAGCGCCCGGAGCCGGGGCCGCGCGGTCGGTCATCGACGGCGATACTGGGGCACGCTTTTTACCCCTGTCGGAGACGCTCGGGTATGTTCGAGCGCACCGACGCCCTCGCGTCGACGCCGGCCCGGGAGACGGCGCTCGCCTGTCTCCGCGCCGGCGTCGAGGCGGCCCACCCCGAGCGGGTGGTCGCGGAGGCGGTCTCGCTGTCGGCCGACGCGTTGCAGGTCGCGGACGCGACCTACGACCTCTCCGGAGTCGACCGGATCCTCGTCGTCGGGGGCGGGAAGGCCGCCGACGGTGTGGCGAGCGCGCTGGCGGCCGTGCTCGGCGACCGGCTCTCTGGCGGCGCCGTGGTGACGCCGGCTCCGGCCGACGCCGAGGGCCCGGTCGAGCGACTCCCCGGCGACCACCCCGTCCCGAGCGCCGCGGGCGTCGAGAGCACCCGCCGCGTCCGGGATCTGGTCGCCGACGCCGACGAGCGAACGCTGGTGCTCGTGGCGGTCACGGGCGGGGGGAGCGCGCTCCTCCCGGCGCCGGCCGAGGGCATCTCGCTGGAGGCGTTGCGCGAGACGACCGACGCCCTCCTCGACGCCGGGGCGGACATCGAGGACCTCAACGCGGTCCGCAAACACCTCTCGACGCTGAAGGGCGGAGGGCTGGCCCGGATTGCGGCCCCGGCGACGGTCGTCGGCCTCGCGTTCAGCGACGTGGTGGGCGACGACCTCGGGGTGATCGCCAGCGGCCCGACGGCGCCGGATCGGACGACCTACGCCGACGCGCTCGACGTCCTCGACCGGTACGGCGTCGAGGCGCCGGACGCGGTGCGCGAGCGGCTGGAGCGGGGCGCGGCGGGCGACCTGCCCGAGACGCCGGGCGCGGACGACCCCGTCTTCGGGCGGGTCGAGAACCACGTCCTCGCGAGCGCCTACACCGCCCTCGACGCGGCGGCCGAGACGGCGCGCGACCGGGGGTACGAGCCCTGTCTGCTCTCCTCGCGGGTGCGCGGCGAGGCCCGCGAGGCCGCCCGCACCCACGCCGCCGTCGCGGCGGAGGTCGCCGCCACGGGTGCGCCGCTCGACCCGCCGGCGGTCGTCCTCGCCGGCGGGGAGTGTACGGTGACGGTCAGGGGCGAGGGGACGGGCGGCCCGAACCAGGAGTTCGCGCTGTCGGCGGCGCTCGACCTCCGGGGGCTCGGCGAGCGGGTCGCGCTCGCGGCCGTCGACACCGACGGAATCGACGGCGGGAGCGACGCCGCCGGGGGGCTGGTCGACGGGACCACCCTCGACACCCCGTCGGCGGTCCGGCGGGCGCGGATGGGGCTGGCCGACAGCGACGCCGGCGGCGCGCTCGCCGACCTCGACGCGCTGCTGGTCTCCGGTCCCACGGGGACGAACGTCAACGACCTCCGGCTGGCCGTGATCGGGGCCGACGCGGGGGCCGACGCAGAGAAAGATATGTGACCCACGGCCGTGAACGGCGGCTATGGTCGACCTCCTGCCCTCCAAGCCGGACACCTCGGCCGCCGAGGAGAACGACCCCCGGGTCGTCGGCCTCGACGACGAGGCGGCCGGCGACGTGATCGCCGCGCTCTCCTCGCAGACGGCCCGGAACCTGCTCGCCGCCCTCCACGAGGACCCCGACACGCCCTCCGGGATCGCCGAGCGGGTCGACACCAGCCTCCAGAACGCCCAGTACCACCTGGGCCGGATGGACGACGCCGGCCTGCTGTCGATCGTCGACACCGTCTACTCCGAGAAGGGCCGGGAGATGAACGTCTACGCGCCCGCCGACCGGCCGCTCGTGGTGTTCGCCGGGGACGAGGAGCGCGAGTCCGGTCTCCGGGCGGCGCTGGGCCGACTGCTCGGGGCCGTCGGCCTGCTCGGCGGCGGGTCGTTGCTCGTCGAGTACCTCCTCCGGGACGGCCCGTGGCTCCCGACGATGGCGGGTGCCGGCGGAGCGACGACGCAGGGCGGCGGCGCCGGCGGCTACGCGGTGAGCGCCGAAGCCGCCCGGACCGCGGGATCGGCCGGCCTCGGCCTCCCGCCCGGCCTCCTGTTTTTCCTCGGCGGCCTGTTCGTCCTCGCGGCGGTCGTCGCGTTCCGGTACGTGGGCGGGGACTGATCGGATCCGCCCGTCGGGAGAACGGCCCCGTAGCTATTCCTACCCTCCGTCCGTAGCCCGGGCCATGGACCACACCGCTGAGGTCGCGGGCATCGGCGTCGGGGCGGACGAGATGGGGGCGAACGTCCCGGCGGTCGTCCTCACGGCGCGAAACGAGTACCTCCCCATCGTCATCACCGCCGACCAGGCCCGGGCGATCCAGCTCGGACTCTCCGGCGAACCGTTCGAGCGCCCGCTCACCCACGACCTGCTCGTCCAGATGATCACGGAGTTCGGCGGCGCCATCGACGGCATCCGCATCGACGACCTGGCCGACGGCACCTTCTACGCGAAGATCGACGCCGAGCGCTACGAGAACGGCCAGCCCCACAAGCACGTCTTCGACGCCCGGCCGAGCGACGCCGTCGCGCTCGCCGTCCGGGTCGACTGTCCGATCGTGGTCAGCGACGAGGTGCTCGACGCCGCCGGTCAGCCCGAATCGACCATCGAACTCGAAGACCTCGACGACGGATCCTGAGACGGATCCCCCGGACGGCAGACGGCTCCCGCCCCTCGGCACGCGCGTCGGTCCCGCGCCGCCGGTCGCGCCGCGCCTCGACCCCCTGCGTTCCGCCCGGCGCGCCCTCGCCGGTCGTTCTCGGCGGCCGGGAATCGCGTCGCACCGTTTCCCTCCGGCGCCCCTCCGTGAACCCGGTGAACGACATGCAACGAAACGTCGGCGGCTCCGACCGCCTCGTCCGCCTCGTCGTCGGGAGTGTAGCGCTCGTCGTCGGCGCCGCGTCCCTCGGCGGCCTCGTCACGTTCGCAGCGGGAGCGCCCGGCGTCGCGGCCGGGGTGATCCTCGTCCCCGTCGGTGGCGTCCTGACGATCACGGCGCTCACGCGGACGTGTCTCCTCTATACGGTCCTCGGCATCGACACCTACGGGGGCGCGACGGCCCGTGGGGAGGAGGACGTCGACCCCGACACCCGGGCTCACTGACGCGGCGTCGACGCGGGGCTCCGGGACCGCCGGCCCCGATGCGGTCGGTCGCGTCGCCGGCGAGGGCCGACGGGGCCGGGCGCGTCCGGTCGAACGTCGCCCCCGAGCGCGCCCCGTCCCACGGAGGTTTCAACCGGGAGCGTCTCCGGTCACACGCGATGCCCGACCTGATGGAGACGCACATCGAGAACCGGTGGATGGTCCAGCCGAACCACGCGAACACGCTCGACACCGCCCACGGTGGCAACGTTCTCAAGTGGATGGACGAGGTCGGGGCGATGAGCGCGATGCGCTTTGCGGGCGAGATCTGCGTCACCGCCCACGTGAACGAGGTGAACTTCAGGCGGCCCATCCCCCTGGGCGACGTCGCGCTCGTGCAGGGCTACGTCTACGGGGCCGGGCGGACGAGCGTCCGCGTGCGGACCCGGGTGTTCCGCGAGGACCCGCGCGAGGGCCGGCGGGAACTCACCACGGAGTCGTACATGGTGTTCGTCGCCATCGACGAGCACCGCGACCCGACCCCGGTCCCCGACCTGACCGTCTCCTCCGATCGGGGCGAGGAACTGCTGGCGGAGGCGCTCGCCGACGAGCCCCCGGAGCCCGGATCGTAGCCGGCGCCACCCCGCTCCGGGCCGCGAGCGGACGGATCGGCGTCGGACTCGGGGCCGCGATCGACGCGCGACGAGCCGAGCGAGGCGAGTGACCGCCCGTCGTCCCGGTCCCGTCGAGAGGGCCACACGTTGAAAGGCCCGCCCGCCCATCGCGCGGCATGGCCCGCAGGAGCCTCCTGTTCACCCCGGGGGACCGCCCGGAGATGCTGCGGAAGGCGCCGACCGTCGGCGCCGACGCGGTGGCGTTCGACCTCGAGGACGCGGTCGCCCCGGCCAGGAAGCGCGAGGCACGCGAGACGGTCCGGGCGACGCTCGCCGATCCCGACTTCGACCCGGACTGCGAGGTCTGCGTGCGCGTCGGCGACGCGCGCGCCGACGTGGCGGCCGTCGTCGACGAGGAGGTTCGTCTCGACGCGGTGGTGCTCCCCAAGGCGGCGTCCGCCGGGGACGTCGAGGGGCTGGCGGACCTGCTTGCCGAGGCCGGCCGGCGGGTTCCGGTCATCGCCATCGTGGAGTCCGCGGCGGGCGTGCTCGCCGCCCGGGAGGTCGCCGCCGCCGACCCGACCGACGCGCTCTGTTTCGGCGCCGAGGACCTCGCGGCCGACCTCGGGGCCACCCGCACCGCGGAGGGGACCGAGGTGCTGTACGCGCGCGAACACGTCCTGCTCGCCGCCCGCGCCGCGGGCGTCGGGGCGATCGACACCGTCTACACCGACCTGGACGACGAGGAGGGCCTGCGGGCGGACGCCGCGTTCGCGCGGGACCTGGGCTACGACGGGAAGATCGCCATCCACCCCGCGCAGGTGCCGATCATCAACGGGGCGTTCACTCCGGACCCCGAGCAGGTCGAGTGGGCCCGACGGGTGCTCGACGCCCGCGAGGCGGCCGACCGCGACGGTCGCGGCGTCTTCACCGTCGACGGCGAGATGATCGACGCGCCGCTGATCGCCCGCGCCGAGCGGATCGTGGCGCGCGCTCGCGCCGCGGGAGACGGGGCGTGAGCGGGTGGAAGACGGGGTGTGAGCGGGTGGATCCCGCCAGGGACGTGCGAGAGAGTGACAGCCACCCGGGGAAGACTTAATCGCCTTCGTCCCCGGTCGTCGGTATGGGCGAGGAGGCGAATCCTTTCGAGAGCCTACAGGACCAGATCGACGACGCGGCCGCCCACATCGACGTCCCCGGCGACGTCATCGAGCGGCTGAAACGCCCCGAGCGGGTGCTGGAGATGAACCTCTCCGTCGAGATGGACGACGGGAGCCTGGAGGGGTTCAAGGCCTTCCGCTCGCAGTTCAACGGCGACCGCGGGCCGTACAAGGGCGGGATCCGGTATCACCCGGGGGTCACCCGCGACGAGGTGAAGGCGCTCTCGGGGTGGATGACCTACAAGTGTGCGGTCGTGGACATCCCGTACGGCGGCGGGAAGGGAGGGATCGTGATCGACCCCGCGGACTACAGCGACGCCGAACTCGAACGGATCACCCGGTCGTTCGCCGAGGAACTCCGTCCGATCATCGGCGAGGACCGCGACATCCCCGCGCCGGACGTGAACACTGGCCAGCGGGAGATGAACTGGATCAAGGACACCTACGAGACGCTGGAGAACACGACGGCGCCGGGGGTCGTGACGGGCAAGGCGCCGTCGAGCGGCGGGAGCCAGGGGCGCGTCGAGGCCACCGGCCGGTCGGTGATGCTCACCGCCCGCGAGGCGTTCGACCACCTCGGGCGCGACCTGTCCGAGGCGACGGTCGCGGTCCAGGGCTACGGCAACGCGGGGTCCGTGGCGGCCACCCTCATCGCCGAACAGGGCGCCGACGTGGTCGCCGTCTCGGATTCGAGCGGGTCGATCTATCGGGCCGACGGCCTCGACGCGACGGCGGTCAAGGAGTTCAAGGCCGAGACCGGGTCGGTCACCGGCTACCCCGACGCCGACGAGGAGTGGGACAACGAGGACCTCCTGACGGCGGACGTGGACCTGCTGGTGCCGGCGGCCCTGGAGAACGCCATCGACGGCGACCTCGCCCGCGAGGTGCGCGCGGACGTGATCGTCGAGGCGGCCAACGGGCCGCTCACGCCCGAGGCCGACGACGTCCTGACCGAGCGCGACGTCCCGGTCTTCCCGGACGTGCTGGCCAACGCCGGGGGCGTCACCGTCTCGTATTTCGAGTGGGTCCAGAACCGCCAGCGGTTCGCCTGGACCGAGGAGCGGGTCAACGACGAACTCGAACGGGTGATCGGCGAGGCGTTCGACGAACTGGTCGACGCCCACGACTCGCTCTCCCTGCCGAACTACCGGATGGGGGCCTACGTCGTCGCCATCCGGCGCGTGGCCGAGTCGTTCAGCGAGGGCGGGTGCTGGCCCTAGGCTCCGGGGGATTCAATACCCTGCCCGGGCTGGATCCGGTGATGCGTCAGGACGACCTCGTCTCCGCGACCCAGCTGTCGCGGGACGACATCGAGGCCCTGCTCGACCGCGCCGCCGAGGTCGCGGCCGCGCCCGAGGCGTTCCGGGACCGCCACGCCGGGGCGGTCCTGGCGCTGTGCTTTTTCGAGCCGAGCACGCGGACGAAGATGAGCTTCGACGCCGCGATGCAGCGCCTCGGCGGCGACACCGTCGACATGGGGTCGATCGACTCCTCCTCGGTCAAGAAGGGCGAGAGCCTCGCCGACACCGTGCGCGTCATCGAGGGGTACGCCGACGCCATCGTGCTCAGACACCCGAGCGAGGGAGCCGCCCGGATGGCCGCCGAGTACGTCGACGTGCCGGTGATCAACGCGGGCGACGGCGCCGGGCAACACCCCAGCCAGACCCTGCTCGACCTCTATACGATGCGCGAGCGCGCGGGGCTCGACGGGATCACGGTCGGGGTGATGGGCGACCTGAAGTACGGCCGGACGGTCCACTCGCTCGCCGAGGCGCTCACGGAGTTCGACGCACGGATGCATTTCGTGAGCCCCGGGAGCCTTCGCCTGCCCCGGAACGTCCGTTACGACCTCCACGAGGCCGGCGCGAACGTTCGCGAACACCGGGACCTGGCGGAGGTCCTGCCCTCCCTCGACGTGCTCTACGTCACCCGGATCCAGCGCGAGCGGTTCCCCGACGAGAGCGAGTACCGAGCGGTCGCGGGCGAGTACCGGATCGACAACGAGGTGCTGTCGGGGGCCCCGCCGGACCTGACGGTGATGCATCCGCTCCCCCGCGTCGACGAGATCGCCCCGGAGGTCGACGCGACCGACCGCGCGCGCTACTTCGAACAGGCACACAACGGCGTCCCCGTGCGGATGGCGCTCCTCGACGCACTCCTCCCATGACGGATCCCGACCCCCAACTTCGCGTCAGCAAGATCCGGAACGGCACGGTGATCGACCACGTCGCGGCCGGGCAGGCGCTCAACGTCCTGGCGATCCTCGGCATCGACGGGTCGGGCGGCGAGAGCGTCTCCGTCGGGATGAACGTCCCGTCGGACAAACTCGCCCGGAAGGACGTCGTGAAAGTCGAGGACCGCGAACTGAGTCCGTCGGAGGTCGACGTGCTCTCGCTCATCGCCCCCGAGGCGACGATCAACATCATCCGCGACTACGAGGTGGTCGAGAAGACCCGCGTCGAGCGCCCCGAGACGGTGCTCGGCGTCCTCGAATGTCCGAACCACAACTGCATCACCAACGCCGGCGAACCCGTCGTCTCCCGGTTCGTCGTCAACGACGGCGTCCGGTGTGACTACTGTGGCACCATCATCCGCGAGGGCATCGCCGACCACATCGCCGAGTGAGGGTCCCCGTAACGACTTTGTTCCGTCGCGCCCTGGTCGGAGACATGTCCGGGAAGTCGAAGGCCGTCCTGCTCCTCGTCACGCTCGCCATCGTCTACTTCGTGATCGCCGGAGACAGGCGGGAACCGATCGAGGTCGAGGAGTAGCGCGGCCGGCCGCCGGCAGTCCTGACTCCCACCGCGGGTCACGTCCGATCCACGGACCACCCGGCGTCGGGCCCCCCACGCCCGCTCGCGCCGTCGAATCACTTAGGGGGCGGTCCGCCCTACCGGCGTCCATGTACGGGGTGATCACCCGCCACGCCGAGTCCGTGGATCGGCCGGCGTTCGACCTGGGCTTCTACGAGGTGAAAGACGTCTCGGGCCGGGCGTCCGAACCGATCGCCGGCGCGGTGAACGCCCTCTCCTGTTTCGCCGACAACGCCGCGGCGGCGGGCGATCCCGACCTCGTGCCCGTCGACGGCGCGGGCCGGCCCGCCGACGACGACCGCCCCTACTTCGACTGGTCGTACGTCTGTCCCACCCACCCCGACTACCGCGAGGGCCTGCTCTCGATCGTCGCGGACTGTGCCGACGCCGCACCCGACGTTCGCCTCGACGACGTCGGGTTCCCGCGCGAGGGCTACTGCCGGTGTGCGCGCTGTGACCGCCTGTTCGCCGAGAGCGGGTTCGACGACCGGCGGGCGTGGCGCGCGGACGTGATCACGAGGTTCGTCGCCGACGCCGCCGACCGCATCCCCGGGGACTGCTACCTGACGCTCCACCCCGACCCCTACCCCGGTCACCTCCACCGCCGGTCGGGGATCGACCTCGACGCCGTCCTCGACCACGTCGACGAGGTGGTCGTCCCGCTGTACGACACCGCCTACGCCACCACCTACTGGATCGAGACGATCGTCAGGGGCTTTCGTACGGCGCTCGCGGGCGGCGATCCGGACGGCGACCCCCGGGTTCCGCTGGTCGTCGAACTCTACGCCGCGAACGTCGAGGTGGACGCCCTCGTGGACGCCGCGCGGGTCGCCGACGAGTACGCCGACGGCGTCTGCTTCGGCTACGACACGGGCACCGCCGCCGCGGCGATCCGCCGACTGCGCGCCGGTCAGGGGGACACGTACGCCCCGGACGACGGGACCGAACGTCGCTAGAGACGACGCACGTCGTGACGGTCAGGTGATGATGGTCGACTTCCTGACTCGATCCCGATGGACCGCGCGGACGGTCCGGTCGAACGGCGGACGAGCGTCGACGATCGTCAGCGAGAACGGGCGTGATGTCCCTGCAAATCGCCGATACGCCGATCCGTCTCCGATCGAATGAATGTATAATTAAATAATAATATACGTAGGTTTATGTGTTCGTTGAGCGTACATCTGCCCGGTACTGTCTCGGAGCGGAGTGGGTCGGACCTGCTGTCGCCGGCGGTGCCGGGAGATCACCAGCATGCAGTATACGATTCGGGGACGTCTGTGTGGCTACGTCTGTCCGGAGGTCGAGGAACCGGTGGCGAACGCGACCGTGCGGCTCTATCGGGCCGCCGACCGGATCACGGAGCGGGCGACGGCGGCGCCGAAGGAGACGTTCGCAGTGCTCGACGACGAGGCGGTCGCGGCCAGGGAGGATCGGCTGTTGACCGAGGCCGAGACCGACGGCGACGGGGCGTTCGTCGCGGACCTCGACGGGGCCCAGTACGACTACGACGGCGAGAGCCTGGAGGTCGACGTCCGACTGACGTCCGTTCCGGGAGCGTCCGACCCGGACGCGGGGCCGGTGCAGGTGTCCGTGACGACGCTCCAGCCCCGGTGGCGCAAGGCGGACGACGGCGCCGTCGCCGTCTGGGAGTACTGCTTTCCCGCGAAGGCGTGGTGTCACGTCCGGTCGCTGTTCGGGGCGTGGGTCATCTGCGGGCGCGTCACCGCCTGTGAGGAGCAGACCGGCCGCCCGGGCGACGACCCGGTGCCCGGCGTCACCGTCGAGGCCTTCGACGCGGACATCATAGAGGACGACCCGCTCGGCGCGGCCGTGACCGACGAGGACGGCCGCTACCGCATCCACTTCTCGCGGACGGCGTTCGAGCGGACGCCCGCCCCGTGGCTGAACGTCGAACTCGAAGCCGGGCCGGACGTGTTCTACCGCGTCACGACCGGCGGCGCGACGCTCCTTGAGGAGGATCGGAGCGCGGGACGACGGCCCGGCCGGGAGAACGTCCACCACTGTCACCACGAGGAGCCCCTCTGCGTCGAACCCCCGGAACTGGGCCCGTTCGACCCCGGACTCCCACGGGCGTTCTGGACGGGCATCGGCGACGACGTCGACGTGCCGGGGGATTTCGACGACGAGGGGTACGCCACGGTGGGGGGGACCGAGTACGCCCTGACCGGCGGGATCCAGTTCACCGGCGACGCCTCCGTCGAGGGCCTCGGTGGCTCTCCCGTCGAGTACCGGTTCCTCGTCTCGACGACCACGGCCCCCAACTCGGATCCCGACCTGCCCGCGTCGACGTTCACGCGCGCCGTCGGCGCGGCGGGCGAGGAGGACCTGTTCGTCCCCTCGCGGCTGGGCAAGGTCCTCGCGCGCGGGCCGGGGACGGGCCGCATCACCTGGGTCACCGTGCGGTCGTCGCTCGACGACCTGGACGGCGACGGCTGGCTGAACGTCGAGGACGCCATCGACCGCTCGCTGCGAACGGATCCGGACGTCGGCGTCGGCCTCTCGGGGGCGACGGTCTACGCCTGGGAGGACCGCGACGAACTCATGGGCCTCGACACGCGGGCGCTGGCCCCGGCGGCGACGCCCCCGACGCTCTCGGAGGCTGGCGATCCGGTCGACCCCGGCGAGCGGTATCCGATCCACACCGTCTCCGTCCGGTTCGAGGCCCGCCACGCCGTCTCGATTCCGCTCGGCGGCGGCGGGACGACGCTCAACTCCGTGAAGGTCGACAACAACGCCGCCGTCAAGCGCCTCGACCTCGACTGGACCGGCGGGCCATGCGATCCGGTGTCCGGGACGGTCGAGGTCGGCTACACCGTCTACCACCCGCACCTCGGGCGGGCGTGGCTCACCCTCCAGAAGGACACCCACCCGCGCCACGAGGTCGACGACGACGCCAGTCCGTCCGCGACGACGAAGGTCCCGGTCACCGTCACCGAGACCGACCCGAGCAGTCCGACCTCGTCGGACCAGGTCCACGACCGGGCGTTCGACGTCACGGGCGAACTGGACGAGCGGTGCGCGTACATCGTCCAGCTACACGAGCGGCGACGGCTCCACACCGGGTACGACGCGGTCGACGCCACCCACTCGATGGCAATTCCGTTCTACTACGAGCCCTGACGAGGGGGGAGCGGAGACCGGACGGACGAGGCCACAACGGCCCGCGCGGTGCCGGGCCTCCCCTGGCTACGGCGCGTAGGTCCCCTCCAGGGTCGCCTCGGCGAGGACGTGGCCCGCCATCGCGTCCCGGAGGTCGTCCGCGTCGGCCGTCGGCGGCAGGTCGAGCGTCGCGTCGAGGGCGTACAGCCCGAACCGGTAGGTGTGCTCGCGGTCCGGCGGCGCCGGGCCGCCGTAGCCCCGTTCGCCGAAGTCGTTGGTCCCCTCGACGGCCCCGTCGGCGGTCGGATCCCACCCCTCGGGGATCGACGCGTCGGGCGGGACGTTCCAGACGATCCAGTGGTCCCAGACCGTCCCCGCCGGGTCCCGCGCGTCCGGGTCGTCCACGACGAGCGCGAGCGTCTCCGCGTCGTCGGGCACCCCCGAGACCGACAGCGGGGGGCTGACGTTCGCCGCGTCGTGGCCGTGTTTCTCGGGGATCGGTTCGCCGTCGTCGAACGCCGGACTGGAGAGTTCGAGAGCCGTCACCTGGCATCCGCCGGCGCGTGGTGGCCGACGCCGACGTGTGGGTCGGTGACGCACAAAAGCCGTTCGCCGCCACGTGCCGGCGGGCGCCGAGTTCGCCGGCTCCGGCGCGACCGCTACACCAGCCCCTCGAACGCCTCGCCCGCCAGCCCCGGTCCCGCCGGCACCGTCACGCGTCCGTCCTCGACGGGCACCGGGTCCGGGAGGAGGTCGGCGGCGAGCAGGTCCCGCGTCGCCAGTCCGCAGGGGGGGACGTCGGGAATCGCCGCGGCGACGTGGACGGCCGCCGTCCGGGCCACCGCGGCGTCGACCGTCGTCGTGACGACCGGATCGACGCCGGCCGCGGTCGCCCGTCGGGCCGCCTCGACCGCCCGGTCCGGCCCGCCGAGCGCCATCGGCTTCACCACGAGGGCGTCCGCCGCGTCGCGGTCGAGGACCGTCTCTACCCCGTGTTCGATCACCGACTCGTCGAGCGCCACCCGCACGCCGCGGTCCCGGAGCGCTCGGTGGCCGTCGAGGTCCGGCGCCGCCAGGGGCTGTTCGACGTAGTCGAGGTCGAGCGGCCGGAACGCCTCGACCGCCGCCACCGCCGTCTCCCGGTCCCAGGCGCCGTTGGCGTCCGCCCGGAGGGAGACGTCTGCCGCCGCCCGTGCGGCCTCCAGGCGTTCGGCGTCCCGCTCGACGCTCCCGGCCCCCACCTTCACCTTGACGCAGTCGACGCCCGCGTCCGCGGCCGCCCGGACCGCCTCTGCGGTGACCGCCGGGGACGCGTCGCCGACGGTGGCGTTGACGGGCACCCGCCGGGCGGGTGCGTCCTCGGCCAGGTGTGCGGCCAGCGACTCCCCCGACCGCCGGGTCGCGGCGTCGAGTCGCGCCAGCGCGAGGCCGTGGCGCGCGGCCGGAGTCGCGGGCATCGGCGGCGTCTCCGCCGGCGCCGAGGGTTCCCGGCCGGGGGGGTCGACGAGCGCCGCCCGACAGTCCTCGAACGGTTCGGTCCACCCGGAGAGCGGCGTCGCCTCGCCGACGCCCCGGGTTCCCTCGCGTTCGACGCCGACGAGCAGGCCGCGCCGCGCCGCCATCTCGCCGCGCGCGGTGGCGAGGGGGTCGACGAGGTCGAGGGAGAACTCGCGGACGTCGGGGGCGTCGCTGCGGTCGGTCACGCGGCCAGCCCCACGGCGAACAGCGCGGCGTACGCCGCCAGGAGCCGGCCGGTGCGCTCCAGCGCCGGGTTGAGCGCCCCGCCGTCGGTGCGGGTCAGGACCGTTCGCGCCACGAGCGCCGCGAGCGGGAGCGTCAGGAGCGGCAGCAGGACCGGGAGGCCGTAGCCCCGGAGCAGGAACCAGCCCGGGACGAGGTAGGCGAGCGCGAGCATGGCGAGATACTCCGCGCGGGCGAACCGGGATCCCAGGCGGACCGCGAGCGTGCGCTTGCCGGACCGGGCGTCCTCCTCGCGGTCGCGCACGTTGTTCACGACGAGGATGTCCGTCGAGAGGCCGGCGGCGGCCAGGCCGGCGACGAGGGCGTCGAGCGGCACCGTTCCAGGGGGGACGGCGAGGGGGACGCCGGCGACGGCGCTCGCCGCCTGGACGTAGTAGGTGCCGGCGACGGCGACCAGACCGAAGAAGACGAAGACGAAGAGGTCGCCCAGACCGTGGTATCCCAGGGGGTAGGGACCGCCGGTGTAGGCGATTCCCGACGCGACCGAGAGGAGGCCGACGACGAGGATGGGGAGGCCGCCGACCCACACGAGGTAGGTGCCGACGAGGACGGCGGCGGCGAACGTCAGCCACATCGCGCGCTTGACCTGCGCTGGGGCGATCAGTCCCCCGGCGGTCACGCGGGTGAACCCCTCGCGGTCGGCCGTGTCGGCGCCTTTCACCGCGTCGTAGTAGTCGTTGGCGAAGTTCGTCCCGACCTGGATGAGCGCGGCGCCGAGCAGCGCAAAGAGGGCGGGAAGCGGCGCGAAGACGCCCCGGCCGACGGCGAGTCCCGTCCCGATCAGCACCGGCGACGCCGCCGCCGGAAGCGTCTGTGGGCGTGCGGCCATCAGCCACGCCCGCCGGCGAGTGACCTCCTCGGCCGTCATCGCCGGGGCTTGGCGCGGGGGTCCCAAAGCGACTGCGGTTTCTCACCCCCCGCGGGCGACCGGATCCTCTCGTCACGCGCGGTCGACGCGCCGGACCGCCCGAACGCGGCGAGGTCCCGGGCGCGGGGCCACGCGTCGCGGAGCGGATACGCGCACAGCCCACGGAGGAAGGCGGGCACGGCCGACGAGAGCGGGGCCCTCGTGACCGGTGCGGACCGGGGCCGCGGACGCTCGTCGTCGGCACACGGAACGCCGGCGCGTCCGTGACGCGTCCGTTTCCCCCCGGGTCGTGGGCGTCCACCTCGTCCCCCCGCGTGAGCCGCGGGGGGCGTCAGTCCGGTTTCGAAATCTTTTCTGCCGATGAGTCTGACTGACTAATTGGTCAATGAGTCTGCCGGCCGTTCCGTCGCCGTCGCGTCGAGGGAGGGATCGCGCTCCGCCATGAGTGAGGGGGGAGGGTCGGACCGGACCCGACAGATCGTCCTGGTCGGGATCATGCTCTCGGTGCTGATGGGCGCGCTCGACCAGACCATCGTCGCGGCGGCTCTCCCGGACATCCTCAGCGAACTCGGCGCGGGGACGGACAAGATCACGTGGATCGTGACCTCCTACCTGATCACGATGGCCGCCACGATGCCCCTCTACGGGCGTCTGAGCGACATGTACGGGCGCAAGTCCCTCTTCGAGTTCGCCATCATCACGTTCTGGGTGGGTTCGGGACTCTGTGGCGTCGCCCAGAGCGTGACCCAGCTCGCGCTCTTTCGCGCGCTCCAGGGGGTCGGCGGCGGCGGGCTGATCTCGCTCGCCATGACGATCATCGGCGACATCTTCAGTCCCCGGGAGCGCGGGCAGTACATCAGCTACATGATCGTGCTGATCGGCATCTCGAACGTCTTCGGGCCGCTGCTCGGCGGGTGGCTCTCCGACCAGTACACCTGGCGGTTGATCTTCGCGATCAACCTGCCGATCGGGCTCGTCGCGCTCGCCATCCTCGAACCGACCCTCCAGTTGCCGATCCCCGACGAGGACCACACGATCGACCTGCTCGGCGTCGCCCTCCTCCTCCTCGTGACCGTCGCCATCGTCTTCGTCTCCGAGTGGGGCGGGTCGGACTACGCCTGGACCTCCTGGCAGGTCGTCACGCTCGGGCTGGTCGCCCTGGTCGGCACCGGGATCTTCGTGATCCAGGAGTACACGGTCGACGAGCCGATCCTCCCGATCCACCTGTTCACGAACCCGGTCGTCGTGGGGACGCTCGGCCTCAGCTTCACCGCCGGCGTCGGTCGCCTCGTCATCATCTCCTACGTCCCGACCTTCCTCCAGTACACGCGGGGCATCTCGGCGACGTACGCCGGCGTCCTGCTCGCGCCGATGATCCTCGGGATGACCGGCGTCGCGTCCATCGTCGGCCAGCTCCTGACGCGGACCGGGCGGTACAAACCCTTCCCGATCGTCGGATCGGTCTTCGCCGGGGTCGGGTTCTTCCTGCTCTCGACGATCCACGGGAGCACTCCGTTCTCCGTCGTCGCCGCGTATCTCGGCCTGTCGGGGGCGGGCTTCGGCCTCATCATGCCGGTCCTGACGACGGCCGCCCAGAACGCCGTCGATCCCGCGGATCTCGGCTCCGTGACGACGACGCTCTCGTATCTCCGCGCGCTCGCCGGCGGTCTCGGCGTCGCCGTCTTCGGCTCGATCTACTCCAACTCGCTCACCAGTCGCCTCGCCCGGGTGACCGGCCGGGCGCGGTCCCGGGGGGCCGTCGGTCCCGTGGTGTTGCACACGCCCAAGGTCGGGCGCGTCCTCCGCGAGCAGGTGATCCTGGCGGTCTCACGGAGCGTCGACGAGATGTTCCACTACCTCGTGCCGGTCATGGCGATCGCGTTCGTGATCGCCCTCCTCCTGCCCGAACTGGAACTCTCCGAGCAGGCGAACGTCGAGACGATGAACGGGGAAAGCGACGCGGGCGGAGCGGACGCACGACCGACGACCGACTGACAACACCGAAATGAGAGACTGACATGAAATACGAACCATACGTCACGGGTGCGTTCGTCGCACTCCTCGCGTTGAGCACCGTCCCGGCGGGGGTCGTGGCCGTCAGCCACGCCTACAGCACCGTCGTCGGCCACCCCGACCTGCACGCGTCGGTCAGGGACAACGAGTTCACGGCCGGATCGGAGGCCACCCTCGACCTCTACGTCCAAAACGACGGGGTCCTCACGCAGGGGGGCCCGGCCGAGTACGAAACCCGGGTCGAGACGGCCCGATCGACGTCCCTCTCGATCTCCGGCGGCGACGGCCCGCTGAAGGTCCACACGAAGCAGTATCCGGCGGGGGACGTCGGCCCCGGGGTGAACGGCCCCTACGCGATCGGGATCACCGTGCCCGAGGGGACAGATCCGGGGACGTACTACCTCGACGTCCACGCCCACTACACGTACACGTCGACCGTCCACTACGACCCGGGACAGCCGGAGTACTCGGACTTCCAGGACGACGTCTCGTTCCGGGTCCCCGTCGTCGTCAGGTCCCGTGCCGAGTTCGCCGTCGTCGACTCGTCGACGAGCGTCCACGTCGACCAGCGCGGGACGTACGACCTGACGATCGAGAACACCGGCACGGAAGTCGCCCGGAACGCGGTCGTCCGGATCGACTCGCGGACCGACGCGGTCACGTTCGGCACCTCGGGGCGGACCGCGAGCACGTCCGTCCGGACCTGGCGGCCCGGCGAGACGAAGACGCTCACCTACGACGCGGCGATCGGTGACACCGCGGGCGTGCACAACTACTCCGTCCCGGTGAACGTCACCTTCGACGACGCCGACGGCGTCACCCGGCACGGGAACCGGCTCGTCGCCACGTTCCGTCCCGCCCCGAAACAGTCCTTCTCGCTCGGCGACGTCCACAGCACGCTCCGCATCGGCCGGAGCGACGGGACGTTGCGCGGGACCGTCACGAACGACGGCCCCGAGACGGTCCACGACGTGACGCTCGTCATCGAGAACAACGTCTCGCACGTCACGTTCGACCAGCGGTCGTACTCGTTGCCCGCCCTCGCGCCGGGCGAGACGGCCCCGTTCTCGTTCAGCGTCGGCAGGGTGGCCGACGACGCGAACGTGAGTTCGGTGCCGGTCGAGTTCGCCGTCCGCTACGACGACCAGGAGGGCGACCGGTACGCCAGCGACGGCCACCAGGCCACCGTGGGGATCGGGGGGAACCACGCGCTGTTCGACGTTGAGGCCGTGAACGAGATTCCGGCGGGGACGCGCGGCGACACGCCCAAGGACTCCGACTGGAGCACGCTCACGCTCCGCGTGACCAACCGGGGAGACACGACGCTCCACGACGTCAGACCGAGCCTCGTCTTCGACACGCAGTATTTCGAGCGTCCGATCGAGAGCAACTACCGGACGAGCGTCATCCGGACGCTCCGCCCCGGCGAGTCGAAGAACGTGACCTACGCCGTCAGCGCCTCCGGGGCGGCCGGCGGCACCACCTACCCGCTCGACGTCGCGGTGGCCTACGAGCGCCCCAACGGGGTGACCCAGCGGACGACGCCGTACACGGTCCCGGTGTCGATCGCCGAGAAATCGTCGCTCCCCCTGCTCCCCATCGGCGGCGGCGCGGTCGTCCTCATCGGCTGTCTCATCGGCGGGCTGATCTGGTGGCGGCGGTCGCCGACGGAGGAGTGATCCGAGGCCGGCACCCGGTCGCCGGAGCCGCTCTCCCGCCGCGTGGCTCCGGACGATTCCAGAGGGGTTTTAACGGATGCCCGCCCCCGTCCGAGTACGCCGGGCAATGGAGTCTGCCCGACCCAACCGCCGAGTTCGTCGGCTGATGACTCCTTTTCCACCGAGACAGCCATGTCGGGGACCGAATCCCACCCGCTCGTTCGCCTGGAATCGCTCGTCCTGATCGCCATCGGGGGGTTCGCCGGATCGAACCTCCGGTATTTCGCCGGGCTCCTGGTTCCGGGCATGCGGGGGACGCTCCTCGTGAACGCGCTCGGGAGCTTCGCGCTCGGGGTGATCCTGTACGAGACGCTCTACTCGGGGGTGCTGGCCAGCGAGACCCGTGCCGTCGTCTCGACGGGCTTTCTCTCGTCGTTTACGACCTACAGCACGTTCGCGCTCCAGTCCTCGCAGGCCGCCCCCGTCTGGCTGGTCGCGAACGTCCTGGCGAACTACGCGCTCGGGTTCGCGGGCGTCCTCGCCGGTCGGACGGTCGCCCGGCGCCTCGACGGGCGGTGGTCGTGATGGTCGCGCTCGACCCCGCCCACCTCGTCGGGACCGGCGGCGCGCTCGGCGCACTCCTTCGCACCTACGTCAGCCGGCGGGTGGACGTCGAGGAGTTCCCGGCGGGGACGTTCGCCGTCAACGTCATCGGGAGCTTCGCGCTGGGCTTTCTCACCTTCCTCGCGCTCGACGACCGGCTCTTGCTCCTGCTCGGCACCGGCGCGTGTGGCTCGTTCACGACGTTCTCGTCGTTTTCCTTCGAGACCGTGCGGCTGTGGGAGACGGGCGAACGCGCCCGGGCCGTCACGAACGCGGTCGGCAACCTCGTCGGGGCCGGACTGGCGCTCGGCCTGGCCTGGGCGGGGGCCCACCTCCTCGCGTGACCGCACTCGCCCGTCAGTCGTCGTCGAGTCGGACGACGTGGACGGGAACGGACGACCGCCGGATCACCTTCTCCGTGACGCTCCCGAGCAGGAAGTGGTCGAACCCCGTGCGCCCGTGGGTCCCCATGACGACGAGGTCGACGTCGTTGTCCTCGGCGTACGACAGGATCTCCTCGTGGGGAATCCCCCGGACGACGGCCGTGACGGCGTCGACGCCCGCGGCGTCGGCCTCAGACCGGAGGGCCTCGATGGCGCGCTCGCCCTCCGCTTCCAGTTCGTCCTGGAGCGTCACCCACTTCGACTCGGGGAGCGTGTTGTAATCGCGGGTGTCGACGACGTAGAGGCCGTGGACCGTCGCCCCCGTCAGGTCGGCCAGGCCGACGCCCTCCCGGATCGCCTTCCCGGCCCCCTCGCTCCCGTCCGTCGGAATCAGGATCCGCTGGTACATGGGTCGGGGTAGACCGCCGACCGACATGTAACTACGCCCGCCGATCCCGGCGGGCGCGTCGCCGTCCCTCCGGACTACCGCCACCGGGCGAGGAGACGGTAGTCCTCGTCCGGCGCGTACCGGCGGAACAGCAGGCTGTTGGTGAGCACCGACACGGAGGAGAACGCCATGGCGCCGGCCGCGAGCGCGGGCTGGAGCAGGCCGAGCGACGCGAGCGGGATCATCGCCGTGTTGTAGCCGAGCGCCCAGAACAGGTTCTGTCGGATCTTGGCGAGCGTCCCCTCCCCGACGCGGATGGCCTTGAGCACGTCCAGCGGGTCGTCGCGCATCAGAGTCACGTCGGCCGCCTCGATGGCGACGTCGGTGCCCGAGCCGAGGGCACACCCGACGTCCGCCACGGCGAGGGCCGGCGCGTCGTTCACCCCGTCGCCGACCATCATCACGGTGTGTCCCCCGGTCTGGACGGCCTCGACCGCGTCCGACTTCTCCCCGGGGAGGACCTCGGCGCGGACGTTCGCGGCGTCGATCCCGACCTGCTCGGCGACCGCGCGGGCGGTCCGCTCGTTGTCGCCGGTGATCATCATCACGTCGACGCCGCGCTCCCGGAGGGTCGAGACGGCCTCCCCGGCGGTCTCCTTGACCGCGTCGGCGGCCGCGACGACGCCCACCAGTTCGCCGCCCTCGCCGTCGCCCGTGCCCGCCGGCACGCTCGTGCCGGCAGGCACGCGGGCGACGAGCATCGCCGTCTTCCCCGCCGATTCGAGCCGTTCCATCGTCTCGGCGGCGGGAGCCGGATCGACGCCGTCGTCCGAGAGCAGTTTGCGGGTCCCGACCAGCACCTCCTCGTCCCCGACGGTCGCCCTGACCCCGTGGCCGGGGACGTTCTCGAACGCCTCGGCCGACGGGACCGACAGGCCGCGCTCCTCGGCCCCCTCGACGATGGCGCGGGCGAGGGGGTGTTCGCTCCCGGACTCGGCGCCCGCCGCCAGTCGGAGGATCCCCGCCTCGTCGAGGGGTTCCTCGCCGGAGCTGCCGCGCGCGCGCACGCGTCCTCCGTCGGCCGCCGGCCCCCCGCCGTCGCCCGCGCCGGCCGGCGCGCTCGTCCCGTCGGGACCGACGGCGACCACGTCGGTGAGGCGCATCTCGCCGGTCGTGAGCGTCCCGGTCTTGTCGAACACCACCGTGTCGACGTCCTTCGCCCGTTCGAGCACGTCGCCGCCCGTGAACAGCACGCCGTTGCGGGCCCCGATGGTCGTCCCGACCATCGTCGCCGCGGGGGTCGCAAGCCCCAGCGCGCAGGGACAGGCGATCAGCACGGCCGAGGCGAAGACGACCACCGCGAACTCGAAGACGGAGAGCGCGGCCGGGCCGCCCCCCACGAGCCCCCACAGCGGCAGCGCTCGCACGAATCCGGCGAGCGCTCCGGGGAAGAGATACCAGGCCGTCGCCCAGATCAGGGCGTTCAGGACGACCGCGGGGACGAAGTACGCGCTGATGCGGTCCGCGAGGTTCTGGATCTCGGGCTGGCGGGACTGGGCCTCCTCGACCGTCCGGACGATCTGCTGGAGGGCGGTCTCCGCTCCGACCTTCGTCGCCTCCACCACGAGGACGCCGTTCTCGTTGACGGTGGACCCGACCACCTCGTCGCCCGCGCCCTTCTCGACGGGGACGGATTCGCCGGTGACCATCGACTCGTCGACCGCGCTCTCGCCGTCGACGACGACGCCGTCCGTGGGGACCCGCTCGCCGGGCCGGACCTTCATCCGGTCGCCGACGGTCACCTCATCGATCGGAACCTCCCGTTCGGTCCCGTCGTCGTCGACCAGCGTGGCGGTGTCGGCCTCCATCTCCAGGAGCGTCCGGAGCGCCTCGCCGGCCCGGCCCTTCGAGCGCGCTTCGAGGTAGTTCCCGAACGTGATGAACACGAGGATGAGCGCCGCCGTGTCGAAGTACAGCCCCTCGCTCGTCAGGAGGCCGAGCAGGACGACCACCGAGTAGAGGTACGCCGTGGACGACCCGAGCGCGACGAGCACGTCCATGTTCGCGGTCCGGTTCCGCACGAGGGCCTTGTAGGCGTTCGCGTAGAACGGCCGCCCGAGCGCGACCTGGACGGGCGTCGCCAGCAGGAACTCGATCCAGCCGAAGCCGACGCCGAAGACCGTCGCCGGCAGGACGTCGCCGCCGAGCAGAAGTCGTGCGGCGAGAACGAGGAGAAGCGGGGCCGCGAGCGCCGCACCGAACAGCGTCAGCCGGCGCTGTCTGCGGATCTCGTCGGCGCGCGCGGCGTCGCGGGAGTCCCGCCCGCCGCGGGCGCCGTCGGCGCCGGCGTTCTCCCGGACGGGCGTGTAGCCGGCGCCCTCGATGGCCTCGTAGAGGCCCGTCGGGTCCGCCTCGGCCGGGTCGTACGTGACCCTCGCCTCGTCGGTGGCGAAGTTGACGTCGGCCGCGAGGACGCCCGGCGTCCGTTCGAGGGCGTCCCCCACGGTCTTCGAGCAGTTGGCACACGACATGTCGGTGACGCCGACGGTCGTCGTCTCCGACACCGGCTCGTAGCCGGCGTCCTCGACGGCCGCGTAGATCTCCGCGAGCGAGACCACGTCCGGATCGTACGCGACGGTCCCCTCGTCGGTGGCGAAGTTGAACGTCGCCTCCGAGACTCCGTCGAGCGCGCCGACGGCGTCGGCGATCGTACGCGAACAGTTCGCACAGCTCATGCCCCGAACGTCGATCCGACTCCGGCGCGTTTCCATCGCTACCTTCTACGGGGCCCCTCCTCAACCGCTTTGCCCTTTCGAACGTTCGGCGTATGGGCGACGGGAGCTTCGAATCGAAAGTCGGTCCCCCGGATCAGTCGGCCCCCTCCCGGAGCCGGTCGTATCGCTCCGCGAACCGGGCCTCGCAGGACGGACAGCAAAACTGGTAGCGGTCGCCGTCGATCCGGGCCGTCGTCCCCTCGTTGTCGACGGTGTTTCCGCACTCGGCACAGGTGAGGGCGAACGTCGTCCCGCCCAGGTCGGGCGCCCAGTCCGCCCCCGCCAGGAGCGTCACCTCGACGTTCTCGGCGGCGTCGCCCAGTGCGGTGGCGATCCAGCCGGCCACGTCCGTGTCCGGGACGCGCGCGTGGACCACCAGGTCGCCCGACGCGGTCGTGAACACGTGTTCGACCGCCCCCTCGTCGAGGAGCGTCGCCGCGACCGACCGGGGGTCACGGTCGGCCGCGACGTCGACCGTCACCAGCACCGGCGTCCCCTGCCGAAGCTGGGATCGATCGACGTCGACGGTGAACCGGCGGACGATTCCCACCTCTTCGAGCCGGGCGATCCGGTCCGAGACGGCCGGCGGCGAGAGGTCGACGACCTCCGCGATGTCGCTGTAGGGGCGCCGGGCGTCCTCCAGCAGGAGCCGGAGAATCTCCAGGTCCGTCTCGTCCAGGTCGCGCATGCCGGACCGAGGTCGGCGAGGGAGAAAAACCACACGGGGTCGAACCCGTGGATTCCGAAGGACGACCGGGGCGACGACCGATCGATCGAAGGGACAACCCGCATAAGTGAGGCACGCGTACGGTGACCCATGCCGACGACGATCACCGTCGAGGGAATGAGCTGCGAGCACTGCGAGGGGACCGTCGAGGAGGCGCTCCGCGACGTACGCGGCGTGACCGACGCGACCGCCGACCGCGAGGCCGAGCGGGCGAGCGTCGAGGGCGACGCCGACGTCTCCGACCTCGTCCGGGCCGTCGAGGACGCGGGATACACGGCCCACGCCTGACCCGACGCGGGACCGGTCCCCCGATCCGGACCGTCCGACTCCGACACCGGCGCCGGACTCACGTACGGCACCGACACGGCGTGGACGCTCCGCCGGAGGGGGGTACTCGCACCGCGAGGGAGGCGAGCGTCCGCGTCGGGACGGCACGGTCGACCCGGCGACGTCGGTCCGTGGCGGCGTGTCGCTACGCGGGCCGGAGGCGCACGGCGATCCCGTCGGGATCCGTCAGCGCCACGCCGTCGTCCCGGTCGGCGACGTCGACGCCGTGGTCGTGGAGGCGCTCGCGGACCGACGGGAACTCCGCGGCCGGCACCGCGAGTTCGAACCACGCCAGACCGCGGCCGGTCGGCGGCTCGGTCCGGTGGTTCCAGACGTTCGCCCCGACGTGGTGGTGGTAGTCGCCGGCCGCGAGAAAGAGCGCCGAGTCGCCGTACCGCTGGCGCACCCGCAGGCCGAGCGCGCCGGCGTAGAACGAGCGGGTGGCCGGAAGCGACGATACCTCCAGGTGGACGTGTCCGACCGTGGTCTCCGGGGGAACGCCGGGCGCGCCGGGGCCACACCCCCGGAGGTCGGCGAGGTCGAGCCCGACGGTCTCCATCCCGACCCGGCCGTCCTCCGTCTCGGGCCAGGACGCACGCGGCCGGTCGCAGTACACCTCGACCCCGTTGTCCTCGGGGTCGGCGAGGTAGAGCGCCTCGCTTACCAGGTGGTCGGAGGCGCCGTCGAGCGTCCACCGGTCCTCGATCCGGGCGAGCGCGTCGGCCAGCGCGGCCCGCGACGGGACGCGGACGGCGACGTGGTACAGCCCCGTCTCCGCCGCGCCGCGCGCCGGGGCGTCCGGATCCCCGATCAGTTCGAGGAGCGACGCCCCGCCGGCGCCGAGCGTGGCCCTGCCGGCGCCCTCGTCGAGGAGGTCCAGTCCGATCACGTCCCGGTAGAAGCCGACGACGCGATCGAGGTCCGTCACCCGGAGGGCGACGCGGCCGACGGTCGTCCCGTCCGGCATCCCCGTGTCGGTCATGGCGTCAGGTCGTCGCTCGACGGAGTTATCGATTCCGGCGACACGCCCGCCGCCGGGCGTCCGGCGGAGCGCGCGCCGCCCGGGCGGCGCCGCTCCGCGGCCCTCACTCGTACTCGTAAAAGCCCGCGCCGGTCTTCTTCCCGAGGTCGCCCGCCTCGACCTTCCGCCGGAGGAGGACGGGCGGTTTGTAGGCGTCGCCGAGCCCCTCGTGGAGGGTCTCGCTCGCGTTCAGGCAGACGTCGAGGCCGATGTGGTCGGCGAGTTCGAGCGGTCCCATCGGGACGTT
The DNA here is from genome assembly GCA_042216285.1 of Haloferacaceae archaeon. Classification (GTDB taxonomy): domain Archaea; phylum Halobacteriota; class Halobacteria; order Halobacteriales; family Haloferacaceae; genus CAZMLQ01. Next base: position 32,529 of record JBDGUC010000009.1, read on the forward strand.
CGTGCCGAGTTTCAGCCCCCTGTCGACGTCCCCCCGGTCGGCGACGCCCTCGTCGTAGGCGCGGATGCCCTCGTTGATCCACGGGATGAGCACGCGGTTGACCACGAAGCCGGGCCTGTCGTCGGCCTCCCAGGTCTCTTTCTCCAGGCTGGCCGCGAACTCGTGGGCGAACGCGCGGGTCTCCTCGGCCGTGTGTTCGGCGACGACCACCTCGACGCCCTCCATGACCGGGACGGGGTTCATGAAGTGGAGGCCGATCACCCGGTCGGGGTGGTCGGTCGCGGACGCGATGGCCGTGACCGAGAGGGTGCTGGTGTTGGTGGCGAGGGGCACGTCGGCGGCGACGAGGTCGTCCAGGGCGTCGAACACCTCCTTTTTCAGCGACAGGTCCTCGGGGGCGGCCTCGACGACGACGCCGGCGTCCGCGAGGTCGTCCATGTTCGTGGTCCCCGCGATCCGGTCGCGGGCGGCGTCGGCCGCCGTCCGGTCGAGGTGGTCGCCCTCCACCAGTCGATCCAGGCTGTCGTCGATCCGGTCGAAGCCGGCGTCGAGGAACGCCTCCTCGACGTCGCGCATCACGACGTCGTAGCCCGCCGTCGCGGCGACCTGTGCGATGCCGCTGCCCATCGTGCCGGCGCCGACGACGCCCACGAGGTCGATGTCGCCTGCGGAACGCATACCGTACGTTCCGCCGCCGTCGGCGTAAGCGTGATGCAGACGAAGCTGACACGTCGCCCGGGGACACGGCATCACGTACGGGCGTACCCGACCCCCCTCCTGCCGGGCGACCACACGTTTTTTGGCCCGCTCGGCGGTACGTTCTCCCATGAGACCCGGAGCCGACTCCGCGATAACGCGCGACGGCAAGGCGCTCGTGCTCGCCTACGATCACGGCCTGGAGCACGGGCCGGTGGACTTCGAACCCGTCCCCGAGACGATGGATCCGGAGGTCGTCTTCGACCTGGCGACCCACGACGCGGTGACGGCGCTCGCGGTCCAGAAGGGAGTCGCCGAGGCTCACTACCCCTCCTACGCCGACGACGTCACCCTGCTGGCGAAGCTCAACGGCACGAGCAACCTCTGGATGGGCGAACCGGACTCCGCGGTCAACTGGTCGGTCGACTACGCCGCCGACCTCGGGGCCGACGCGGTCGGCTTCACCGTCTACGGCGGGTCGAACAACGAGATCGAGATGATGGAGGAGTTCCGCGAGGCCCAGGAGGCCGCCCGCGAGCACGACATGGGCGTGGTGATGTGGTCGTACCCCCGCGGCCAGGGGCTGAAAAACGACACCAGCCCGGACGTGATCGCGTACGCCGCCCGCCTGGCCCTGGAGGCCGGCGCGGACGTCGCGAAGGTCAAGTATCCGGGGAGCGCCGACGCGATGAGCCACGCCGTCGAGATGGCCGGCCCCACCAAGGTCGTCATGTCCGGCGGCTCGAAGGCCGACGACCTCGACTTCCTCCGGACCGTCGAGACGGCCGTGAACGCGGGGGCGAAGGGACTCGCAGTCGGGCGAAACGTCTTCCAGCGCGAGCGTCCCCGGGCCCTGCTGGACGCCCTCGAAGCCGTGATCTTCGAGGGCGAGAGCGCGGAGGACGCGGTCGGGCGCGCGGAGGCGACGGCCGACTGATGGCCGCCCACGACCGCGTCGAGGCGGTCCTCGACGAGGTGGCCGCGGCGGCACCGGAGGTGCGGGCCGCGCTCCCCGGGCGCCGGGGCCACACCGGCGAGGTGAACCCGACCGGCGACGACCGGCTGGCGGCCGACGCCCACGCCGACGACCTGCTGACCGATCGCCTCGCCGCCCTCGACGGCGTCGGGGCGGTCGCGAGCGAGGAGCGCGCGGCGGTCACGGACGTCGGCGACGGTCTCTCGGTCGCGCTCGATCCGCTCGACGGCTCCTCGAACCTCCGGTCGAACAACCTGATGGGGACGGTCGTCTCGGTCTACGACGGGTCGCTTCCCGCCGGCGGCGACGCCCTGCGCGCCGCGGGATACGTCCTCTACGGCCCGACGACGACGATGACCGTCGCCCGGGACGGGACGGTGACGGAGTCCCTCGTGACCGACGGCGAGCGCACGGTTCTCGACGACGACGTCACCCTCCCCGGGGACCCGACGGTCTACGGGTTCGGCGGGCGCCGGCCGGACTGGCCGGACGACTTTGCCGCCTTCGCCGAGGCCGTCGAGGCCGACGAGAGCATCAAGCTCCGATACGGCGGCGCGATGGTCGGCGACGTGAACCAGGTGCTCGCCTACGGCGGCGTCTTCGCCTACCCCGCGCTGGCCTCGGCGCCGGCCGGGAAACTCCGCCTCCAGTTCGAGGCCATCCCGGTGGCGGCCGTCGTGGAGGCGGCCGGGGGAGCGTCCTCTGACGGCCGGCGGTCGCTTCTGGACGTGACGCCGGACGACCTCCACGAACGCGTGCCGGTCCACGTCGGGAACGACTCGCTGATCGACCGGCTCGAAGCCGCCCTGGACTGAGGGCCGGGGGGCGAGCGGTTTACAGCATCGCGCCGACGACGGCGCTCGTCACGACGCTCCCGACGAAGACCCCCCAGATGGCGAGGATGCCACCGAGCACGCCCGGCACCGGGATCGGGAGGTCGAGCCACTCGAAGATCGCGCCGATCACCAGACCGACGATCGACGCCTTGATCCCCGTCATGGTGATCGTGAACGCGGAGACGATCTGCCCGGTCGCGCTCTGTAACGCGACCAGGGCCAGCGCCGGCCCCACGATTGCCATGCTCGCTCCCGACGGCTTGCCCAGTTTCACGTTGCCCTGGGCGAGGCCGACGACCACCATGCCGACGAACGTCCCCGTGATCGCCAGGTTGCCACCGACGACGCCGGGGACGGGGATCGGGAGTTGCAGGGCGCCGAAGACCGCGCCGATGACGAGACCGACGACGAGCGACTTCCACTCCGTCGCGCCGAAGTAGACGTACTGGACGTCCGAGTCAGCGCTCATTCATCCGCTCCCGGCGGGAACAGGTCCTTTCGCAGGAGACACCGCATCCCCTTCACGCCGTTGACGACCTGTGACACCTGGAAGTCCCCGGCGAGGCTGATGAGCGAGTACGCCGCGGACCGCGAGACGCCCTCGTTGTTCTCCAGGAAGTCGATCATTTCGAGCCCCGCGATCCGGGCCGCCTCGTCCAGATCCTCGTCGTGGCCGCGGGCCACCTAGTGAGTCGACGTCTCCAGAACCGGATTCCGGCTGAGTTCGACGTCGTCGCGCAGGAATAGCTGGACGATCCCGTCGAGGCTGGCCTCGATGGCCGTGCCCGAGACCTCGCCGTCGCCCTGGGTCATGTGGGAGTCGCCGGCCGTGAACAGCGCGCCGTCGACGTGGACCGGGTAGTACATCGACGTCCCGATGTTGAACCGGCGGTCGTCCATGTTCCCGCCGAACGTCGACGGGGGGACGGTGTCGATCTTGCCGTCCTCCGCCGGGGCGACCCCCGCCGTCCCGAAGTGATAGCGGAGGGGCACCCGGACGTCCTCGAGGACCGGCTGCCGGTCGACCGAATCGGGGTCGACCATCGGACCGATCTCGTCGTACGTGCCCGGGAACTCGTACTGAAACACCGCCTTTGCCGTCCCGGTCTTCCGGTCGGCCTCGTAGATCGTCACGTACTCCCGCTCGTCGTAGTCGTCGTAGAGCATCCCCCAGTTGGCGCTGAGGTTCACCCCGTACGGGAGCCGGGGTTTCAGGTCCAGAACCCGGCATTCCAGGACGTCGCCGGGTTCGGCCCCCTCGACGTGGACCGGTCCGGTGACGATGTGGACGCCCGGCCCCCGGTCGTCCATGTCGATCGTCTCGTAGATCTCCCTGGTCTTGTCGTCCATCAGGTAGTCCGGGGCGTCCCCCGCCTGGTGGGTGATGGTCTCGATCTTGACGATGTCCCCCGATTCCACGTGGCAGACCGGATCAGCGGAGTTGTCGAAATACCCCCACTGTACGGTGTCCGGCGTCGCCTCCACCTCGTGGATGTCCGGGCTCCGCTTGTACCTCGGCCGGCGCGCGTGCGATCTGTGGCTCATCGCGGCCTCCCGCTGGGTCGCCTGGAGGGCCGTGCTCCGCCGAACTCGGTATGTTCTCTCATACCAATGTACCGGAGCATCCGATTTCTAATAAACGTTTTCACTGATAGGTTATAAGGATACTATACAGATGTTTTCAGAGCGTGTTGTCGAACCATCCGGTCATACACCCATAGAATATTCAGTCGTGATAATGCGGACGGTTCCCCCGTCGTCGGAGCGCATCTCACGGGGGCGACCCGGCGGTCCGACCCCCCCGAACCACAGATTCATAAGCTAGCGGGATAAACACGGAAATCGACATGACTCGGGGATCGCTGGGGAGAGACGACACGACGGGGGGATCGCTGAGCGAGGTCCTGTCGAGACCCGGCGTCGATCGGGCGGCGAACGTCCTGCGCGCCCGCCACCGTCGGCAGATCCTCCTGGGCCTGTCGGCCGGACGGGTCCGGCGCGAGGCCGACGTCATGATGCGGGGATCGGGTCAGGAGCAGATCGAAACCGAACTACAGCGGGTCCACCTCCCGATGCTGGCAGAGGAGGGGATCATCGAGTGGAATCGGGAGACCGGCGAGATATCGAGAGGGCCGAACTTCGACGAGATCGAGCCGTTCCTCCGGCTCATCGAGGACCACCCCGACGAGCTTCCCCCGTTCTGGCCCTGACCGGCCCGTCGGTCGGACCGCCGATCCAGCCTTCGGCCGTTCTACCCATCCCCTGCGGGCGGACCGCCGAGGGGGGGCACCGTAAACGGTTTCGGCGCGCCCGTTCCACGGAGGGCCATGCGCGTCCACGTGCGCCAGACGCTCGACGACGACGAGGCGCGCGCCATCGCACGGGCCCTGGCCGACCACCTCGGGGAGCCGGTCGCGGCCGTCGTGGGCGACGACGAGGAGCCGACGGCCCGGGCCGATCCGCCGGGGACGTCGCCCGACGCGGACGGACCGGACGCGCGCGACGGCCGCGCATCGGCCGACGGGCCGACCGACCGCGAGCGGCGACTGCGCGCACAGATCGCCGACGTTCTGGAGGGTGGCCCGGCGAAGTACCGCGAGCGCCTGGCCGAGCGGGGGAAGCTCTTCGTGCGCGACCGGCTCGAACTCTGGTTCGGCGACCTGTCATTCGAGGACGGCCGGTTCGCGGCGTTCGACGAGTGGCATCCCGAGGGAGGGGCGGGCGACGAGGCCGTGGCCGGAGACGACGCCGACCGGCTTCCCGCCGACGGACTGGTGACCGGCGCGGCGAAGTTCGAGGGCCGCGAGGTCCACGTCATGGCCAACGACTACACCGTGAAGGCGGGGTCGATGGCCCGGCGCGGCGTCGAGAAGTTCCTCCGGATGCAAGAGCGGGCGCTGAAGACGGGCAAGCCCGTCCTCTACCTGATGGACTCCTCCGGCGGCCGGATCGACCGGCAGTCGACGTTCTTCGCCAACCGAGAGGGGATCGGGAAATACTACTACAACCACTCGATGCTCTCGGGACGGGTCCCCCAGATCTGCGTGCTCTACGGCCCCTGCATCGCCGGGGCGGCCTACACCCCCGTGTTCGCGGACTTCACCGTGATGGTCGAGGGGATGAGCGCGATGGCCATCGCCTCGCCCCGGATGGTCGAGATGGTCACCGGCGAGGAGGTCGACCTGGACGACCTCGGGGGACCCGAGGTGCACGCCCGCCACACGGGGAGCGCCGACCTCGTCGCCAGGGACGAGGAACACGCCCGCGACCTGGTGGCCGACCTCGTCTCGTATCTCCCCGACCGGGCCGGGGAGCGTCCGCCGCGCGCGGAGTCGCGCGACCCCGCCGCCTCGCCGGCGGGGATCGACGCCCTGATCCCCGAGTCGCCACGGGAGGCCTACGACGTCCACGACCTGATCGAGCGGGTGGTCGACGCCGACTCCTTCTTCGAACTGAAGCCGTCCTACGGTCGCGAGATCGTCACCGGCTTCGCGCGCATCGACGGCCGGACCGTGGGCGTGGTCGCAAACCAGCCCGCCCACCGGGCGGGGGCCATCTTCCCCGACTCGGCCGGGAAGGCCGCCGAGTTCGTCTGGACCTGCGACGCCTACGAGGTTCCCTTGCTCTACCTCTGTGACACCCCCGGGTTCATGGCCGGGCGGGCGGTCGAGCGCGAGGGGATCCTGGAGGCGGGCAAGCGGTTCATCTACGCCACCTCGTCGGCCACGGTGCCCAAACAGACCGTCGTGGTGCGGAAGGCCTACGGCGCCGGGATCTACGCGATGGGCGGGCCCGCCTACGACCCCGAGAGCGTGATCGCGCTCCCGAGCGGCGAGATCGCCATCATGGGACCGGAGGCGGCGATCAACGCGGTCTACGCCAACGAACTCGCCGACGTCGACGACGAGGAGGAGCGGGCCCGCCGCGAGGCGGAACTCCGCGAGGAGTACCGCCGCGGGATCGACGTCCGCCGGGCGGCCAGCGAGGTCGTCATCGACGAGGTGGTCCCGCCGAGCGACCTCCGCACGGAACTCGCCGCCCGCCTCGCGTTCTACGAGTCCGTCGAGAAGGACCTCCCCGAGAAGAAACACGGCACGATCCTCTAGGCGCGGCCGCCGCCCCTCGTCCCCGTCTTCCGGCAACCCTTTCCCCCTCCTCGACTCCTTTGGCCGACGAGTCGAACCTGGTGCCGTGGGATCGGTCGTCCCGACGCGGGTGGTGCGCTGGCTCGACCTCGCGGAGGGACTGCTGGGGGACCGCCGGGCCGACGCGGTCCTGTGGGCGACCCTCGTCGTGACGACCGTCGCCGACGTGTGGCTCACCGTCTATGGGACCACTCACGGACTCGACGAGGGGAACCCGGTCGCCCACCTGCTCGCCGGGAGCCTCGGGGTCGCCCCCGTGACGGGTATCGTGGCGTTGAAACTCGGGGTCCTCGCGGTCGGCGCGGTCTGCTGGCTCGCGCTCCCCCGCCGCTCGGCGACGGTCGTCCCCTTCGGCCTGGCGGTGCCGACCGTCGCCGCCGTCTGCAACAACCTGCTGCTCGTCGCCCTCGTCTGAGCCCGTCGACGCCGCAGTGGCGGAGCCGGGCGCCTCCGGCGGCCGCCCCGGTCCGGGATCGCGTCGGGGACGCGGCTTCCCGCGACCGAGCCCCGTCCGGGCCCCACGACCGCAACGCCTTTATGCGACCCTATTTGCTGATCGATTGACATGGGTGAGCGCGATCCGGAGTCGACCCACGAGGAGATCATGCGCGCGACGTATCGGGCCCTCTGTGAGCACGGGTACGCGGACCTGACGACGAAGGCCATCGCCGAGGAGTCCGGACACAGCACGGCGCTCCTCCACTACCACTACGACACGAAGGAGGACCTGCTCGTCGCGTTCCTCGAGTATCTCATCGAGCGCTTCCACGAGACGGCGGTGCTCGACGAGGACCACGACGGCCCGGCCGAGCAGTTGGCCGCCGTCGTCGAGCGGCTGGTGTTCGGGCCGGACGACTACAAGGACTTTCAGACCGCCATGCTGGAACTGCGCTCGCAGGCCCCCTACAACCGGGCCTACCGGGAACAGCTCCGGTCGAACGACCGGGAACTCCGGGCGCTCCTGTCGGGCATCGTCGAGCGCGGCATCGAGGCCGGCGTCTTCCGGGCGGTCGATCCCGACCGGACGGCGACGTATCTCCTCGCCACGATCGACGGCGCCCGGACCCGGTGGATCACGCTCGACGACGACGACGTGCTGACCGACGTCCACGAGGAACTCCGGATCTACGTCGCGGATCGCCTGCTCGTCGACCGGGACGCGCTCGACTGACGGCGGCTCGTCGCGACCGTCGCCGTCCGGCGTTCCGGGGCATCACACGACGTGCAGGACGGCGATCGAGAGGTAGAGCTGACCGACGCCGGCCACGACCATTACGGCGCCGGCGACGCGGACGACGCCGTCGACGTACTGCGCGAGGCCGGTTCCGACGCTGACGCCGAGTGCCGTCACCACCGTCACCGCGGTCATGAGCGCGGCGATGCCGACGGCGTACGCGCCGACGACGGCGAGGCTCCCCGGGAGCGGAAGCGCGAGCGCCTGGATGACGACGCCTGCGAACACCGGGAGCACGCAGCCGGCGGCGGCGACGGCGTAGACGGCGCCGAAGGCCACGAACCCCGCGACCGTCGTCCGCCGTTTCGGAAGCGCCACCTCCACGTCGGGCATCCTGTCGGCGAGCGTCGCCACCCCGAGGACGACGAGCACGAGTCCGACGACCGGTTCGAGGAGCGTCATCCGCGCGACGGCGGTCTGTCCGACGGCCGCGATGGCGGCGAGCAGGACGCCGAACACGGCGAGGACGCCGACGCTCGCGGCGGCCCCCCGGGCGAGCGCGCCGCCCACGGGCGCCCCCTCCCGGTCGGGGGCGGTCCGGCTCGCGTAGTAGCCGACGTAGCCGGGGAGGAGCGGGTAGGCACACGGCGAGAAGAACGTCGCCACGCCGGCGCCGAACGCGAACGTGACCGCCCCGAGCAGGTCGGCGCTCGGGCTCATCGGTCCAGACCCCGGACCGCCTCCAGCAGGTCCCCCCTGGAGACGAGGCCGGCGTGTTTCCAGGCCACCCGGCCCCCGGCGTCCACGACCGCGAGCGTCGGGAGGCCGGTCACGTCCAGTTCGCGCATCAGCCGTCCGCCGTCGTCGAGTCCGACCGGCCAGTGGCCGTCGTTGCGCCGCCACCACCGGCGGACGTCTCCGCGGGTGAGCGTCCCGCCGATCGCGTCGTTGGTGACCGACACGAGGTGGACGTCCGACCCGAACTCCCCGCGGACGTCGTTCAGACGCCGGGTCTCCGTCTTGCAGGGCGCACACCCGATCGAGAACACGTCGACGACCGTCACGCCCCCCGCGACCGGGACGCGCATGGTTCCCGCCTGGCTCCCGGGCGCGTCGATGGTGGTGACCTCGACCGGGTCGATCCCCTTCGCGGACGTCCCGTCGAGCGCGTACCACGCCCCGCCGCCCAGGCCGGCGGCCCCCGCGAGCGACGCGAGGAGGTGGCGCCGGCGCACGCTAGCCCTCCCGATCGACGAGCGTCTTCAGGTCGTCGCGTCGGTCCTGCCACGGCGGGTTGCCGCTCTGGGCGAACTGGTAGGCACGCTCGACGTACCCGTCGACGTTCACGAGGAAGACGAGACCGATGTGCGTGAAGAAGTATCCCGAGCCCTTGCCGGTGGCAGTCGCGGTCGTGGTGCCGTCGCCGGTGCCGGTTGCGGTCGTGGTGCCGGTTGCGGTCCCGGTTCCGGTCCCGTTCGCGGCCCCCGACGGCCGGCCGGTGGGGGTCCGCTTCTGGAACTTGATGCCGAACTTCTCCGTGACGACGGCCTTCGCGCGCGAGACGGAGTTCGGCCGGAGGAAATGCCAGTTGCCGGCGTCCAGCGCGACGTGTTTCTCCTTCGCGTACTCCGCGAGGCGCGCCTTCGTGTCCCGTTCGGGATCGAACGTGATGGCGAGAAACGCCACCTCGTCGGCGTAGCCGTTCTTCACGGCGTCGGCCTGGACGTTCCGCATCTGTCCGATCATCTGCTGGCAGACGTTCGGACAGTGGCTGTAAAAGCACGTGAGCATCACGTTGCGCTCTCCCTCGTACTGCGTCGTCGTCACCGACTCGCCGGCGAGCGGGTCGGGAAGCGTCGCCGTCGGCAACTGCTGGCTCCACGCGGGGTAGGGCAGGTCGGCGCTGTCGGCCCGCTGGCTCTCGGGCCTGTCGAGATGCGTGTGTGACGAGGAGTCGCTCCCGCCCCCCCGTCCCCCGAGACACCCCGCGGCCAGCGGCGCCAGGCCGCCCGCCGTCAGGCCCCGGAGGAGTCGTCGTCGATACATCACGGCGAACTACGGGCGAGCGAAGGAAAGTGACTCGGTCTGGGCGTCGCCTCCCGTCGCGGACGTGTGCCGCACGCGTCGGCGAGAGCGCCGTCCGTGCCGCCAGTCCTCCGGTTTCCCGGATCGCCGATCTTATCGATCCGTGACGAGAACGCGCCGCCATGTCCTGGGTCGACCTTCTCGTCGGGAGCGGACTCAGCCAGCGGGTCGTGATCGTCGGAACGGCGCTCGTCTACCTCGTCCTGGCCGTCCGACGGCCGGCCACCGCCCGGGAGAGCGCCCGGGGCGGCCTCGAACAGTTCGCGAGCCTCTTCACGCTCGTCGTCGCGGCCCTCCTTCTCGCCAGCGCGATCGGAACGCTTCTCCCCCGCGAGGCGGTGGGACGCCTGCTCGGTGCCGCCGCCGGGATCCGGGGGGTCGTCCTGGCCGGACTCCTGGGCGGTCTCCTCCCGGGCGGTCCCTACGCCGTCTATCCCATCGTCCGGAGCATCGGGGAGCAGGGGGCGAGCCTCGCGGCCGTCGTCGCGATGCTCGTCGGGTACGGCGCCATCGGCGTCGGGCGCGTCCCGTTCGGACTGGTGTTCTTCGACCCCCGGACCGTCTCGACGCGCGTGGCCGTCGGCGTGGTCGGCACCGTCCTGGTCGCCGTCGTCGCGGCCCTCATCCTCTGAGGATGGCGTGGTACGACTACCTCGTCGGGCAGTCCTGGGGCCAGCGCGCGGTGATCCTCCTGACCGTCGGCGTCTACGCGTATCTCCTGGCCGTCCGGCCGGCCGCGGCCGTTGCGAGCGCGCGCGGCGCCGCCGTCACCCTGATCCGGCTGTTCACGCTCGTCCTCGCCTCGCTCCTCCTGGCCAGCGCGCTCGAATCGCTCCTGCCCGAGGAGGCGGTGGTCCGCTATCTCGGAGGCGGGGGCGGTCCGGGCAACGCCGTGCTCGCGGGGCTCCTCGGCGGGGCACTCCTGGGCGGGCCGTACGCCACCTACCCCATCATGCGAAGCGTCAGGGAACAGGGCGCGGGTCCCGTCGCGGTGCTCTCGATGTACGTCGGATACAGCGCCATCGGCGTCGGACGGGTGCCGTTCGGGCTCGTCATCTTCTCGCCGACCGTCGTCGCCATCCGACTGCTGTGCGGCGTCGGCCTGACGGTCGCGGCCGCGCTCGTCATCTGGGCGACCGTCGGGGACCGCACCGGCTGACCCGCCGCCGGCGAACCGGTCGGGATCGGTCCGGCCCCATCACTTATCGTCGTCCTCCCCCACCCCTGCGTATGCGCTTTGGCTACCACTGCGCGTCGTTTCACTTCCCGGGGAGCGAGCAGCGGGCGTTCGAGTCGGCCGTCTCGCTCGCCCGACGCCTCGACGACGCGGGGTTCGACTGGTTCTCGACGATGGACCACCTCTGGCAGTTGCCGTTCGTCGGCCGGCGCGACGAGCCGTACTTCGACGCCTACACCACCCTGCCGGCCGTAGCGAGGGAGACCGACTCCGTCGAACTCGGCGCGCTCGTCACCTGTCCGCACTACCGGAATCCGGCCATGCTCGGACGCCAGATCACGACCCTCGACCACGCCAGCGGCGGGCGGGCCGTCCTCGGCATCGGCGCCGGCTGGTTCGAGGAGGAGTACGCGGCCTACGGCTTCGAGTATCCCGATCCCGAGACGCGCGTCCACGACCTCCGGGACGCCGTCGACCTGGTGCGGGCCATGTGGACCGAGCCGTCGCCGCTCTCCCACGAGACGCAGACCCACGCCGTCGAGGACCTGTATCTCGAACCGAAACCCGTCCAGGACGGCGGTCCCGAGGTGCTGATCGGCGGCGGCGGCGAGGACCTCCTGTTGAAGGCCGTCGCCGACCGCGCCGACCGCTGGAACGTGCCGGGGGTGAGCCCCCGGACGTTCTCGCACAAACTCGACGTGCTCGCGGGCCACTGCGACCGGTTCGGCACCGACTTCGACGCCATCGAGAAGACGGTGTTGCAGACGGTCGTGATCCGCGAGACGGCCGACGCCGCCCACGGGGCCTACGAGCGCCTCCAGCGCGAGACGGCCGCCGCGGACCCAACGCCGCGCGACGACCACCGGGGGCTCGTCGGGACGCCCGACGACGTCGTCAGGGGCATCGAGGCGTTCGCCGACCGCGGCGCCGAGATGGTGATCCTCCGGGCCGAACGCAACGACCCCGAGACGGTCGACCGCCTCGTCGAGACGGTCGTGCCGTCGTTCGCGTAGCGGCGGTCCGGTTCGTTCGGCCCCGCCGCGACGGACCACGGCGCCCGTGACACGGCCCCCGGCCGATCAGTCGCGGTGGTCCACGTCTTCGTCCTCGTCCTCGACCTCGATGAGGTCGTCCCGGCCATGACCCCCAGTTCCGGCCGAGCGGACGGTCGACCAGCGCGACGAGGCCGAGGACGATCCCCGATAGAGGGCCCCGCCGAGCGCGGTGACGACCGGTCTGCGGACCGTCACCCGGTGCTGTATCGCTCCTCGCGCCACGGGTTCGCCGCGTTCGAGTAGCCGCGCTTCTCCCAGTACCCCCGCCGTTCCTCGGTGAGAAACTCGACGCTCGTCACCCACTTGGCCCCCTTGTACGCGTACTTGTGTGGCGTCACCACGCGGAGCGGCCCGCCGTGGTCCGAGGGGAGGGGCTGGCCGTCGAGTTCGAGGGCGAACAGCACCCCCTCGTGGGTGCAGTCGTCGAGCGGGAGGTTCGTCGAGTAGCCGTCGAGCGATCCAAAGAGCACGTGGGCGGCGTCGTCGCGGACGCCGGCGCGGTCGGCGAGCGTCCGGAACGGGACGCCGGCGAACTCGTTGTCGAAGCGGCTCCACCCGGTGACGCAGTGAAAGTCCTGGCGCTGGGTCTCCCGCGGGAGGTCGGTGAACTCCTCCCACGAGAGCGCGAGTTCGGTCTCGACCGCCCCGGTCGCGGTGAACTCCCACGTCTCCACGTCCCACGACGGCGTGCCGCTCTTCGAGAGGACGGGAAACCGGTCGGTGCGCCGCTGTCCCGGCGGGAGACGGTCGCCGCCGAACTCCTCGTGGATCGTCGTCAGGTCCCGCATCGGACGTCGAGAGGTTCGTCGCCGCGCGCAATAAGTGGCGGTGGCGCGCCCCGTGGCGGCCGGCGACTCCGGCGGTGGTCCGGGGCGGTACGGTCGTCGGGGGTATCGTCTCGACGCGGTCTCTCGCGGAAGCGTTATCTTACCCCACGCCCATTCTCCGACTCCCGGCCATGCCGCTGCTCCGATTCGAGACGGCCGACTCGACCGAGCGCACCCAGATCGGCGAGGGACTCGTCCGGTTTGCCGTCGCGGCTGGACGGCTCGAAACGGGTCACACGGAGGGGAAGTACTTCCTGAACCACGCCGACGGCTGTGGCGTCGACGGCAGGCGTCTCCGCCCCGGCGAGCCGTTCTACTTCGACACCGACACCGGCGACGTCCTCTGTGCGGAACACGGCGAGCGCCGCGACGGAACGTAGCCGGACGCCGGACGGTCCCGCGTCTCCCCGCCGCCCTCATCCCTGCAGGAGGTTCATGACCTCGTCGACGACGCCGGGTTCGGCCGCGACGAGATACCGCTCGCCCGGGATCAGCGTCAGGTCCGGGCGCGCGACGTGGTCGCCGTCGGCGTCGGAGACGACCAGCGCCCCCGCCGGGAACCGGACCTCGCCGAGGGCCTTGCCCGCCGCCGGCGCCCCCTCGCTGACCCGCACCCGCAGGACGTCGAGGGCGCCGGTCACGTCGGCCAGCGACTGGACGTCGCTGCCGAGGACCTCGTCGGCGGCGACGCGCGCGCCGGCCCCCTCGGGGAAGACGACGGCGTCGACGAACCGGGTGTAGGCCTCGCCCTCCGGACGGTCGATGCGCGCGACCGTCCGGACCTCCGATGCCAGTTCGCGGGCGAGCAGGCAGACCGCGAGGTTCGTCCCCGTCTCGCCGGTGAGCGCGGCGACGGCGTCGGCGCGCTCGACGCCGGCCTGCTCGATGATGTCGGGGTCGGTCGCGTCGCCGTGGATGACCGTCGCCAGCCACTCGTCGGCGATGGCAGACACCACCTCGTCGTTTCGTTCGATGATCGTCACGTCGTGTCCGCGGTCGGCGAGCAGCGCGGCCGTCCGGAAGCCGACGCGTCCGCCGCCCGCGATGAGTGCGTTCGTTTTCGTCATGGGATCAGTCGTCCGTGTCGGTCGGTCGCTCCGCGTCGGTCGTCCGGGTCTCGTCCGGCGGTGGGGTCGGCCGGAGGCGGTCGAGCGCGTAGTAGGCGAGACAGCCGAGGCCGATCCAGGCCCCGCTGAGGGCGAGCGCCAGCGCGTCCGTGCGCGCGAGATAGGTCACCAGGACGCCCGTCAGGACGAGGTTGAGCGCGATGCCGATCACCGGCGGGGCGGGGTAGTACGGCATCTCGTACGGCCGGTTCATGTCGGGGCGTTCGCGCCGGAGTCGGATCACCGCCACGTTGACGACGACGAACGACAGCAGGAAGAAGAGACTCGACATGTTCCCGGCGCTCCGGGTCGGGAGCGCGACCGACCCGAGCATCACGACCGCGCTGGCGAGGATGGCGACGAACGGCGTCCCGTACCGGTGGTGGAGGGTGCCGAACGAGGGGAGCAACTGCCCCTCCCGCCCCATCGAGAACGCCACCCGCGAGGAGGCGATCACCACCGCGTTGAGCGCCGTCAGCGTCGAGAAGACCGCCCCGAAGGCGATGATCGCTCCGCCGTTCCGGATCACCGGGAGCCCGGTCGGCATGAACTGCGCGGCCGCCGTGGCGATGCCGGCCTCGCCGGCCGCCGCGAGCCCTCCCGCCCCGACGGTGCCGATCGCCACCGTGACGACCAGCAGATAGACGGCGACGGTCGCGCCGAGGCTGATGACGATGGCCTTGGGGATGTTCTCCCGGGGGTTCTCGACCTCCTCGGTGACGGTCGTGATGAGGTCATAGCCCTCGAAGGCGATGAACGTCAGCCCCATCGCGGGGAGGATCGCGGCGGGCCCGCCGCCCGGGAACAGCGGGTGGAACTCGGCGGTCGAGAACATCGGCGACGTCAGGCCGAAGGCGGCGAAGACCAGCAGGATCGTCACCTTCGTGAGCGTGAAGGCCGTCTCGACGCGTCCGCTCGCCGCCGTCGAGACGGCGTTGAGCGCCACGAACAGGACCACGACCGTCGCCGCGATGGCGAACGTCGTGGGGGCGGTGACGCCGACGACCGGCACGGAGAGCGTGCCGACCGCCTCCGGTCGCGGGACGAGGCCGTAGAGGTGGAGCAGTTCGAGGAGGTTCGGCGCGAACCCCAGCGCGTACAGCGCCCCGGCGATCATGTAGGCGAACCAGAGCATCCAGCCCATCAGAAAGGAGGGGAGGTCGTCGAAGATCTCCCGGACGAAGGCGTAGCCGCCGCCGCTTTTCGGGATCGACGCGGCGAGTTCGGCGTACGAGAGCCCGGTGAACGCCGTGACGACGCCGTTGAGGGCGAACACCAGGACGGCGGCGGGGCCGGCGATGTCCGCGGCGAGGCCGGTCAGCACGAAGATGCCCGCCCCGATCATCGCCCCCATCCCGATCATGGTCGCGTCGAGCAACCCGAGGTCGCGCGTGGGGGACCGCTCCTGGCCACTCATGCCCGTCGGAGGCTACGTCGGACGCCCCCGTCAAGAGCCTGTGGCGGCGATTTCACGCCCTGGGAACGACCCCCGGGTTTATGCATCCGACGCGGCCGCCACCGTTCCCGCGGCGGCCCGGACCGATCCGGCCCTCACACCTCGACCGTGCCCGCGGTCCGGCCCTCACACCTCGACCGTGTCCGCCGCGCGTCCGCAGTGGTCGGCCGCGACGGCGACGGTCGCCGGGCCCGGGCGGCGCGCGGCGGCGGTCGGCGGGCCCGTCGGGCGGCCACTCGGCGCCTCGTCCGGGCCCTCGCACGGCCCGTCGACGGGGGTGTCCGAATCCCGCATAAAGGGGGGGCCGAACGACTTCGGGCACTCACTCACGTACTGGGAACCGGTCTCGGTCCTTAATATTCGATAGTGGCGCCCTCCACGTGTACATGAGTTCAGTTGCCACCGATCCCGGAACGGCGCGTCGAGCACCACCCGACGAGGGGGTGATCGGCCCGTGACCCGCGACACCGACAGACGCACGTGGCTGAAGGTCGTCGGCGGCGCGGCGGGCGTCGCGCTCGTGCCGGCGCTCGCCGGCTGTAGCGGCGGGTCCGGCGCCTCCTCGCCCTCGCCGAGTTCGGCCACAGAGACCGCGTCGACCTCCGGCGGCGGCGGCCAGTGGGCCGAACGGAAGACGGTCGACATGACTGACAGCCTGAAGTTCGACCCCGACCACGTCCGGGTCTCGAAAGGGACGAACGTCACCTGGAAGAACCCGAGCGGCATCGGACACACCGTCACCGCCTACGACGACGGGCTCCCGGACGGCGCGTCGTACTTCGCCTCCGGCGGGTACGACTCCGAGCAGGCCGCCCGCGACGCCTACAAGGACGACACCGGCGGCGTCGTCTCGAAGGGCGAGTCCTACTCGCACACGTTTCGGACGACGGGCACGTACAAGTACTTCTGCATCCCCCACGAGATGAACGGGATGGTCGGATACGTCAAGGTGGTCTGACATGAGCGCCGACGACGAGATCGACCGGAGCGAGGCGGCCGCGGACGAGGGGACCGAGCACGCGGCGGGACGCGACGCCGCCTACGAGCGGCAGTTGAACGACCTCCTGGCGGACGTGGAGGAGCCGTCGGACGGCGACGGAACGGACGGGGGCGGCCTCCCGCTCACGCTCGCCGGCCTCGACGTGGGGCGGCGCGACTTCATGAAGGCGGGCGCCGCCGTCGGAACCGCGAGCGCCCTCGCCGGCTGTAGCGGGTTCGGCGGGGGCGGCGCGAGCCGGAACACCCCACAGGGCGCCGCGAACGGCCCCGACCACGCCGTCCCGCCCGGCGAGCACGACGAGTACTACGGCTTCTGGAGCGGGGGCCACTCCGGCGAGGTCCGGATCGTCGGGCTGCCGTCGATGCGCGAGATCCGGCGCGTCCCCGTCTTCCAGCGCGACGGCGCCGTCGGCTACGGACACGACGAGAAGACCAAGCAGGTGCTCGACGAGGGAAGCGAGTTCTCGAACCTGCGCCACGAGTGGGGCGACGCCCACCACCCGATCCTCTCGGAGACCGGGGGGGATTACGACGGCAAGTACCTCTGGATCAACGACAAGGCCAACGGTCGGATGGCCCGTATCGACCTGAACTACTTCGAGACGGACGCCATCACGGACATCCCGAACATGCAGGCGTGTCACGGGACCGCCGTCCAGAGTCCGGACACGAAGTACGTCTACGGCGTCGGCGAGTTCCGGGTGCCCGACCCGAACGACGGCTCGGCCGTCGACGACACGAAGAAGTACTGGTCGACGTTCGCCGCGCTGGATCCCGAGTCGATGGACGTCGCCTGGGAGGTCCGCGTGACGGGCAACCTCGACAACGCCGACTCGGGCAAGGAGGGACGGTGGGCCTTCGCCACCGGCTACAACAGCGAGCAGGCCTTCGAGATCCAGGGGATGACCCACGACGACCGGGACTACCTCAAGGCCTTCGACGTCGACGCGATCGAGTCGGCCATCGAGGCCGGCAAACACGAGACGGTCGACGGCGTGAAGGTTCTCGACGGACGCAAGGGCTCGCCCCTCAACGAGGGCGACGCGCCGATCGTCCACTACATCCCGACGCCGAAGAGCCCCCACGGCTGTGACGTGGACCCGACCGGCACGTACGTCACCGCGAGCGGGAAGCTCTCGCCGACGGTCACCGTCGTCGAGATCGACAGGATCGACCAGGTGTCGAACCCCGGGGACGCCATCGTCGGACAGCCCAAGGTCGGCCTCGGCCCGCTTCACACGACGTGGGACGGGCGCGGCAACGCCTACACCACGCTGTTCATCGACTCGCAGATCGCCAAGTGGGACGTCGAGAAGGCCGTGGAGGCCGAGAAGGGGTCGACCGAGCCGATCCTGGGCAAGATCGACGTCCACTACAACCCCGGCCACCTCCAGGCCGTCGAGGCCGAGACCGTCGACCCGGCGGGCGACTGGCTGGTGAGCCTGAACAAGCTCTCGAAGGACCGCTTCATCCCCGTCGGCCCGATCCACCCCGACAACGACCAGCTCATCTACATCGGCGAGGACAAGGGCGACGCCCAGGGCGGGATGCAGCTCGTCTCGGACCACCCCGTCCACCCGGAGCCCCACGACGCCGTCTTCGCGAGCGTGGACAAGATCGAGCCGAAGGTCGTCTGGGACAAGGCGGACTACGCGGGCGAGAAGGAGTACGTCGAGGAGACGAACTCCCGGGTCGAGCGGACCGGCGACTCCTCGGTCCACGTCTACACGTCCTCGAAACGGAGCGAGTACGGACTCCCCGACTTCCACGTCGAGCAGGGCGACGACGTGACGATCACGGTGACCAACATCGAGACGTCGCGGGACATCATCCACGGGTTCGCGATCCCCCACCACGGGATCAACCTGGCCGTCGCACCACAGGACACCCGCGAGGTGCAGTTCACGGCCGACCGGCCGGGGGTCTACTGGGTCTACTGTACGTTCTTCTGTAGCGCCCTGCACCTCGAAATGCGCTCCCGGATGATCGTGGAGCCCCGGGAGTAACCCCCGGAGGTGATCCCCGTGCGCCTGCCATCGACCGACGAACTCGTGGAGGCCCGCCGGGGGCTCGCCGTCCTCGCGGCCCTGGCGTTCGTCCTCGCGGTGTTCCTGCCCATGTGGGCGATCGACGTCCACGCGGTGCAGTATCCCGACCAGGTGCTCCACCTGCACATCTACGCCTATCCCCACATCTCCGGGGATTACGTCGAGATGCACCGGCTGAACAAGTACATCGGCTTCTACTACCCGGATCCGGTGTACTGGCAGCCGAACTACCCCGTCCACGAGCACGCGGTGAAGGTTCCCGAGTGGTCGGTCGGCCCGGTCGCGTTCCTGGCCGTGGCGGCGCTGTCGGTCTTCGTCGCCATCGCGCCGACGGGGGAGAAGCTCCGCCGGGGGCTCAGGTGGCAACTCGTCGGCACGATCGCCGTGTTCGTCGTGATGCTCGTCGACATCCAGTACCGGCTCTACCAGACGGGTCACTCGCTCGACCCCGACGCGCCGGTGATGGGCGTCGAGGGATTCACGCCGCCGATCTGGGGGAAATACGCGGTGGCGAACATCACCAGCTACTCGCACCTCGACTTCGGCGCGTACCTCTCGATGCTCGCCATCGCGCTGCTGGTCCTGGCGTATCACTTCCGGACGACCGACGCGACGATCCGGGAGGTCCCGGGACTCCTCTCCGAGGAGGTCGGACGGGTCCGGGACGACCCCTCCCGGTTGCTCGACGGAACGCGCCGAGAGCCACGAGAATGACCCGGGACGACGGTGCCGGCGACCGGACGGGCGTCGTTCCCGTGGCGTCCCTCGTTCCCGCCGTCGCGGTCGTCGTGCTGGTCGCGTCGGTCACGGCGCTCTTTGCCGCCCCCGGCGCGGCGACCGCCAGGCCGACGATCCGGAAGCCGGTTCCCGACGAGTACTCGTTCTCGCCGCCGACCCGGGAGGGGGTGGCCACCGTCGACGGCCGCCGGTTCGACTCCGTGCAGGCGGCCGTCGACGCGGCCCACCCCGGCGACGTGATCCGTCTCGCCGGCCGCTTCGACGAACGCGTCGTCGTCGACGTCTCGAACGTGACGCTGACGAGCGAGCGGGGAACCCTCGCGTTGATCGACGGGAGCGGCGAGGGCGACGTGCTCACGATCGACGGCGACGACGTCACCGTGCGGCACGTCTGGGTGCGCAACTCGGGCTACGACCCCGCGAGCAACGACGCCGCCGTCTGGGTGAACGGCACGAACGCGACGGTCGTCGACGGCCGGGTGACCGAGACGACCTTCGGCATCTGGCTCGACGGCGTCGACGGCGCGCGCGTCGTCAACAACACGATCGTCGGCCGCGAGCGGATCCACCCGCTCTCGGATCGCGGCAACGGGATCGAGATCTGGAAGACGACGAACACGCGGATCAGGGACAACCGGATCACGGACGTCAGGGACGGCGTCTACTACTCGTGGGCCTCGGGGGTCACGGCCAGCGGGAACGTCCTCTGGGATCTGCGCTACGGCGTCCACTACATGTACTCCGACGACTGCGTGCTCCGGAACAACCTCGCGTTCGACGACGACGTCGGCTTCACGCTGATGGTCTCGCAGCGACTCCGGATAGAGAACAACACGGCGTTCAACAACACCGGCCCGAGCGGGCACGGCATCCTCGTCAAGAGCGTCGACGACACGCTGATCCGCAACAACACGCTGATCGCAAACGGGGACGGCCTCTACGTCTACAACTCCGTCGACGACACCATCGATCGCAACCTCGTGCTCGGAAACCACGTGGGGATCGACCTGCAGGCGGGGAGCGTCCGCGAGACCATCGTCAACAACAGCGTCATCGGGAACGACCGACCGGTGCTCACCTACACGAGCGAGCAACTCGCCTGGAACACCTCCACCCGGGGCAACTACTGGTCGGGCGCGCAGACGACGGACGTCGACGGCGACGGGATCGCGGACGCCCGCTATCGGCCCGCGGGCCTGGTCGAACGGCTCACGCAGACCCGGCCGCTCGCGCGCGTGTTCGCGGACAGTCCGGCCTTCCAGGTCATCAGGCTGGCGGAGAGTTCGGTTCCGCTGATCCGCTCTCCCGGCGTCGTCGACTACCACCCGCTCGTCGATCCGCCACACGACCGCTGGAGGCGATACTATGAACGCGATTGAACTCACGAACGTGACCAAGCGCTTCGGCGACGTGACCGCACTCGACGGGGTTTCGCTCTCGGTTCCCGACGGCGAGGTGTTCGGTCTGCTCGGGACCAACGGCGCCGGAAAGACGACGCTGTTCAGGATCCTCGTCGACCACCTGCGCCCGGACGCCGGGTCGGTCACGGTGGCCGGCGCGCCCGCAAACGACGGTCCGTCGGTCCGCGACCGGGTGGGTTATCTCCCCCAGCGGGTCGGCTTCCCCCCGGCGTTCACCGGCCGGGAGACGCTCCGGTTTCACGCGCGGATGCGGGGGGTTCCCGCCAGGGAGCGCGACACGCGGATCGGGGCGGCCCTCGACACCGTCGGCCTGACCGCCGCCGCCGACCGGAAAAGCGGCGGTTACTCGCAGGGGATGATCCGGCGCCTCGGCCTCGCGTCGGTGCTGGTCGCCCGGCCGAGCGTCCTGCTCCTCGACGAACCGACCTCCGGCCTCGACCCGGAGGGCGTCGAGGCGTTCCACGACGTGATCGCGCGGTACAACGAGGACGCCGGCGCGACCGTCGTCTACACCTCCCATACGCTCGCGGAGGTCGAGGAGGTCTGCGAGCGGGTGGCCATCCTCGACGACGGCCGGGTGCTGGTCTCCGGGCCGGTCGACGACCTCCGCCGGCACGCCGGCGACGAGGTCACCGTCGTCGTCTACGCGGACGGGGCGGCCCTCGCGTCGGCCGCCGACCGCCTGGACGACGATCCGGCGGTCCGGTCCGCACGGCGCGACGGCGGTCGGCTCGTCGTCGCCTGCGAGCGCGCCGCCGCCTACGACGTCGTCACGCGGATCCGGTCGCGGGTCGACCTCGACGGGTTCGAGGTCCGCGAACCGCACCTCGCCGACGTCTTCCACCGGGCGCTGGCCGGTGCCGGGAACGCCGACGGAGGTGCGACCGCCGATGACTGACAACGCGACCGACGGGAACGTCGACGCACGGCCGGCCGACGGGAACGTCGACGCACGGCCGGCCGACGGGAACGTCGACGCACGGACGAACGGCGGCGTCTTCGAGACCGCCGAGTCGACGGCGAACGGGTCGGTCCCCGGCGGGGTCGACGTCCGGTGGCTCCGCGACGTCGGCGACATCGCCCTCCGGGAGTACCGGATCTTCGCCCGGAGTCGCGTCCCGGTCGGCCTCGCGGCCCTCTTTGCGGTCTTCGCCGTCGGACTGGTCACGTTCGGCGGCTCGCAGGCCGGGCCGCGGAGCTACGGCGCGGTCGTCGCGAGCCTCTCGGAACTGGGCTCGTATCTCGTCCCGCTGGCGGCGCTCGCGGTCGGCTACGACGCGGTCGTCGGCGCCGAGGAGCGGGGCGTTCTCGACGTGCTATTCGCGCTCCCGGTGTCGCGCGGGCAGGTGCTCGTCGGGAAGGTCGCCGGTCGCCTCGTCGTCCTCGTCGGCGGACTGCTCGTGGGCCTCGGCGCCGGCGGGGTGGCGACGGTCCGGTACGTCGGCCTCGCCGGCCTGGGCCAGTACGCGGCGTTCGTGCTCGCGGCCGCCCTCGCGGGTGCCGCGTTCCTCTCGATCACCGGACTGATCTCGACGCTGGCCCGCGAGCAGACCCACGCGCTCGGGGGCGCCCTCGCCGCGTGGGTCTGGTTCGTCCTGCTGCACGACCTCGCGGCGCTCGGACTCGTCTCCGCGTTCGACCTCCCGTCGGCGTCGCTCGCGGCGATGGTGCTCGCGAACCCGGTCGACGTCTTCCGCGTGCTCGTGTTGAGCACCGTCCACACCTCGACCGGCGGGTTCGCCGCCGTGCTGGCGAAGGCCTCGCTCTCGGTCCCGGTGCTGGTCGTCGGTCTGCTCGCGTGGACCGTCGGACCGCTCCTGGTCGCCGGATACGTGATCCGCTGGCGGGGGGTGTGAGGACGGATGTCCGATCCATGTCTCTGACCGCCGGCCCGTTTCCCTACTACTTCCGCCACCGGGACCGGGGGTGGACGGCGGTGGCCATCTACGTTACCGACTACTCGGCCGTCGACTACGAGGTGACCACGGTCGAGGGGACCCCCTACATCTCCAGCTCCACCGCCGCCGCCGCGTTCGGACCGGCGACGGGGCTCACGTACGTCGCCGGAAGCACCGTCCGGGGCGGGATGGGGAAGACGCTCGTCCCCTTCTCGGATCCCGACGACGCCGATTCCTTCGTGGACGACCACGGCGGGCGCCGGGTCCCGTTCGACGACGTCACCCCGACGTGGCTCGACGCGTACCTGCACGAGGCACGCTAGCGGGGCACTCCCGCCTCCGTCGGAGCGCACGCGGGCCACGAGTCGGGTGTGCGGCCGGGCTCGCGGTGTCGGTACGGGATCCGGTCGGCCACCCGTGAGTGCCCCCCGAGCCACGCGATCGTCCCGTCCACCGGTCAGTGGGGGACCATCGGGGGTCACCACCGGCGTCGCAGGCTGGAGGTGACCCGCGACGGGGGACACGTTCCACTACCCGGCCCAGCGATCGTAGGCGTACAGCCCGCCACCGCCGAGGACCAGTACGACGCCGAGGGCCGCGACACCGAGCCCGACGACGAAGCCGGCGAACCCGGACCCGAAGTCGTCGACGTGGCCGTAGACGTAGATGCTGTAGAGCGTGTCGCCCTTCCGGATCGCGGTCGGCAACCGATCGACGTACGGGTCGGTCACCCGGGGACGATACCCCGTGTCGTCTTGCGTGGAGTTGTCAAGCACGTCGTCGACGGTGCGCTGCGCGCCCGGTGGGAGGTTCTCGTACCGGGGGGCTCGCTCGGCGATGGCGGTGGCGACCGGCACGAGCGAGACGGACTCGGCGCGGATGGTCGTGCCGTTCCCCTCGACGGTCAGCCGGCAGTACCCCGCCGTGCCGGCGTCGCTGTCGCGTACGAACGCGTACTCGGCGGCGATCTTCCGGAGGTCCGCGCGGACGCGCTCGTCGGACACGGTGGCCGAGCCGTTCGCCATCGCCGATTCCAGCGCGCGGCGGGTGGCGTTGGGGGCGCGATACGCGTCGTCGTAGCGCGTCGTGAGCCGATAGTCGGCGAGCGTGATCTCGTGGCCGTACCGATCGACGAATCGCTTCCGGTGGGACTCGTTGTGCAGGTTGATCCTCTCGGCGGCGTATCTCTGGGAGGTCCGTGCGGGCGGGGACGTGGCCGCTGCTGCCCAGCCGAGGTACTGCGGCGCCGGGAGACAGAGCACCCCGACGACGACGAGCAGGAGGGCGACTCGGCGGCGATCCATCGCCCGGGGGAGTCCTCCGGGTTCCCCCAAGTGTCTTGTGGGACTGACGTCATCGTCGGGGGCCCCACGGCGACTGCGGACTCGACCCGCACGATCCCGTTTGCCGTGACCGGCGCGACTCCCCCGATGCGTGTTACCCCGCCACGCCCGGCGATTATTGGATATGATAACCCGGCCGGGGGAGTTTTAGGCCGGCGTTTTCCTCCCCCGTACGAACGCAATGTCAGGCCTGCTGTCCGCACTCGACCCACAGAGCGCCGTCCTGCCGATCATCGCGCTGATCGGACTCGTGCCGGTCGTCTTGCACTACCGGAGCGAGGCGAAACTGTTCGTCGCCGGGTACGTCTGTCTCGTCGTCGCCACCCTGGCGACGAACCTCGAGAACCTGTTTCTCGGCGTCGTCCTGAACCACGCGGAACACGTCGTCGGATTGATGGGATCGGCCCTCGTGTTCCTCCTGGCCGCCTACGTGCGCCGCAAGCAGGTCCTCGGCGAGGAGGCGGGCGTCGAGACCGTCGCGGACGACGTCGGGAGCGCCCTCTTCGGCGACGAGGGGACCGCGGGGACCACGGAGGAGGCGTGAGGATGTCGGCGATCACGCTCGCGGCCGACTTCGTCGCCGTCGTCGGCTACGCCGCCACCGCCGTCCTGTGTTTCCGGACCTACCGGGAGACGGACCTGGAGTCGGGGTTCTGGGCGAACCTCGGGTTCATGTCGGGTCTCGGCGTCCTCTGGACGGGGTCGGTCTTCGCCGAGTGGCTCAACCTCGACGCGACGATCATGGACGCCTTCAGCAACTCGCTTCTGGCGATCATCATCGGCGTCGCCGCCATCACGGCGACCGGATCGCTCGCCGTCGTCAGCGATCTGAAGCAGGCGACCCGCGAGGCCGAAACGCGCCGCCGGGAGGCCGAGGTTTCGAAGGAGGAAGCCGAGGAGGCACGGAGGGCGGCCGAGAGTGCCCGGGTGGAGGCCGAGGAGGCGCGAAAGGACGCCGAGGAGTTCAGCGAGCACCTGCAAGCGCAGGCGCGCGACTACGGCCGGGTGATGGAACGGGCCGCCGAGGGCGACCTCACCGCCCGGATGGATCCGGAGGGTCGGAGCGACGCCATGCAACAGATCGGCGAGGCGTTCAACGGGATGATGGACGATCTCGCCGCGACGCTCGGCGACATCCGCGAGTTCGCCGAGACCGTTCGGGAGGAGAGCCGAACTCTCTCGACGAGCGCGCACGAGATCGACGACGGCACCAACGAGGTGAGCGCGTCCATCCAGACCATCGCCGCGGGTGCCGAACAGCAAAGCGAGAGCCTCACCCAGGTCTCCCAGGAGATGCAGAGCCTCTCGGGGACGATCGAGGAAGTCGCGTCGTCGGCCGACGAGGTCGCCACGGAGACCCGGGAGGCCGCACAACTGGGCGTCACCGGCCGGGACGCGGCCGAGGAGGCGATCGACGGGATCGAGTCCCTCCGCGAACGGACGGCGTCGACGACGACGGAGATCGAGGCCCTGAACGACGAGATGGAGGCGATCGAGGAGATCGTCGAACTCATCCAGAGCATCGCCGAGCAGACCAACATGCTGGCGCTGAACGCCTCGATCGAGGCCGCCCGGGCCGGCGAGGCCGGCGAGGGCTTCGCCGTCGTCGCCGACGAGATCAAGGACCTCGCCGAGGAGGCCGACGACGCCACCCAGGAGATCGAGGAGCGGATCCTCTCGGTCCGTGACTCGACCGACGAAGCCGTGACGGACATGCAGGAGATGAGCGATCGGGTCGGCGACAGCGTCGGGACCGTCGAGGCGGCGATCGACGCCCTGCAGGACCTCGCGACCCGCGTCGAGACGGCAAACGAGAGCATCCAGCAGATCAGCGACGCGACCGACGACCAAGCCGCCACCACCGAGGAGGTCGTCGCACAGGTCGACGAGGTCAACCAGGTCAGCGACCGGACCAGCACCGGGGCCGCCGACGTCGCCTCGGCCGCCGAACAGCAGGCGTCGTCGGCCGACACGGTCGTCCAGTCGGTCGGGGCCCTCTCCGGCCGCGTGGACGACCTGATGGACCTCCTCGAACGGTTCCGGATCGAGGGCGGCAGGACGCCCGCGGCCGCCGGCGAACCCACGGGACCCCGGTCGACGGCCACCACGGACGGCGGTCGCCCGCCCGACTGACGACCCGCCCGGTCCCGGCGTCCTCGCCCCCGTCCGTCGACGGCGCCGGCGTCCGGGACGTCGACGTGGACGTGGACGCCGCCTCGACCCCGCCCGGTCGCCGTCCACGGGACCGGCGGATCTCGGGGGTCGAGTCGTCGGACGAGTCCGTCCCATGATATCACTCATCAATGAACGAGTTTTGGACATCTTCGAGATCCGTTCCCACGTGCGCCGTCCGTGTCGACGGTCCCCGTCCCGTCCATCGACTGGAGGGCGTCACGGTCGATAATTATGCCGGTCGAAATCCATGTCGGTCGATGTTTGTAAACATCGACGTAGCCAAACATTTCGAAGTATTGATGTTTACGACCGCCGTCGGATGTGACGTAGATGGATGTACTTCGCGGGGACGGATCCGTAGTCGAAACTTCGCTGACGATGTTCGAGCAGGCGGCGTCGAAGGATTCGATCCCGCTCTATCTCGTCGGGTTCGTCGTGGGGATCATCGCCGGCATCGGCGCGATCGTCTTCCGGGTCGCGATCTGGATCTTTCAGGTCGTCTTCTTCGGCTCCGCACTGAACCCCGGGAGCGTCGAGTTCTCGATGAGTCGCCTCCCCGCCGTGCTGGGCGGCTACTCCCTGGCCGGCGTGCCCGACCTCTACCGGTCGTTCGTCGCGCTCGGCGTCTGGCGGTTCGTCCTGATCCCGGCGGTCGGCGGACTGCTCGTCGGGCTTTACATCTACGCCACCTCGCCGGAGGTCGAGGGCCACGGGACCGACCGCACGCTCGAAGCGTTGCTCGTCCGTGGCGGCCACGTCGACACGTCGCTCGCGTTTCACAAGATCGTCGCCTCGTCGATCGCCATCGCGTCGGGCGCGTCGCTGGGGCGCGAGGGGCCGATCGTCCAGATCGGGAGCGCGGTCGGCGCGTACTTCTCGAAGTTCGTCAACAACCGGTATCGGCGGATCCTGGTCGCCGCCGGCGCCGGGGCGGGCATCGCCGGGACGTTCAACGCCCCGCTGGCCGGCATGCTGTTCGCGGTGGAGGTGCTCCTGGTCGAGTACGACATCCGGAGCCTCATCGTCATCGGCATCGCCTCCGCGATGGCCGTCGTCGTCGTCCGCCCGGTGCTCCCGTTCACGTCGACGCTCGGGACCGAACTGTTCACGCCGACCCATCCGCTCCACGTCGTCGATCCGCTCGTCGAGTATCCGCTCTACATCGTCCTCGGTCTGCTGGTCGCGGTGATCGGCTGGGCCGAGGTGTCCGTGCTCTACGGCGTCGGCGACTACTTCGATCGACTCGACATCCCTCGATACGTCAAGCCCGCGATCGGCGCCGGACTGCTCGGCGTGACCGTCCTGATCACGGCCGGCATCTCCCGGCTCTCGAACTCGGCGGGGCTCACGAGTCTGCAGAGCGCGAACTGGCTGTTCGGCGTCGGGTACAACACGATCCACGCCGTGGTCTCGACCAACCGGTTCGCCATCGGCCTGCTGGTCGTCTTTGCGATCATGAAGATCGCCGGCTTCGCGCTCTCGATCGGGAGCGGGAGTTCCGGCGGGGTCTTCTCCCCGTCGCTGTTCATCGGCGCCATGGCCGGGGGGGCGTTCGGGATCCTCGTCCAGGCGATTCCGGGGACGGCCTCGCCCGCCGCGTACGCGCTCGTCGGCATGGGCGGCGTCTTCGCCGCGGCGGCGCGGGCGCCGCTGACCGCCATGCTCATCACCGTCGAACTGAGCGGGCAGTACACGCTCATCCTGCCGCTCCTGCTGGTCTGTGTCATGGGGAGCGAACTCACCGACACGTTCGACCTCCAGGGGTCGATCTACACGGAGGCGCTCAACCGGATGGGCTACGACATCCACAACCGCCGGATCGGGAGCATCGAGGATTTCACGCCGACCGACGTGATGGCCATCGGCATCGAGACCGTCACGCCGGACACCCCGATCGAACTGGCGGTCGAACGCCTCACCGAGACGAGCCAGCGGGCACTCCCCGTACTCGAATCGGGTGAGGTCGCCGGGATTCTCACGGTCTCGGACGTCACCTCCCTCGCCAACGAGGGGAAGTCGTCGTCGGCCCCTCCGATGGTGTTCGACGGGGGTGGGACCGTCGCGAGCAGCCCCGGGACGACGGTCGAGGACGTCGCCACCGACGACGTGGTCACGATCACCGCGGACGCGAACCTCCTGGAGGCCGTCCACAAGATGAAGACGATGGACATCAGCCAGCTTCCCGTCGTCGACGGGGACGGCACGTTCCTGGGGTTGCTCTCCGAGGGAGACGTCCTCAACGCCTACGACAAATCGCTACTGAAGTGATCGGACTCCGGAGCAGATGACCGTAGACTCACCGAACGACGCCGGAGGGAGACCGTCGGACGGCACCGCCGGGAGCGACGGCGTCGCGGGGCGGCGCGAACCGTTCTCGACGCGGACGGTCCTCGTCCTCGCCGCGGTCGTGCTCGTCGCCGACGGCGTCCTGAAGATGGTCGCCGTCCCCCTCCCCTACGACACCGTCGTCGGCGTCGCCACGCTCGTCCCCCTCCTGCACCTCCGCGGGATGGCGCTCGACTCGCTCGAATACGTGGTCTACGTCGAGCGCCGGTCGGTCGCCGGCTTCGTCGTCGACTCGCTGTCGGCCGCCGGCGGGGCGGTCGCGCTCGGCAGTCTCGTCGTCTGGGTCGCCGACCGGATCGTCGGACCGGGCTCCCGGCTGGTCCCGGGGATGGGGGTCGCCGCAGCGCTGATCGGCGGCGGGGCCGTCCTCTACCTGCTGGTCGTCCGGTTCGTCGACCGCCACGACCGCGCCGCCGGCCTCTCCGCGCCCTGACGCCCGGGCCGAATTCGCGTCCCCGGACGTGTGCCGACGGCCCCCGGGTCGCCGCGGCGGGCGAGGGCCGGGACGCCCGTGGAGGGCGGGAACGGACCCGGTGCGTTCCCCCACGACGGCGGGACTCAGCCGTCCGCGTCGAGGTCGCGCAGGAACCGCGCCTCGAACTCCCCGGCGTCGAGGGTCTCGACGGCGAGTTCGTCCGCGGCCGCCAGTTTCGTCTCCCCCGGACTCTCCCCGACCACCAGGTAGTCGGTCTCCTCGCCCACCGCCGACGTGACGGTCGCGCCGTGGCGCTCCATCAGGGACGTGATCTCCTCGCGGGTGAACCCGTCCACCCGGCCCGTGAACGCGAGCGACACGCCCGCGAACTCCCGTCCCCGGGGCGCCCGCGTCGGGGCGACTCCGGCGTCGAGCAGTCGTCGCACGACCGCCCGGTTGGCGTCGTTGTCGAAAAACGACCTGACGCTCGCGGCGACCTCGGGGCCGACGTCCTCGACGGCTTCGAGTTCGTCGACGCTCGCGTCCTGCAGTTCGGCGAGCGAGAACCGCCTCGAGAGCGCACGGGCGCGCTCCGTCCCGACGTGTCGGATCCCGAGCGCGTAGACGAAGCTCGCCAGGTCGACGTCCTTGCTGGCCTCGATCCCGTCGAGCAGGGTGCGCGCGGACGTCTCCCCGAACGGCTCCAGGTCGGCGAGGTCCTCGACGTCCAGGGCGTAGAGGTCGGCCACCGAGGACACCAGCCCGCTCTCGACGAGGCGACCGGCCACCGTCTCGCCGACGCCCTCGACGTCCATCGCCGCGGTCGAGCAGAAATGCTGGATCGACCGCGCGAGCTGTGCCGGACAGGTCACGCCGCCGGTACAGAAGTGGTTCTCGCCCTCCCGGACCACGGCGCTCCCACAGACCGGACACGTCTCCGGCATCTCGAAGGTCCCCGCCGCCGGCTCGATCACGGAGGCGATCTCGGGGATGACGTCCCCGGCCCGTTCGACCGTGACGGTGGCCCCGGCACCGATCCCGAGTTCGCGCGCCCGGCGTTCGTTGTGGAGGGTCGCGCGACTGATGGTCACGCCCCGCACGTCGACGGGGTCGAGGAGCGCGACGGGCGTGAGTTTGCCCGTCCGGCCGACCTGCACGACGATCCGGCGGACGGTCGTCTCGCCGGTCCTGGCCGGGAACTTGTAGGCGAACGCCCACCGCGGGTGGGCCGCCGTCGTGCCCAGTCGCTCGCGCCGGTCGAACTCGTCGACCTTCGCCACCACCCCGTCGACGTCGAACTCCAGGTCGTCGCGCCGCGCCAGCATCTCGTCGCGGTAGGCCACCACCTCCTCGACGGTCTCTCCGACCCGGTTGTCCTCGCTCACCCGCAGTCCGACAGCCCGCATGAGGTCGAACGCCTCCGTCTGGCTCCCGACGTCGCGCGAGCAGTCGACGAGGTCGTAGACGTAGACGGCGAGCGGGCGGTCCGCGACCGCGGTCGGATCGAGGAGTCGGACCGATCCCGCCGCCGCGTTGCGCGGGTTGGCGAACGGCTCCTCGCCGTTCCGGATCCGGCGGTCGTTCAGGTCGTGGAAGGCCGAGCGGGGCATGTAGACCTCGCCCCGCACGGCGAGCAGGTCCGGGGCGTCGGCCAGTCGGAGCGGGAGGGTGTGGATCGTCCGGGCGTTCTCGGTCACGTCCTCGCCGACCCGCCCGTCGCCCCGCGTCACGGCGCGGTCGAGGTCGCCGTCGAGGTAGACGAACTCCATCGACAGGCCGTCGAACTTCGGCTCCAGCGAGTAGGTGACCGCCCCGACCGCGTCCCGGACCCGGTCGTCGAACGCCCGGACGTCGGCCGCCGATTCCGAGGAGTCGAGGCTCAACATGGCGGCGACGTGTTCGCGCCGCGGCAGCGACTCCAGGGGACGGCCGCCGACGCGCCGGGTCGGGGAGTTCTCGTCGGCGAGGTCGAACGCCGCTTCGAGCGCTTCGAGGCGGTCGAAGAGCGCGTCGTACGTCTCGTCGGCGATCACGGGGTCGTTCTCGACGTAGTAACGGTGGTCGTGGTAGTCGATGGCCTCGCGCAACCGTTCGACCTCCCGTTCGGCCTCCGGCCGGGAGAGCGCGCCCACGTCGCGAACGTCGAGGTCCGGTTCCCGGACGTAGGGGTTGTCCTCGGGGGCCTCAACCATCGAAGTACGCCCTCATCCCGTCGAGCGGTCGGGTGTTCACCACGTCGGCGGCGGTACACCAGCCCCGCCTGGCCTGGGAGACGCCCAGGTGCATGAGGTCCAGATCGCCCGGCGCGTGGGCGTCCGTCGAGACGACGTACTCGACCTCGTCGCGGTACTCCTCGACCGTCGCCCAGTCGAGGTCGAGGCGCGCGGGCTGGGCGTTGATCTCGATGGCGATTCCCTCCTCGGCCGCGGTCTCCACGATCGCGTCGAACTCGATGTCCAGGGGTTCGCGCCGGCCGAGCAGTCGGTTGGTCGGGTGGGCGAAGACGTCGACGGGCGCGTCCGCGAACGCCCGGAGCACCGCCGCCGTCGGATCCGGCGGCCGGCCGTGCATGCCGGCCACGATCAGGTCACACCGGTCCCACCAGTCCGGCGGGAGGCCGAGCCCCTCCTCCGTGATCTCGGCCTCGACGCCCTGGAGGACGGTGACCTCGACCGCCTCGTCGGCGTTGACCTCGTCGATCCGGGCGCGTTGTTCCGCGAACCCGTCGGCGTCGAGTCGGTCCGGGATCGGCGCGCCCGGCCCGTGGTCCGAGACGAGGACGTACTCCAGTCCCCGGTCGTCGGCCGCCTCGGCCATCTCGCGGACGCTCGCGGAGCCGTCGGAGTAGTCGGTGTGGGTCTGCAAGTCCCCGCGGATCCCGTCCGTCTCCACCAGGTCGGGGAGGGCGCCCGCCGCCGCCGCGTCGACCTCCCCCGTGTCCTCGCGGAGTTCGGGCGGGATCCAGTCGAGATCGAGCGCCCCGTACACCTCCGCCTCGGTGGCGCTCGCGATCGGGTCGTCCCCGTCGCTCGCGTCGAAGAGGCCGTACTCGTTGAGCTTCCACCCGCGGTCGATCGCCCGGTTGCGGAGCGCGATGTTGTGGTCCTTCGACCCGGTGAAGTAGATCAGCGCCGACCCGTACTCCGACTCCTCGACGATACGGAGATCCATCCGGAGGTCGCCGGAGACGACGACCGACGACTTCGTATCGCCGCGGGCCAGGACCTCCGTTACGTCCTCGTGCGTACAGAACCGCTCGGTCGCCCTCGACGGATCGTCCGCCGTGGCCAGCACGTCGATGTCGCCGACGGTCGGGCGGCGCCGTCGGAACGACCCGACGACGTCGACCCGATCGAACGCGTCCGACTCCCGAAGTCGCCGTTCGACGGCCCGGGCGATCGGGAACGCCCGCCCCAGGAGCATCCGCTCCCGTCCCTGCTTGGCGAGGTCGATGTGGGCCAACACGTTCCGCTGGGACTTCTCGCCGAACCCCTCGACCTCGGCGATCCGGCCCTCCTCGGCGGCGCGTTCGAGGTCCTCCAGCGTCGCCACGCCGAGCGCCAGATACAGTTTCTTTGCGGTCTTCGGCCCGACCCCCTCGACGCTCGTGATCGCCTCGATGTCGATCGGCAGGTCGGCCCTGAGTTCCTCGTAGTACGCCATCTCGCCCGTTTCGAGATACTCCGCGATCCTCGCGGCGATGGACTCGCCGACGCCGTCGATCCCCTCTAACTCCCCGCGCTCGTACACGTCCTCGACGTCCTCCGAGAGCGCCTCGACGTTCCGGGCGGCCCTCCGGTACGCCCGGGGTTTGTACTCCACCTCCTGGAGTTCGAGGAAGTCGGCGATCTCGTAGAGGACGTTCGCGACCTCCTGGTTTTTCATGCCGGTCCCCCGCGAAAGTGCGCGTCCGACGCGTAAATATTGCCCCGCCGTGCCGACGGGTCGGAGGGCGGCCGCCAGTCGAGCGGACCGATTCGCGCCCCGGTCTCCGTCCGCACGCGGACGACGCGTCGTGGGACGGCCTCCCCAGATCCCTCCATATCATCAAACGTCCGAGTATCATCTATATCAGATAACAAGACTCGTGGAAGCGCACCGAACCCGTCCCGCGGGAGACGAGCCGCGTTCGACGAGCTCCGCCTCCGATGCGTGCAGTCGCCGGCTCCGGGATCGCTCTCCGAGCGTCGCTCCGGTCTCCCCGACTCTCCCGGAATGGCCCGCGTACGTCCGTCTGAGTGACCTGTTCCGGATCCGTGCGAACGCCGAAGAACCAACCGCGAGGCTCCCGTCGACGGGAGATCCGCGGTGGCCCTCGCCCGCCGCCGCGCCCCCGGTTCCGGCGCCGGACCGTCGAGAGCATCCGGATCACGGACATGTACTGATACAAACGGGAAAACACAGACATCAATTGAAAACAACGATTCTGCGCCGGGACTGCAACTGATGCGGTAGCGCGGAGTCTCCTTCCTCGAGGAACGAGCGAGGCGTCGCTCTCTACAACGGAGAGTCGCGTCCGGTGTCCGCTTGCTCTGCCCGATGCCGCCGATCGCGCGGGTCGACGTGCTCTCGGGGACTCCTGGCCCCCGCTCACCCGGAGTCGAGGCCGACGACCGGGTGGGCGCACACGCCCCGGACGGGGCGAAACGGGCGTGGCGAACCGGCGAAACGTGCGTGGACGGCTCCGATGGGGCCGGACCGTCCGTGACGAAGCGCGGTGTCTCCGTCCCGTCTGCGATCCCGTTTGGGGATCGCGTCGGGGTCGACGCCGCCTCGCGGGGGACGCGGCGCGGGCGACGACGCTACACGTTCCCGACCGGGCCTACTGTGGCGTCGACGTCTCGGTCGACGTGGTCGACGTCTCCGTCGACGTGCCGGTCGTCGTTTCCGTCTCGGTCGCCGTACTCGTGCTCGTTTCGTTTCCGCTCGGCGTTGCCGTCGCCGTACTCGTACCGTTCCCGCCCGGCGTGCTGGTCTCCGTTCCGCCCGGCGTCGTCGTGACGGTCACGTTGGCGGTGTCGGAGGCGAGGATCGTCCCGGGGACGGGGTCGTCCATCGTCGAGGCGTTGCCGTCGGCGTCGGGGTGGACGGCGGCGACGAGCGTCCCGCTCTCGTTCAGGCCGTCGACCGCGACCGAGACGTTGGAGACGCTGGTCTCGGTGACCTGCCGGTAGCCGAGCAGTTGATCGGGCGCGCCCGACTCGTTTTGCGTCCAGACGGCCACGTAGTACGGCGTCTCGTCGTTCGACGCCGAGGCGACCTGGACCGACGTCCCGTCGGTCGTCTGGTCGTCGAAGGTGATCGACGACGCGACCCGTGCCTCCTCGATCGTGATCGTGGCGAACGCACCGTCGTCGGGCGTGAGAACGCCGTGGACGTAGGTGCCCGGTGCGACGCCGGTGGTATCGACGTCGAACGTCAGGTGTTCGTAGCCGCCCGCGTCCAGGGTAACGTTCCGGGACTGGACGAGTTGCCCGTCGAGGCGGAACTCGACCCGCTGGGTGGCCGACTGCATGTTGGGATTCCTGATGGCCGCGTCCACCGTTATCGTCTCGCCGGCGGTCGCGTTGGAGGGCGCCGAGAGGTCCATCACCTCGAACGAGCGCTCGTCGGCGACGGTGAGCTCCGCCACCTGGCCGCCCTCGTCGGTGTAGACCCCGTGGACGTACGTGCCGGGATCGACCGTCGTGGCGTCCAGGTGGAACTCGACGGTCGTCGACGCCCCGGCGTCGAGGGCGACCCGCGTCCGGTCGACCACGTCACCGCCGACCCGGTAGGCGACCGACTGGGTGTCGGCCTCCTCGTTCGGGTTGGTCACCGTCGCGGTGACCACGGCAATCTCGTCGGCGCGCACCGTGTCGGGGGCCTGCAGGTTCGACACCTCGAACGAGGCTCCGGTCACCGGTCGCTGGAGGGTCACGTTGGCGGTGTCGGAGGCGAGGATCGTCCCGGGGACGGGGTCGTCCATCGTCGAGGCGTTGCCGTCGGCGTCGGGGTGGACGGCGGCGACGAGCGTCCCGCTCTCGTTCAGGCCGTCGACCGCGACCGAGACGTTGGAGACGCTGGTCTCGGTGACCTGCCGGTAGCCGAGCAGTTGATCGGGCGCGCCCGACTCGTTTTGCGTCCAGACGGCCACGTAGTACGGCGTCTCGTCGTTCGACGCCGAGGCGACCTGGACCGACGTCCCGTCGGTCGTCTGGTCGTCGAAGGCGATCGACGCCGGAGCGGCCCCTCCCCCGACCGTCACGGTCGCCGAGTCCGTGACCGGTCCGCCCCCGTCGGCGGTGTAGGGCCCGTCGACGGAGCCGTTCTGCGCGACGAAGTCGAACGCCTGGTTGTCGTTCGTGTCGCGGTGGGGCATCGCGACGAGCGTCTGGTCCTCGGAGATCGGTTCGTCGAGCGTCACCGTCACGTTCTCGTGGAGGCCGGGCGAGAGGTACGCCGACGAGCCGACCACGCTGGTGACGGCGCTGTTCTCGTCGCCCGACATCAGGGTGTCGTCGTGGATGACGACGAACCCCCCGTTCGAGAGGTTCGCCGACGCCACGGTGACGGTCGTCCCGTCGCTGGTCTGGTCGTCGAACGTCACCGACGCCGTCCCGCTCCCCGTCCCGTTTCCGGGCCCGCTCGGGGTTGCAGTCGCGGTTGCAGTGCCGGTTTCCGTTCCGGTCGTCGTGGCCTGTGGCCGTTCGACCGAGTGTCCGAGTTCCGCCATGGCCCCGGTGGCCGTCGCCGCGCCGGCGAGGGCCACCACGACCACGACGAGTACGACGCTTGGTGTCGATCGTGTCATGAGTCAACTCCGGCTGATATCCGGCGAGACACGCACATAATCCGGCCGGACGGTTCCACTGTTTCAGCCGGGGTAAGTCGGTATTTATCCGACGACCGGAGTCGGGGATAGGGGACTCCGGCGGTGGGGGCCGAGCGGGTGTAAGGGAACGTTTATCCGCTCGCCGACGATCCGCGCCCGGACGTGCCCCGGCCGTGGACTCCTCGATCGGCGCGCCGGCACCGACTCAGTTCCGCCCGAACGGATCGTGGCTTTCGAGGCAGATGAGGTTCTCGCGCCCGAGGCGGATCTTCCGGAGGACGCCCTCCTCCTCCAGGTCGGACAGCAACCGACTCACCTTCGCCTTCGACCACTCGACCTGCGCGACGATCTCCTGCTGGCGCATCCGTCCGTCGTGTCGCTCGACGAGGAGGAGCAGTCGGTCCCGGTCGGACAGCACCGACGGCGGTTCGTCCCGTACGACCGACACCGAGGGGCGTCGGA
Source organism: Haloferacaceae archaeon (assembly GCA_042216285.1). GTDB lineage: Archaea > Halobacteriota > Halobacteria > Halobacteriales > Haloferacaceae > CAZMLQ01. The sequence goes on from JBDGUC010000009.1 coordinate 68,721, forward strand.
AGGTGCCGAACGCCAGGTGTGCCACGAGGAGCGCAAGCCCCACGACGAGGGCGGTGCCCACGGCCGTTCCGACCGCGTCGAAGGGCCCCACGGCCGCGACCCGCAGGTCGGCCCACGCGTCGACGACGCCGAGAGCGTGCCACCGGCCCCCCGCGACGAGAGCGTGCCACCGGCCCCCCGCGACCGCGACCACCGAGAGATCGCGAGCGGTCGCGAGCGTCGCCGAATCGGGCGACGGTCGATCGGGTCGTCCCGTTCGAGGGCCCGCCGTCGGTGGCCCGGCCGACGGTCCGCCGGAGCGGGGATCCGTCCGCGGCGTCACACTCCCCACGTGGCGAAGGACGACGAATAGTCCTTTCGTCGGTCGGTTGCCCGGACTCTCAACCGTGCGAAACGGTTTCGACCGCCTGACAGTCATCCGCGACGGAGAGGACCGGCCGGCGTGGCCGTGACCGTCGGTCGCCGGACGCGCGCACGGGTCGGCAACCGCCCGCACAGGTCGCGTGTCGCGCCGACGCGTCCGCTCCCTCGCGGAGCACCGGACGACCGGCGAGAACGGTTCGGCGGAGCCACGGCTCAGCGAAGCCACGCGTAGGCGCCCAGGACCGCGATGGCCGAGAGGAAGACGACGGCCCAGACGGGGGCGCTCACGGCGGAGACGAGCGGCACGCCGCCCATCGCCGCCAGCAGGACCGCGAGACCGACGAGGCTCACCACGAGCGGCCAGGTCCGGAGCCGGGAGGGCCGGGCGTCGTCGGTCACGTAGACGGTGACCTCGTCGAGTCGCGGTCCGGGTTCGACGCGGTTTGTCTCCGGATCGTATCTGATGACGCCCTCGTCGGCGAGTTTCGGGAGGTGAGTCTGCTGGAGCGACACGTAGACGCTCTTGTAGAGGTCCCTCGTCGGGTCTCCGTTCCCCCCGTCTTGCTCCCGTCTGGCGATCTCCTCCGCGAGGTCGGAGACCACGACCCCGTCCGGTCGGTCGGCGATGGTGGCGATCAGCTCTCGGCGCCTGTCGTTTCCGAGGATGTGAAACGCGTCGCTCTCGCTGAGGGTCCCGTCACCCCGAACGCTCGTCGGTTCGTTCGTCCCCATAGTAGTCGTGGTTCCCGGCGGTCGCCCGCCCCAGGGAGCCGTTACTTTTCGTCCGACTCCCATGACGGTGTGGCCTGGTTCGCCAGGGGCTTTTACCGGGACGTGGGCACACGGTAACATAACATTTATTCACAATATATAGTTTTTCTCGCAAATTTATGCGATTTTTCTGTACAAAATTCCAGGAGCGGCGTCCGACGCACGCCGATCCGGGCGCCCGCCGTGCACCGACCGGACTCGGCGTCCCCCGGTACGGACGTCGGCGCCCGCGGTGGTCACGCCGCGACACCCCCCGTGACGGTCGGGGACGAGTTCCGCCGCGCCTCCCGCGCCCGGACGGGTCGGTTCGGTTACGCGTCCGACCCCGGGTCCGGTCCGCGACCGACACCCGTTCGTGACGGTCTCTCGATCATACGTGTCCGTTTCGAGAGGGAAACGCACTCTTTCGCGGGACTGCGTCGGGATGGAACACGGGACGCGGGCATCCTCACACGACGTCGGAAATCGGTCCTTGTTGACGGTAGCGTGATCTTTCTCCGTCGCGCTCGATCGTAGGGAGTGAGTTATAATATGGCGTGGCGATAGAGAGTCACTCCGTCTGATCAGTTGACGCGATCACCCGCTGACCGGGAATCCAACATGATACGGAGGGACACGCGGTTCGGACGATCGAAGGAACGGGACGGGGCCGACGACGCCCGGGGGCTGCCGGCGTCGGGACGCCGCGAGACGGACGGCGGATCGAGGGGATCGATGACACGACCCCGCGCCCGCGCTCTCGGCGCGCCGCCGATCGGGGGCAGCCATGTCTGAAGGCGTCTCGCCGATCGACGACCGCCCGCGACAGCCGACGCCGTCCGGGAGCGAACTCCTCGACGTGCTCGGCGACGAGTGTTCGCGGCGCATCATCGTGGCGACCAGCGAGCGTCCGCTGACGGTAAAGGAACTCACCGAGCGGTGTCCGGTCTCCTCGACGACGGTGTACCGGCGCATCAACCGGCTGGTCGACCTCGACCTGTTGCACGAGACGCCGGCCTTCCCCGCCAACGGCGCGAGCAAGAAGCGCTACGAGGCGACGGTCGATCGGATCGAGACCACGATCGACGAGGAGGGGTTCACCGTGCAGACGTCCCGGGATCGGAGCGATCACGACCGGATCGAGCGCCTCCTCTCGGAGGCGCCGACCGACCGGATCACGGCCACCGTCGAGGACGGGGAACTCCGGCTGTCCGTTCCCCTGACCGGACGGCTGTTCGAGGCCGTCGCCGGTGACGGGACGGATCGGGAGGCGGACGATGAGGAGTGAGCCGACCGCCGGCACGGACCGCACCGGCACGGCGGGGGATCCCCCCGTACGTCTGCGGCAACGGGCGTCCCGAGAGGGGCGCGTGAGTGGGCCATGCACGAGCTAACCGGATTCCAGCGCGACCTGCTCTACGTCATCTGCGGGTTCGACAAGCCGTCGGGACAGACGATCAAGGAGGACATCGAGGAGTACTACCAGGAGGAGATCACCCACGGCCGGCTCTATCCGAACCTCGACGCGCTCGTCATGAAGTCGTTCGTCGACAAGGGCCAGCTCGACCGCCGGACCAACTACTACGCCATCACGGAGAAGGGGGAGAAGATCCTGTACGAGCGCCGGCAGTGGGAAAACGAGTACGTCCAGTTCAACTAGGACGCCTCCCCGCTCCTCCGATCCTCCGGCGAGCCCCGGCCCGCCCCCGCTCCGTCCGTCGACCGTCGGTCGTCGTCGACCTCCGTCGCACCCGTCGGCGCCGCGCCCGCGCTCACTCCACCAGCGAGTGGACGACCGACAGGACGAACTCGGAGCCGACCAGGCCCGCGCCGACGACGAGCGAGCCGAGCGCGGCGAACGGGCCGACGTCTACGGCGGCCAGGACGACCACGGCGGCCCAGCAGACCGTCAGCACGAGGTAATAGCGCTCCCAGCGAACGCCGCCGCGTCCGTCCCCGGGGAGGTAGTCGTCGACGAGGAGCGTGATGGTGTCCCCGTCGTCCCAGCGCACCAGCCCCCGCTCTCCGAGTTTCGGGAGGTGGGTCTGGTAGAGCGAGACGTAGATTCGCCGGCGCTCGTCGCGGTCGAGGTCCTCCGGTCGCTTTCCGTACTCCATGGAGGCGACGGCGTCCACGAGCGCCCCGAGCGAGGCCTCCCCGCCCGTCTCCCGGAGGTGTCGCAGGACGTAGAGTCGGCGCGCGCTACAGAGGGCGTCGAACAGTTCCTCGTCGGACGGCCCCGACCGGTCGTCCGCCGGCGCACTCCCGCGGACGGGCGGACAGGCGGTCGCCCAGAGGGCCCGTGGGGGCATGTCCCCGCGTTCGCGGCCGTCGAACTTAACTATCGGCTCGTTACCGGCGGCGGCGGCGGCGGGGACCGAACGACGGGTCGAGAAACGCCTCCCCGACCGATCCGGCGCGAGCCGTCAGGCGGCGAATAACAAAGCGGTCGTCGGCCGAGCGACCGGTCGAGTCGTGCGACCGGGATCGACCCCGCCACCGGCGGCGTCGGCGGGACCGTCCCGGGGCACGCGGGACCCAGGACACACGATCATGACCACATCGCACGCGGAGATCGGTTCCGACTGTCGGATCGACGACGGTGCCGAGGTCGGGCGGGCCTACGAGGGCTGGTCCGACCCGGCGGTGCTCGGCGACGGCGCGACCGTCCGGTCCGGGACGATCGTCTACGCCGACGTCGAGATCGGGAGCGGCTTCACGACCGGACACGACGCCCTCGTTCGGGAACGCACGGAGGTGGGGGACGACGTGCTGGTCGGGACCGGCGCCGTCGTCGACGGACGCTCGACGCTCGGCTCGCGGGTCAGCCTCCAGACGCGCGCGTACGTCCCGACCCACACCACCGTCGGGGACGACGTCTTCGTCGGTCCGGGCGCCGTCCTCACGAACGACCCCTACCCGTTGCGACGGTCGGTCGACCTGCGGGGGCCGACGATCGAATCGGGCGCCTCCATCGGCGGGAACGCGACCGTCCTGCCGGACGTGACCGTCGGCCACGACGGGTTCGTCGCCGCCGGCGCCGTCGTCACCGAGGACGTCCCCCCCGACACGCTCGCGGTCGGGGTCCCCGCCGTCCATCGACCGCTGCCGGCGCCGCTCGAAGGGGGGAACGGCGGGACGTGATCCCGATCGCCGCTCCCCGGATCGGCGAGGCCGAGCGGGCCGCCGTCGAGCGCGTCCTCGATAGCGGGCGGCTGGCCGACGGCCCCGAGGTCCGGGCGTTCGAGGACGAGTTCGCCGCCGTCGCCGGGACCGACCGCGCCGTGGCGACCGCCAACGGGACCGCCGCGCTCGTGACCGCCCTGCGGGCGCTCGGAATCGGCGCGGGAGACCGGGTGCTCACGTCGCCGTTCACGTTCGTCGCGACGGCGAACGCCGTCCGCCTGTGCGGGGCGACCCCGGTCTTCGTCGACGTCGATCCGGCCACGTTCGACCTCTCTCCCGACGCGCTGGCCGAGGCGGTCGCCGCCGACCCCGACGCCTACGACGCCGTCATCGCCGTCCACCTCTACGGTCTGCCGGCCGACGTGGGCGCGATCGGACGGATCTGCGACCGCCACGACCTGGCGCTGATCGAGGACGCGGCCCAGGCCCACGGCGCCCGCTACGGGGGCGACCCGGTCGGGAGCTTCGGCGACGTCGCCGCCTTCTCGTTTTATTCGACGAAGAACATGACGACCGGCGAGGGGGGGATGGTCGTCACGGACCGCGACGACGTCGCGGACGCGGCCGCGCGGTTCGTCAACCACGGCCGCGACGGCTCCGGCGACCGCCACGTCGAGGTGGGACACAACCTCCGGATGACGAGCGTCGCGGCCGCCATCGGCCGCGTCCAGCTCGACCGGCTCCCGGAGTTCACGGCCGCACGCCGCGAGCACGCGGCGCGGCTCACCGACCGCCTGGCCGACGCCCCGGTGTGGACGCCGTGGGTCCCAGACGACCGGGAACACGTCTTCCACCAGTACACGGTGCGCCACGAGGCGCGCGACCGGCTGGCCGACGCGCTCGCCGACGCCGGGGTCGACACCGGGGTCTACTACCCGACTCCCGTCAACCGACAGCCGGCCTACCCGGACGCCGGGGGCGACACGCCGGTCGCGGACCGCGTGGCCGCCTCGGTGCTCTCCCTGCCGGTCCATCCCGGACTCACGGACGCCGACGTCGACGCCGTCGCGGACGCCGTGGTGCGGTGTGCGCGGGAGGTGCGAGCGTGACCGACCCGCTCGCCGTCGGCGTCCTGGGCGTCGGCTCCATGGGGGCGAACCACGCCCGGGTGTACGACGAACTGCCGGAGACGCGGCTCGTGGGGGTCCACGACGCCGACCGGGAGCGCGCCGAGGCGGTCGCGGCCGAGCGCGGCACCGACGCGCTGGCGACGGCCGACCTCCTCGACCGGGCCGCCGCCGTCTCCGTCGCCGTGCCGACGCCGGCACACGCGAGCGTCGTTCGGACCTGTCTCGACGCCGGCGTGGACGCCCTCGTCGAGAAGCCGTTCGTCACGGATCCGGACGTGGGCCGGCGGCTGGCGAGCGAGGCGGCCGAGCGGGACGTGACGCTCCAGGTCGGCCACGTCGAGCGGTTCAACCCGGCGGTGTCGGTCGTCGAGGACGTGCTCGGGGACGCCGACCTGTTCGCCGTCCACGCCCGCCGCCTCGGCCCCCCGGTGGACCGCGACATGCGCGCCGGGGTGGTCGTGGACCTGATGATCCACGACCTCGACGTGGTCAACGTCCTGGCCGACGCGCCGGTCCGGTCGGTCTGCGCGCAGGGGGCGGCGGACGGCCGCCACACGACGGCGACCCTCCGGTTCGAGGACGGGCCGGTGGCGACGCTGACTGCGAGCCGGGTCACCCAGCGGAAGGTCCGCCGTCTCGACATCGTCGCCGACGAGCGGTTCGTCTCCGTCGATTACCTGGACCAGTCGGTCGAGGTCTATCGCCGGTCGGTCCCGGAGTACGTGCGCGACGACGGCGAGATCCGGTATCGCCACGAGAGCGTGGTCGAACGGCCGATGGTCGAGCGCGTCGAGCCGCTGAAGGCCGAACTCGCGTCGTTCGTCGGCGCGGTGCGCGGCGAGCACCCGCCGGTCGTCCCGCCGGAGGCCGGGATCGCGGCCCTCGAACTCGCCCGGGAGATCGATCGCCGGGCCCGCACCGACGGCCGGATCGAGGGGACGCCACGCCGGATCGGCGGGGGGGCGTCGTGAGTCACCCCGGACGCCGGACCGTCGAGCGTCCCCGGGACGCGACGGCCGGCGCGCGACGGGCCCACGCCGGGAGCGGGTGACCGTGTACCGGGACCGAACCGTCGGCGTCGTCGTGCCGGCCTACGAGGAGGAGGGGTTCGTCGGCGACGTGATCGACACCGTGCCGGCGTTCGTCGATCGGGTCTACCCCGTCGACGACCGCTCGACCGACGGCACCTGGGCGGAGATCCGCGAGCACGCGGCGGCGGCGAACGCCGCGTGGCCGGAGGCCGCGTCCGCCCCCGAGCGAACGCCCTTCGCCCGGCGCGTGGTCCCGATCCGGCGCGAGGAGAACGGCGGCGTCGGCGCCGCGATCAAGACCGGCTACCGCCGTGCGCTGGTCGACGAGATCGACGTGATCGCGGTGATGAACGGCGACGGCCAGATGGATCCGGACGAACTCCCCCGGCTCCTCGATCCGATCGTCGACGGCACCGCCGACTACGCCAAGGGCAACCGGCTCGTCCACGCCGACCACCGCCAGGGGATGTCCCGCTGGCGGCTGCTCGGCAACACCATCCTCTCCGGGCTCACCAAGGTCGCGAGCGGCTACTGGCAGCTCACCGACCCGCAGAACGGCTACACGGCCGTCTCGGCCGGGGCGCTCCGGCGGATCGATCTGGACTCGGTGTACGACGACTACGGCTTCTGCAACCACCTGCTCGTCCGCCTCAACGCGGTCGACGCGACCGTCGTCGACGTGGCCATGCCCGCCGTCTACGGGGACGAACGGAGCACCATCCGGTACTCGCGGTTCATCCCCTCGCTCTCCGCACTCCTCTTCCGGAGCTTCCTCTGGCGGCTCAAGACCCAGTACGTCGTCTTCGGCTTCCACCCCCTCGTGGCCCTCTACCTCCTCGGGATCCTGGGGACGGGGGCGGGGCTGGCGTTCGTCGGGGCCGCTCTGGGCGGTGCCCTCGGCGGCGCCGCGCTCCGCTGGCTCACCCTGGGCGGCGTCGGCGTCCTCGTCCTCTTTCTCGCCGCGCTGTCGCTGATCGCCGCCGTCCTGCTCGACATGGGTCAGAACGACGGCCTCGAACGCCGCCGGTACGGCCGCGTCGGGCGGGATTCGGTCGCGGACGGCCCCCCCCGGCCGGCCCCGGCGGACGACGACCCCGGCGCGGCCGCCGGGACCGAAGCCGACGGACCGCCGATGGGCATCGACGAGGAGTCGACGCGGACGACGCCCGGCAGTTCCTCCTGACGTCGGCGCGCGGGCGGGCGAGACCGCCCCGCACGCCGGTCGCGTGTGTCGTCCCCTCTGCCGTCGCGTCGTCCCTATCGGACGACCCGGTCCAGATACTCCGTGATCCGGTGGTGGGCGCGGTCGGCGCGGTCGGCGACGACCGTCGACAGCGCCCGGTCCCGCGGGTCCCAGAGGCCGGGGTGGACCAGCACCTGGACGGTCTCGGGAACGCCGTCGACGAAGGGCCGGCGGCGGCGCCACCGCTGGTTCGTGTCCGAGCAGTATCCGATCTCACTGAAGTATCGCGGCGCGTAGACGCTCGTGAACTCCTCGAACCGCCGGTCGAGCACCCAGTCGGGCGGGACGTGAAAGGAGACGACCTCGATCGAACCCTCGGTCAGGTGGCAAAGCACCGCCATCTCCCGTCGCACGGTCTCGACGAGCGTCCGGCCGTCGGGGCGGTCGTCCCACACGCGGTGGCTGTCGAACTGCAGTCCGATCTCGTGCCCGAGGGCCTCGATCGTCCGCATCGCCTCGAACTGCCGCGGTTCGAGCAGGTCGTAGACCGGCGCGGTCACGAGGAAGAAGTACGTCGCGGAGACGCCGAGGTCGGCCTCGCGGCGGGCCATCGAGAGCGCCCGCTCCGGCGAGAGGTCGACGTCGTGCCGGAGGATCACCTCCCGCGGCCCGGGGTCGTCGAACCCGACGAACTCGTAGCCGTCGTCGAGGAGTCCCGCGAGCAGTTCCTCGTAGCTGTCGGGCGTAAAGCGCATGCCCTCCGGCTCCGTCCAGTAGGCAGTCATTTACCCATCACCCGCGCGACGGTACCCCGGACGCGTCGATCGGCGGACCGGGTCGCCGGTCGGCCGGAGAGATGGTCGCCCTCTCGACGGGTCGCGTCGACGACCCGTCGGTCGGTGGAGACGTCGTCCATACGACGACCGTCGGCGAATGCGGGCTTTGTTATGTCCCGGTTTCGGTCGTCGGGACCAACGGCGCCGAGCGGCCGGCGACGGCCGCGATCGTCAGCAGGTCGTACGCCGCGATGTCGGGGACCCGCTCCGCGTCGAGCGCCCGACCGACGGCGTCGGCGGACAGGACGTCGGTCACCCGCTCGTCGGTGGCGAGCGTCGTTCTGAGGCGCCGGACGGTCTCCTCGCTCGGCGCCCGGCTTCGCACCGTCCCGAGCAGCGCCTCCTTGAGGCGCGGATACCGGCCGGACTGCTCGTAGACGAACCGCTTGAGCGCGTACTCGACCGAGTCCGGCGACGCCCCGAAGTCGGCGTGCTCGATGCGTTCGATCCCCGGCGAGAGCTGCCGCAGAAACGCCCGATACAGCCGTCCCCGCCGCTTCTGTTCGGGCGGACAGTTCATCGCGTCGAGGAAGAACGGCGCCGCGTAGAACGGCGAGGCGCTCCAGCAGAAATACCGGTTGCGGTCCTCGCCGTGGTTGAGCCAGTTGACGGCGCGCTCCCGGACCGCGAAGTGGGCGTATCGGTCTCCGGGGGCCGATTCGGGGTAGCTCCGGATCCGCTCGGCGACGGACGCCACGAGGGCGTCCTCGTCGACGCCGGCGGCGGCCGCCGCGTCGGCGGGCGTCATCACGGCGTGTGCGGCGACGAGGTGGTCGACCAGGGCGTCGAGGTCGCCGAACGACCGCGGCGGCGTCAGGTCCGGCAGGGCCTTGTCCCCGCCGTCGCCGGTGACGAGCGTCACGCCCCGGCCGTGGTCGTCGACCAGCGCGTCGAGGAAGTCCACGACGGGCGCCATCCCGACGGAGTTCATCCCCTGCATCGTCTCGACGAGCCACGCCTCGTGTTCCGCCCGGCTCGTGACCCGGTAGCGCTTCCAGGGGAGCCCCACCGCCCTGGCGACCCGCTCGGCGACGCGCAGTTCCCCGCTCGCGTCGGACGTGATGGGGTCGAACGTCGCCGCCCGCGTCGGCACGTCGAGGGTCGCGTAGCCCGCCGCCGCCGCCCGGGAGTCCAGACCGCCGCTCAGCGAGACGACAACGGGGCCGCCCCGGGCGCGGTTCTCGCAGGCCACGGCGAACTGCCGGGCCAGCCGGCGGGCGTTCTCCCGGACCGACCGGTCGGCCCGGGTCCGGGTGCCGAAGTCGTACCGGAAGACGCGCTCGCGGGCGCCGCCGAGTCGCACCCGGGCGGCCGGCGGCAGGTGCGAGACGCCCTTGTAGAGCGTCCGATCCCCGAGCCGGTAGCCGAACAGGAGCGTCTGGGCGACGCCGAGGCGGTCCACCGGTCGATCCGTCCCGGTCTCCCGGGCGAGGGTCCCGACGAGCGCGAGTTCGCGGGAGACGACGTCGGCCCCCCGGATCGACGCCCGGTAGGTCGGGAGGCGCGCGAAGGCGTCCGTCAGGACGTGGGTCTCCTCGGTCGCCCGGTCGACGGCGACGAGCACGAACGCCCCGTCGCGGGACCGGAGCCACGACGCGAGTTCGTCGTCGTCGCCCGCGGCCAGCCAGTCGGCGACGCGCTCGCCGTCGTCGTCGAGCGAGCGATCGTACAGCGCGCCGTCGAGAAAGAGGTGCCAGCGGTCCGTCTTCAGACGGTCGCCGGGATAGGCGGGGTAGCCGGTCCAGCCGACCAGGACCTCGTCGCCGTCGTACAGCGTCTCGCGGGCGTAGTCGTCGTCGAAGCGGACGGCATCGAACGCCGCGTCGACCGCGTCGGGGGGGAGCGATCCCCGCCCGTCGATCACGCTGAGTCCGGGCATCGTGCGTGTCCCCTCATCGACCGTCCCCACCCCGCCCGAGGGCATTGTTATGTGGCCGGTACCGGACTCAGCCGCCGGGGTGGACCCGTCCCCGGTCGGCCGGACCGCGGTCCCCGAGTACGGCCGCGACGACCGCGTCGGTCACGTTGTCTGTGTCGTCGAGGAGTCGCCGCCGTCGCCGCGCCCACCGGTTCCCGGCAGAGCCGTCGGCGAGCACCTCCTCGACGCGGTCGGTCGCCGTCGCGGCGTCGGCCGTGGCCACGAGGTCGTACTCGTCCCGGAGGTGTCGACAGCGGACCGGGGGGTCGCCCACGAACACCGTCGGCGTCCCGCAGACGGCGGCCTCGGTCGCGGTCGTCCCGAGGGCGCTCACGCACGCCGTCGCCCCCGCGAGTACCCCCTCGACGGCCCCGTCGGCGGCGTATCGCCGGTCGACGTCGTCGTCGGTCCCCGACGCCGAGACGAGCGCCACGCCGCCGTGGCGCGCCAGGCGGTCCCTGACCGGGCCGTACCACGCCCCGGCGGCCGCCGGATCCCGGACCCCGACGACGGCGTACGGCTCCGGGGGAAGATCGGGGGGTGGGTCGGGACGACCGTCCCGTTCCGGGTCGAGGTACGCCAGTTCGTGGAGTCCGTCGTAGACCACCTGCCGGTCCCCGAACGCCCCTGCGAGGTACGCGGGCGTACAGACGGCGTCGGCCAGTCGGGCGACGATCCGATCGACCCGGGTCGGCGCCCAGTCGACGAACACGACGCTTCGGGCCCCGGCCAGCGGGGCGAGGTGCGAGACCGCGCGGCCGCCGACGGACGTGAGGACGTCGGCGTCGGTCCGCACCGCCCGGGCGAGCGTCCGCGCCTCGTAGCGGACGTGGCCGGCGACGAGGTCGGCGGTCGTCGACGGCTCCCCCGCGAGCACGGCGTAGGGAAGGTCGTAGCGATCGAGCAGCGCCACCGTGGCCGCGTGCGCCCGGGCGAGGATCGAGACGCGGTGGCCCCGCTCGCGCAGTTCGGTCACGGCGTGGCGGTAGAAGCGGACGTGTTCCGGATGACGGACCGCGACGAGGACGTGCATCGTTCGTGGCCGGCGTGGGTTTCGCCCCCCTACGTATTGTTAAGGAGAGCGTATGGACCGTCCGCGCCGGTCCCCGCCTCGGACCCACGAGCCCCGATCGTTGGGGCGGGCCGTCGGGTCCCGATCGAGCGCCCGTCGGGAGCATGGTCACCATTACAAAGGCCGCTAACCGAGACGCATGGCCCGTATGCGAACGAGCGGATCCGACGGGCTCCGAACCCTGGTGATCGGCATCGACGCCGGCTGTTTCAACGTGCTCGATCCGATGCTCGACGCCGGATCGGTCCCGACCATCGCCGGCCTGATCGACGACGGGATCGCCGCCGACCTCGAATCGCAGATCCCGCCGTGGACGCCGAGCGCGTGGCCGTCGGTCTACACGGGGGCGAATCCGGGAAAGCACGGCGTCTTCGGCTTTCTCTCCTTCGACGGCTACGACTGGACGGTCGTCGACTCGACGCACGTCCGCGAACACGCGATCTGGGACCTGCTCGACCTGCACGGGTTCACGAGCGTCGTCGTCAACGCCCCGATCACGCATCCCCCGCCGGCGATCGACGGCGCGGTCGTCCCCGGCTACGTCGCGCCGGAGCATCCGACCTGCCACCCGGCGGGACTCCTCGACGACCTCCGGGAGGCCATCGGCGACTACCGGGTGTACACGCCGTCGATGACCGAGACGGTCGCCCCCGACCGGAAGGTCCGGGAACTCGCCGCCCTCGCGGAGAGCCGCGGGGCGGCCACGTGCTACCTGTACGACCGGTTCGACCCCGACTTCGGTTTCGTCCAGTTCCAGGCCACCGACACCGTCCTCCACGAGTTCCCCGGCGACCGCGAGAAGGCCGCGCGGGTGTACGAGGCCGTCGACGGCGCGATCGACGAGATCCTCGACGCCTGCCGGCCCGAGACGGTGGTCCTCGTCAGCGATCACGGGATGGACGCCTACGACACCCGGGTCGCGCTGAACGAGCATCTCCGGCGACACGGCTACGTCGAGGCGACCCGGAGCGGCGACGGGATGCCGACGTGGGCGGCGATCCGCGACACGAAACTGGCCGCGGGCGAGGCGGGCGAGCGGGCGGCGCCGTCCCTCCCCGGGCGCCTCATGCAGGGACTCGCGCGCGCCGGGATCACCAGCCAGCGGGTGGGCGCCGTGCTCGACCGCCTCGGCCTCGCGGAGGCCACGATGCGGGTGGTACCCGACGACCTGATCCGGGCCGGGAGCGAACAGGTCGACTTCCCGAACTCGACGGCCTACATGCGGTCCCGCATCGAGTGCGGGATCCGCCTCAACCTCGCGGGACGCGAACCCGAGGGGGTCGTCCCGGCCGACGAGTACGACCGGACGCGCGAGGCGCTGATCGACCTCCTGTCGGAGCTGGAGACGCCCGACGGGGAACCGGTGTTCGATGCGGTCGTTCCCCGCGAGGCCGTCTTCGAGGGCCCCTACGTCGACGAGGCCGTCGACCTCCTCACGATTCCCAACGAGTTCGAGTTCTACCTCACGACGTGGCTCACCGACGACGTCTTCGACCGTCCGGAGCGGGCGACGTGGGACCACACGATGGAGGGGATCCTCGTGGCCGCCGGGGACGGGATCGATCCCGACGCGACGGCGGGGTCGCCACACCTGTTCGACGTCGCCCCGACGGTCCTCGCCACCGTGGGCGTGCCCGTGAGCGACCGGATGGACGGGGCCCCGCTTCCCTTCGTCGACCACCCGGGGACGGACACCTATCCCGAGACGGGCGGGGCGGCGCGGGGGACGACCGACGACGACGTCGAATCGCGGCTGTCGAACCTGGGGTATCTGGAACGATGACCACGACCGTGACCGACGACGCCGCTCGCGCGGTGACGAACGGTGGAATCGAGATCCGTCCGGCGGCCGTCGACGCCGAGACCTGGAACGGATACGTCGAGCAGTCCCGGCAGGGGACGGCGTTTCACTACCGGCAGTTCCTCGACGTGGTGGCGGACCACGCCGACGCGACCGTTCACAAACTCGTCGGCTACAAGGGCCAGGAGCCGGTCGGCCTCTTTCCCGTCTTCGAGATCCGGAAGGGCCCGGTGACGACCGCCTTCTCCCCGCCGCCGAACATGGGGCTCTCCCAGATGGGCCCCGCGATGTTGAACCTCGGGGGGATGAAGCGACGCCGGGAGGAGAAGCGGGTCCACCGGTTCGTCGAGGCGGGACTGGAGTGGATCGACCGGGTCGTGGCTCCGAGCTACGTCCACGTCAGGACCCACCACAGCTACGGCGACCACCGGCCGTTCATCTGGAACGGCTTCGACCTGTCGAGTCGGTACACCTACGTCGTCGACCTCTCTCCGGGGGCCGACGAGGTGATCGGGGAGTTCAGCAGCGACGCCCGCCGGAACGTCCGCCGGACCGACGACGACGACTACCGGATCGAGGAGCGCGGCGCCGGCGCCGTCGGCGCCGTCATCGACCACGTCGACCGGCGCCACCGGCGCCAGGGGCTCGACTTCCCCGTGACGGCGGCGTTCGTCGGCGACCTGTTCGACCGGCTGCCGGACGGCACGATCCGGGCGTACGTCTGCGAGGTCGACGGCGAGTACGCCAGCGGGATGATCACCCTGGAGGACGACCGGACCGTCTACCGGTGGGAGGGCGGGGCGCGGCCGCTCCACGACGTCGACGTGCCCGTCAACGACCTGCTGGACTGGCGGGTCATCACCGACGCCATCGACCGCGGGCGGACGCAGTACGACCTCCTCGGGGCCAACACCCCACAGCTCTGCGATTACAAGTCGAAGTTCGGCCCCGAACTGGTCTCCTACCAGGCCGCCGAGTCCGGAACCCGGACGATGCGGCTCTTCTCGCGGCTGTACAGACGCCTGCACTGAGCGTCGATCGGTCCGGTTCGGACCGCCCGGACCGCTACCGCTCGACCGGGACGGGGCGCGCCGTCCCCTCACCCCGCCTCGCGGAGGCCGAACGCGACCGTCCAGTTCGTGACGTCGTCGAGCGCCCGGCCCCCGAGCGTCCACCGGTCCCGCCCGGAGGACGACCGTCCGGCGAGGGGTGCGACGACGAGGGTCGTCGGGGTCGTGACGGCCGACAGGGGGAGGGCGTCGTCGGCGTGGAAGCCGAACGCGCGGAGCGCGGCGGGAGGGAACCCGGAGCCGGACGCCACCAGCAGGTCCGCGTCGTCGTACTCCTCGACGATGACGGCGAGGGCCGCCTTCGTCGCCGCCGTGCGGTCCGGCGTCGGGAGCAGCGGCACCAGGTCGGCGAGCACGAGGCGCCGGACCCCGTCGCGCGCGTCGGCGTAGGCGACGACCGCGGCCGCGGGTTCGCCCCCCAGGGTGGTGACGTACGTCGTCGCCAGCGCCTCGGGGTCCGAGAAGCGCCAGCGGTAGTACGCCGGGTTCCGGATCGCGTGGATCGTGTTCGGGACGGCCCGCCGGTACAGCGACCAGAGGAGGTCGAGCGGGAGGTCGGTGTAGCGGTGGACGGTCACGTCGTCGGGGACCGTGACCAGGCGGTCGCGGACTTCGAGATAGCCGGCGACCGCCGGCGAGACCGCCCGTGCGAGCCGTCCCCGGCGGGACTCGTCGGAGAGAACCGCCGGCCGCTGGACGCGGTAGTGGGTGCGTACGGCACCCGCCGTCCGGGCGTCGGGGTCGAGCCACCGGGAGTCGGCGGTCGGCTCGGCGAACCGGAACCTGACGGCGGGATCCTCGCCGGCGTACCGGTCGGCACAGGCCGTCGCCAGCCCGGTCGTCACCTCGTGTCGGTCGTGGCACCGTCGAACCAGCGGATCCCCGACGCGGAGGCCGAGCACGGCCTCCCGGGGCGTCCCCAGTCCCAGCCGGAGGGCCGCGAGCGGGAGGGCACCGGCCAGGTCGCCGTCGGGCCCGACCGCGACGAGCACCGGGACCCGGGACGAAAACGGGTTGTGTTCGAACCGCCACGCGAACCACTCCGGCGAGTGGGGAGTCCCTGCCGATTCGTACAGCGACAGGACGGCCGCCCTGTCGTCCTCCCGGTACCGGCGCACCGCGTACCGACTGGCGGTACCGCGTCGGTCGGCGGACTCGACCATGCCGGACGGAGCTTCCCGCGTCGGCTTTGTTATGCACCGTCTGTCCGCCGAGGTGACGGGAGCCCACCTCTCGCCCGCGGAGCGCGCCCCCACGGTCCCGGGGGCGTCCGGCGATCCCACGTCGCGGCCCGCCGCCGCCACGGGTCGCCGTCCGGCCGACTCGATCCCGGGCCAGCGAGTTCATGTGCCGCTTAACTAACTCCGTTCGCGGCGACTACCGCCCAGCGTGACCCCGCAGGTTATCCACCGACCGGCCGCGACCCGTCGGACGCCACTGCGCGTGTTGAACCTCGTGACGACGTCCAGATCGCGGTTCTTCCGCCACCAGGTCGAGACGCTCGAATCGATGGCGGTGCGTTGCGAGACGGTCGCGGTTCCCGGTCATCCGGCGACCGGCGAGACCCGGTCCCCGATCGACTACCTCCGGTTTTTCCCGACGGTCCTGCGACGATCGTTCGGCCAGTACGACCTGATCCACGCGAACTTCGGCCTGACCGCGCCACACGCGCTCCTCCAGTACCGGCTCCCCGTCGTCGTGTCGCTGTGGGGGACGGACCTCTTCGGGCCGTACGGCTGGGTCAGCGAACTGTGCGGGCGACACGCCGACGCCGTCATCGTGATGTCCGAGGCGATGGCCGAGCGCCTCGACTACGACTGCGAGGTCATCCCCCACGGCGTCGACACGGAACTCTTCCGGCCCGTCGACCCCGAGGCGGCCTGCCGCGACGTGGGCTGGGATCCCGCCGAGGCGAACGTGCTCTTCCCGTACGATCCGGGGCGGGAGGTGAAGGATACCCCGCTCGCCACCCGGGTCGTCGACGCGGCCCGCGACCGGCTCGACCGGCCGATCAACCTCCGGGTGGTCTTCGGCATCCCCCAGGAGCGGATGCCGACGTACATGGGCGCCGCCGACGCGCTCCTGCTCACCTCCCGCTGGGAGGGCTCGCCGAACTCCGTCAAGGAGGCGCTCGCCTGCAACCTCCCCGTCGTCGGGCGGCCGGTCGGGGACGTCCCCGAACGGCTGGCCGACGTCGAACCCTCCGTCGTCGGCCGGAGCGAGGCCGACCTGGTCGACGGCCTCGTCGAGGTGTTGCGCGCCGGCGGGCGATCGAACGGCCGGGAGTCGGTCCGCGACCTCAGCCAGGAGCGCGTGGCCGAGCGGATCCGCGACGTCTACGAGCGCGTGCTCTGACGGGCACAGTCACGGAACCGGCGCGGAACGCCTCTCGGCGTCGACCCCCGCGCAATCGGGCCGCCACTTCTCGTCCCCTCCGGCCCACCTCCGCGCCGTCCGGGCGAACGTCTCCGCCGGGCGAGAGGTCGTCCGGCGGGACCCGACCGCCGGGGAGCGTCGGTCGTCCGTGGACGCCGACGCTCCGGTGACTCGTCGGCCGGCACGAGACCGCACGCGACCGGCCGACGGGTGGAGACGATCGACAGCAGGCGCCGTTGCCGGCGCGGTTAATCCGCGATTTCTCAGCTCCTTTCCACGCCGCGCTGACATATATAACCACGTGAACGCACTCTTAGAATAAAATGATAGTCCCTTAATTTTGAATATCTCAATAAAGGAATAATTTATGGTGGTAGGCCCGGGTTACCGGAGTGCATGGCACGCAACGGGGCGGAGCGGGAACGAGGCAACGCGGACGAGTCGGACGGAACGGCGGACGGCGACTCCTCGAACACCGCGTCGGTGCTCCACCGGCGGTCGTATCTCGCCCTCGCGGGCGCCGCGGTCGCGGCCGTCGGAGGGGTGCGGCTCGCGGAGGAGGCGAGTGCGGCGAACCAGGTCAGCGTGGTCGACTACGGGGCCGATCCGAGCGGCTCGGCCGATTCGACCGGCGCGATCGACGACGCGCTCGCGGACGCGGACGACGAGGTCTTCTTCCCGGAGGGGACGTATCTCACCGGCGGCGGCCACGACCTGAACGGGAAGACGGTCCGAGGGGCCTCCCGGGACGGCACGGTGTTACAGTTGACCGACTCGGGCGAACTGTTCCGGAGCGGTGCGGACGGGTGGGGAATCCACCGGATGAAGTGGGACGTCACGCACGGCACCGACAGCCTCGAAGACATGACGAACAACGAGTATCTCCAGTGTTTCTTCGAACACGACGGGACGCTGTCGGACGTGTGGATCAACGGCGTCCAGGCCCGGACCAGCGACTCCGGCGCGCCCCAGGTCTTCGCCGTCAAGGACGCGGACGGGACGATCCGGTTCGAACGGCTCTACATGCCGAACGGGACCGGGGACCCCAACGAGCTGAACGCGCTCAAGTTCCTCGGCTCCTTTTCGGACTGGGGGTTCACCGGGACGCTGGAGTTCGTCGACTGCGACGTTCGGCTGGCGGCCAACAACTTCATCTACACGGAGTCGCCGACCGACGGACCGTACATGGACGTGCTGGTCGACGGCTGTTACTTCCGGAACAACAACGTCGGGATGCGGCCGCCGGCGGGTGGGACGTTCACCGTCCGGAACACGGTCATCGACAACCGGGGTCCGGAACCGCTCCAGGACCACAGCAACGACCAGTACGACGGCGACAGCACCGGCCGCGGGATCTGGATTCCGGGCTACATCGGCGGCGACTGCCAGGTCAACGTGGAGAACGTCAGGATGGACTGTGACGGCGACCCCGGCATCGACCTCGAAGGCGGATCGGTCGACGTCTCCGGGTCGACGATCAGCGGCGATCCGGGCGTGCTCGCGCCGAGCGGTTCCGTCGTCGACTCGTGCGTCGACGGTTCGATCGACGGCGTCTCGACCGACGGCGTCACCTCCGGCTGCAGTCCCGACCTGTCGCCGCCGGTCGACCTGTCGCCGCCGTACGACGGGAGTGGCGGGCAGTCGACGGCGACGGGAACCGATACATCGACGGACACGGCGACGGATACGCCGACCGACACGGCGACCGACACGCCGACCGACACGGCGACCGACACGCCGACCGACACGGCGACCGACACGCCGACTGACCCGCCGACCGACACGCCGACCGGCCCGTCCGTGTCCAGTGCCAGCACGGCCGACACGTCCACTGGGGGCCCGGACTGCGGGCGATGAGTCGGCGGACGGGGTGGCCCGTCGGTCCACCGGGGTCGCCGCCGGGCGCGGGAGGTGATCGTTCGGGCGCTCCCCGATCCGGCTAGTCCGGCGGCCGTCGCTCGTCGTAGCGGCCGCCTACTCCACGGTCACGCTCTTGGCCAGGTTCCGTGGCTTGTCGATGGCCCGCTCCAGGTGGGCGGCGGCGTGGTAGGCCAGGAGCTGGAGCTGGACGTTCGCCAGGACGCCCGCGAGGTCCGGATGCGTCTCGGGGATCCGGACGACGTGATCGGCGACGTCTCGGACGGCCGTGGGATCGCTGGTCACCGCGACGATCGGTGCACCGCGGGCACGCACCTCCTGGAGGTTGTGTCTGGTCTTGCCCGCCGTGTCGTCGGCGAGGATTCCGAACACCGGCGTCTCCTCGGTCACGAGCGCGAGCGGACCGTGTTTGAGTTCGCCGGCGGCGAACCCCTCGGCGTGTTCGTAGGTGATCTCCTTGAACTTCAGCGCGGCTTCGAGCGCGACCGTGTAGCCGGTGTTGCGTCCGACGAAGAAGTAGCCCCCGTAGTCGGCGTAGGTCGCCGCTATCTCGGCCGTCGACGTCCCGTCGAGCACGGCGGCCACCGCGTCCGGCAGGTCGCACACTGCGTCGAGGAACGCCGGGCCCGCGGGGGTGCCGGCGGGGACGTCGCGGGCGACGGCCTCCAGAAGCAGGGAGAGCGTCGCCAGTTGCGAGGAGAACGTCTTCGTCGCGGCGACGCCGATCTCCGGACCCGCGCGGATGAACAGCGACCGATCGCAGACCCGCGTCGCCGTCGATCCGACGACGTTCGTCACCGCGAGCGTGTCGGCCCCGACGTCGTTGGCCGCCCGGATCGCCTCCAGCGTGTCGGCGGTCTCGCCGCTCTGGGTCACGCCGAGGACGAGCGTTCCGTCGTCGATCGGCGGGGGCGAGGCCGCGTACTCGCTCGCCAGGAACGCGTTCGCGCGCACTCCCCGTCGCCGGGCGAGTTCGACGGCGTACCGGGCGGCGTGGTACGACGTACCACAGCCGACCAGCTGGAGTTCGGTGACGTCGTCGAACGAGCCACCCGGGAAGTCGTCGAGCGCGACCGTCCCGTCGTCCGCGATCCGACCCTGCACCGACTGGGCGAGCGCCTCCGGCTGTTCGTGGATCTCCTTCAGCATGTAATGGTCGAACCGGCCCTTTCCGGTGTCCTCGGGATCCCAGTCGACCGACTCAACGGTCGGATCGACGGCGCGCCCCGAGAGCGTCGTGACCTCGCAGTCGTCCGGGCCGACGGCGACGACCTGTCCGTCGTCGAGGTAGATCACCCGGTCCGTGTATTCGAGGAACGCGGGGACGTCACTCGCCAGGTACCGACGGTCGTCGCCGACGCCGACCACGAGCGGCGACCCCCGCCGGGCGGCGTAGACCGTCGTCTCCGCGTCGGCGAGCATCGCGACCGCGTAGCTCCCCTCCAGGCGAGCGACCGCCGCCCGGAACGCCGCCGCGAGATTCATTCCGGCGTCCCGGTGCTCCTCGACCAGGTGGGGAACGACCTCCGTGTCGGTGTCGCTCGTGAACCGGTGGCCGCGGGTTCGCAACTCCTCTCGCAGTTGCTCGTGGTTCTCGATGATCCCGTTGTGGACGACGGCGACGTCGCCGTGGCAGTCCGTGTGGGGGTGGGCGTTCTCGTCCGAGGGCGGGCCGTGGGTGCTCCAGCGGGTGTGGCCGATGCCGACGGTGCCCGTCACCTCGTCGCCGACGAGCCCCCGGAGCCGGTCGATGTCGCCCTCGGTCTTGAACACCGACGGGGCGCCGGTCCGGCCGGACCGGACGGCGATGCCTGCCGAGTCGTAGCCGCGGTACTCGAGATTGTCGAGGGCCGACAGCA
>JBDGUC010000006.1:0-66720 GCA_042216285.1 Haloferacaceae archaeon
GTACGGGACCCGGGGCGACATGACGCCGGATTGGTCCGTCTCCGGGATATATGTTCTACCGGAACGGTCCTACGGACATGGACTCCCAGACGGGTGGGACGGACCCGCCCGCGGTCCTGCTCGACGGCCTCGGCAAGTCCTACGGCGACGTGGACGCCGTCGTCGACGCCTCCTTCCGGGTCGAGCGGGGGGAGGTGTTCGGCTTCCTCGGGCCGAACGGCGCCGGGAAGTCCACGACCATCCGGATGTTGCTCGGCTTCACCCGCCCCTCGACCGGGGAGGCCTACCTCCTCGGCGAGCGCGTCCGGGACCGCGAGGCGCTCCGGACGGTCAAGGGTCGCGTCGGCTACGTTCCCGGGGACGCCACGTTCTACGAGGACCTGACGGGCCGCGAACTGCTCGACTACTTCGAGCGCCTGCGCGGCGCCGAGCGGCGCGGGGAGCTAGAGGCGCGGTTCCCAGCGCCGTTCGACCGGCGCGTCGGCACCTACTCGCGCGGGAACCGGCAGAAACTCGCGCTCGTCCAGGCGTTCATGCACGACCCGGACCTCGTCGTGATGGACGAACCCACCTCGGGGCTGGACCCGCTGGTGCAAAACGAGTTCTACGAGTTCCTCGACGCCGAGCGGGCGGCGGGGACGACCGCGCTGTTCTCCTCGCACATCCTGAGCGAGGTGCGCCGGGTCTGTGACCGGGTGGCCGTCATCCGGGCCGGGCGGGTGGTGGCCGAGGAGCGCATCGACGACCTGCTCGAAAAGGGCGGGAAGGTGGTGACCGTCGACCTGGCCGACCGTCCGTCGGTCGACGAGTTTCGGCTCCCGGGCGTGGTCCGCGCCGGGTATCTCGACGACGGCCGCCTCCGACTCGTCTGTACCGGCGGCTACGACGCGCTCCTCGACCGCCTCGCGGACCACCGCGTCGAGGACGTCGAGATCCGCGAGTCCTCGCTGGAGGACGTGTTCATGCATTTCTACGAGGACGGCCTCGACGCGGACGGCCGGGCGGCCGAGCGCGAGCGCGAGGAGGGTGACGCCCCGGGCGACGGGGTGGACGGCGACGGCGACGCGACCGAGGACGCGGCCGATTCGACCGCGCGCGACGGCGGGGGCGACGACGGCGACGGACGCAGCGACCGGGACGGCGACGGGGGGGCGGACGGTGTTTGAGATCGCCCGGTTCGAGACGGGCCGGCGCCGCCGCGGGGGGATCCTGGTGGCCGTCCTGATGAGCGCACTCGTCGGGGTGACCGTCGGGCTCTACCCGTCGATCGCGCGCGCCGGCGTCGACTACGCGGCGTACGTCGAGTCGCTCCCCCCGGAGGTCCGGAACGCCTTCGGCGTGACCGTCGGCCTGGGGAGCATCCAGGGGTATCTCGTCACCGAACTCTACGGGTTCGTCTGGATGCTCATCCTCGGCATCTACTTCGCGTACGCCGCCGCGTCGCTCGTCGCGGGCGACGTCGAGGACGGGTCGATGGAGCTCCTGCTCGTGAATCCGATCACGCGAACGCGCGTCGTGGTCGGCAAGTATCTCGGTCTCCTCCCCTCCGTCGTCTTCGTGAACGCGGTCGGCGCGCTCGCGGTCGTCGGATTCGCGGAGGCCGTCGGCGAGTCGGTCACGGTGCGCGCGCTGATCGTCCTGCACCTCCTGTTCGTCCTCTATCACGCCGCCTGCGCGGCGGTCGGTCTGGTCGCGTCGGCCTCGATGCGCACCCAGCGTCGCGCCCAGGTCGTCTCCATCGCGGTCCTCTTTGCCACCTACGTCGTGGACTCGCTGACGCTCGACACCGACTACGAGTGGGTCGGGGCGCTCTCGCTCTCGCGGTATTTCGACCCCGGCAAGATCCTGGTCGCGGAGACGATCGCGTGGGGGGACGTGGGGGTCCTGATCGTCGTCACCCTCGCGCTCGTGGTGCTGGCGGCGGAGGTCTTCGAGCGCCGGGACGTGGGGTGAGGCGGGAAACGTGTGCCCCGGTCAACGATCCGTTTCCCCGCCGCCCGTACGACGAGCGGGGTCCACAACCGGTCGTTTCTCCCGACGGATCGCGATCGCATGCCCGGCGAGAAACCCGACGACGGGGTGTATCGGGCGTAGAGAGCGCATAACGAAGGCTCATCCGGTAGAGTGTGTCTTCGGCTACGGGTCGATCCCGGCCGAGTAGACGACCATGACGGACGACATGCAAAACGATGCGGAGCAGCGGAGCGACGGGAGAATCAACAGACGGAGCGTTCTCAAAGGTGCCGCGGCCGCCTCGGTCGCGGGAGTGGTCGGCGTCCCCGCGCTGGGCGGCGGCGCAGTGGCGCAATCGACGGGGGAGGAAACCCTCTACCTGTCCGACAGCGGACTGGATATCGACGACGGCAACGGCTCGAAGCTCTTCGAGGTCGACCTCGACGACGCGAACCAGGTGGCGAACCTCACGCTCCTGGCGGAACTGGACGACGAACTGTACGATCAGGTCGACGCCCTGGCCGCGACGCCGGACGGGAGCACGGTCTACGCCATCGACAAGTTCTCGAAGCATCTCGGTGCGTACGACGTGAACAGCGGCGTCTTCACGGACCGGGGAGAGATCTCGGGGCTCCCGGACGAGGTCGTCCAGGCGGCGTTCTCCCCGGACGGCGTGTTCTACGTGTCGAGCGACTCGGGCGACGACCTCTACGTCGTCGATCCGTCGGTGCCGGAGGTGACCGACACCGTCGACCTCGCCGACGACTTCGACATGCGGGGCGCCGACATCGTCTTCGACGCCGCCGGGACGCTCTTCATCTTCACGAACGGCGGGGACGGCAACGGCCCGGGGCTCTACAAGATCGACAGTTTCGCGTCGGCGACGGAACCGATCTCCCCCGATTTCGTCGGGGCGCCGGCACAGCCCTACTTCACGGGGCTTGCCATTCGCGCGGCCGGGACCGGGGACCTGGTGGGCTCTACGCACACCACGTCCGACGGTCTCAGCCAGATATTCACCATCGACCCGACGGACGGCTCGAAGATCCTGGCCTACGACACCGAGCAAGGCACGGACTACGACGTCGGCTACGGCGACATGACCGTGGGCGCGCTGGACACCTGCGAGGACCTGACGCTCGACCTCTGTGCCGGCCAGGATATCGACGTCGGGACCGTCACGGTCTCCGAATTCGGTGGCGCTCTCTCCATCACCTACGATCTGGACGAGCCCTGGCTCCTCTGCGAGTCGCACGTCGACATCGGGGACGAGTTCGACGACCTCCACACGAACGGCCCCGGAAACCCGCAGGTCGGGCAGTTCGACCTCTCGGAACCCCACGACTGCACCGACTCGTTCACGTACACGGTCGAGTGCGACAGCGAAGCCCTCTCGGACGTGGACAGCGAGGCGGAGACGCTCTACATCGCCGTCCACGGCGTCGTGCAGAACACGGAGACCGACGCGGAGGAGACCGCCTGGGTCTGCGAGGACCAGGACGGCGTCTCCCGGTTCGTGGAGCAGGGCAACTGGGCCACGTACTTCACGTACGACCTCTGTGGTACGCCCGGCGGACTGGACCTGTCCTGTCTGGCGAACGGCGACAGCTGACATCGCAGGAAGCACTGACGGGATCGGATCCCGTGGACGCGATTTTTTCGAGCACGCGACCGCACCAGAGATCGGTCGGACGCTGAGGCGATCGACCGCTTCGACCGCGCCCGTCCACGTCGGTCCGGAGCGGACCTGTCGGCCGCCGCGACCTCCCTCCTACTCCTCGGCGTCGGGGACCAGCTGGTCGCCCACCCGGTCGGTCTCGATCGAGAGATCCAGATCGTCCAGCAGGTCCGCGGCCTCGGCGCGCTTTGCCTGGTGGTCCTCGAGGAACGCCTCCATCAACTGCGCCGCCTGCTCCTTGCAGTCGCCACAGAGTCGCTCGCCGTTCACGCACTCGTCGTAGACCCGCTTTGCGAACTCGTCGTCGTCGCCGGCGAGCAGGTAGGCGTACAGTTCGTAGACCGGGCACTCGTCGGCCTCGCCGCCGAGTTCGCGCTGGAGTTCGGCCGTCTCCCGGCCCCCCGTGGTCGCCGCTTTCACCTTGTCGTAGCCGTCCTCGGGGTCGTCGAGCAGGCTGATGTGGGAGGCCGGCACCGAGGAGGACATCTTCCCGCCGGTCAGTCCCGTCATGAACCGGTGGTAGATCGAGGAGGGCGCGACGAAGCCGAAGCCGCCGTGCTCGACCTCGACCGTGCGCGCGAGGTCCTCCGCGTCCGCCCGCGCGAGGTCGAAGGCGTCGACGTGGGCCTCGTAGACCCGCTTCTCGCCGTCCACCTCGTCGATCAGCGCCGCGAAGGCCTCGTCGGTCGCCGAGCGGTCGAAAAAACGCACCCGGGGGCGCAGGGGTTCCTTGCCGGCGTTCCTGAGCTTCTCGACCGCCCCGTCGCGGGCGGCCGTCGACCCGTACTCCCCTTCGAGCCAGTCGGCCGCCTCGACGCACCGGGGCCGGTCCGGTTCGGCGGCGTACGCCGCCCGCCGGTCGTAGGCCTCGGCCACCAGCGGGCGCTCCTCGTCGTCGAGTTCGAAGCTCGCGTAGGCCTCGGTCACTTTGAAATACCGCGTCCGGGCGGCGACGTCCCGCGCCAGGCGCACGTGGGGGTCCTGGTCGGGGCCGACGGGGATCACCGTCGGTTTCGGCTCGTCGAGTTGCGGGTAGAGGATGTCGGCGATCTGGGTGACGACCGACTGCATGTGCGAGACGCTCGTCTCCCCGTCGAAGCCGTAGATGGCCTCGAACTCCGCGAAGCGGGCGTGGGCGCCGAGTTCGAACGCGAGGTCCTGGACCGCGCGGTTGGTCGACTGGCGATAGAGGGTCCCCTCCTCGGGGTCGAAGCCGAGCGCGATCAGGGAGAGCAGGTAGTCGCGGGCGTGTTCGTCGACCTCGTCCCACGACAGCCCACGGGCGGCGTGGGCTTCGAGGTCGGCGATCAGTGCATACGCGTCTCCGCCGCGCTCCTGGTGCCAGATGATCTCGTCGAAGACGAGTTTGTGGCCGACGTGCGGGTCGCCCGTGGGCATGAACCCCGAGAGGACGGCGAAGGGGTCGCCCTCGCACATTGCGCGGGCGACGGGTCGGTAGTCGCGGTGGCCGAAGATGACCCCCCGGCGCATCAGGTAGTGGGGAGCGGGGACGTCGGGGAGCACGTCGGCGAAGGCCTCGATGCCGAACTCCTCGAACAGCGACCGGTAGTCCGCGACGGTCGAGGAGCCCCACGGGTCGAGCGCGACCTCGTCGGCGCCGGTCGCGCCGCCGTCCGGCAGGGCGGTCGTCTGCCGCGGGGCGTCCCGGCCGGTCGGCGACGCGGGGGCGGCGTCCGCGTCGCGGCCGGTGCCGGCGTCACCGTCGGTGTCGTGGTCGGAGTCGCGCGTCATGGATGCGAGGTCGGCTCACGGCGTCAGTCGAGCGACCGAGAGCCACCTGACGGAGCCTGCGGCGGTCAGCGCAAAAACCATTCGCTTCCGCACCCCGCCCGCCAGGCGCACGTCGAGGGACAGGTCGCGGGGGAGCAGGTCGTAATCCGGCTCGACGACGCGCACCAGCCGGTCGGAGTGGCTCATCTCCGCGACCGACGCGAACCCGTCGTAGACCCGGAAGTCGGCGCCGAACTTGAAGCCGCTCTTGGGGACCGCACCCGCGTCCCGGAGCGCGGCGTAGGCGGTCAGCCGGCGGTCGAACCGGTCGCCCTCGACCGTCCGTCCGCGCTCGGCGACCGTCGCCTCGTCGAGCGACAGGGCGCCGTGCCGGGCCAGGTAGGCCGCCTCGACGAGCGACAGCTGGAGCGGCCCCTCCTCGGCGTGCCGGCCGGCGAGGCGCTGCCCGTAGAACGCCGACTCGTACAGGACGTCGGGGGGGTCCCAGACGAGCGCGCGGTCGGCGAGCAGCGAGGCCTCCACGGCGTCGGGCAGGGCCTCGCGCTCCCCGTCGCCGTCGCCCGCCGCCGTCGCGCGGCCGGTGTCGAAGTAGGTGAGTTCGCCCTCCTCGTCGACGACGGCGAGCGCCACGTCGCCGAGACTGGCGACCGGCACCGGTTCGCGCTCGCCGAGCACGCGCACCCGGTGGGCGACCGCCTCGTCGCCCGGCCCCTTGCCCCGCGGGTAGACCACGAAGTCCGCTCCCTCCGGTTCGTCGACCCAGCCCTCGCGGGCGGGCGAGAGGTAAAAGCCCCTGTCGCGGAGGTCCTTGTAGACGACGAACTCCTGGACGACGCCGGTCCGGGCCAGCAGGTCGCGGAAGCCGAGGCGGCCCCCGTCGCCGACGGCGTCGAGGTCGCCCCGAAAGAGCAGGTGGGCGGCCTCGACGGGCGCCAGGGCGATCCGGTTGCCGTCGAGCGGCCGGCCGTACCCCCGCGCGTCGTGGAAACGCTGGCGGGCGTCGCCGCCGACGACGACCGTGGCCTCGGCGCCGTCGTCCCGCAGTCGGCCCTCCATACGGGTTCCCCTCGCGCGGGCGACGGCATAGGGCCTGCGATCGACGGCCGGGGGCGGGACGACGTCAGCCGTCGGCCGGGTACCGGTCGCAGGTCCCGTCCAGACACCGCCGGCCGGTCGCGGTCTCGAAGACCGGCAGGCCGCAGGGACACGTCTCGACGACGACGCCCGCGGGGATCGTGAAGGCCGTCTCGCAGGTCGGATAGGCCACACAGCCGGCCAGCAGGCGGCCGTTGCGGCGAACGATCTCGAGGGCGGCGCCGCAGTCCGGACACGACCACGCGCGGTCGAACCGCTCGCGGACCGCCTCGTCGAGCGGATCGCAGGCGCGGTCGAGACACACCTCGAAGGGCGCGCCGCGCTCGACGCGCATCAGCGGGAGGCCGCAGTCGTCGCAGGTCGCCTCCAGCACCGTCGCGCCCGCGACCAGCGGGTACCGCTCGCCCGAGGCGAGGTCGACGACGGCCCCGCCGGTCCGGACCAGCGTCCCGCCGGTCTCGGGGTGGCGCCCGACGGGGACGCCCGCCGCCGAGACGGGGAACGTCGCCCGGCCCGCGACGGCGTGCGAGACCACCCGCAGGCGTTGCTCGTCGGTCCGGGCGGTCACGCCGAAGGCGTCGGCGTCGGCCTCGACCGTCAGCGAGTCCGGGCGGGTGAGCCACGCCACCGGCTGGTAGCCGTCGGCGTCGTGGACCAGCGTCGTCCGGTCGGGCTTGATCACCACGACCACGTGGCCGCGTTGCGTGCGCTCGCGCGAGCCCTCGAAGCGGACGGTACACTCGCCCGCGAGGACGCGAATGGAGTCGGTGTCGGTCGGCACGGGGCGGGTGGTCGCGTCCTGGGGTTTGAACCCGGGGCCCGGACGGACGGTCCGGTGCCGCGATCGCTCCGCTTTTCCTCGGCGGACCGAAACGTCCCGTCATGGACCGGCGGACCTACCTCCGGACGCTGACCGTCGGGGGGACGACCTCGCTGCTCGCCGGCTGTTCCGGGGCGCTCGGCGGCGATTCGTCCCCGAACACGTACCTGCCGAAACCCGAGATGGCCAAGAAGGTGGACAGCACCGACCTGCCCTACCCGGCGTGGGGACAGCCGCTCCCGGCGGTGACGCTGCCCGCGCCGCTCCGCGACGAGTCGGTGACCCTGACGCAGTTCGAGGGATCGCGGACCGTCCTGCTGACGTTCTTTTACAGCCACTGTCCGAAGCCGTCGCCGAACAACGCGGCGATCTGCCGGAAGATGATCGCCCAGATGCGGAACGTCCAAGCCGACGCCGAGCGGCACGGCTACGCGGACCGACTCGCCTTCCTCGCGGTCACGTTCGACCCCCAGCGCGACGTCGCCGACCGCCTCCGGACGTTCGCCCACGAGATGCACATCGACCTGGACGCCGGGAACTGGTATTTCCTCCGGCCGGAGAGCCGAGAGCGGGCCGACTCCGTCGTCCAGGGGACGTTCGGGATCAAGTTCTCGCGCGTCACGCCGTCGCAACCGACCGCGACCGGGTCGCGCGGGTCGGACGCGGAGACGACTGCCGGCCGGACCACGACCGCGGGCTACTCGTTCAGACACGCCGCGATGATGTTCCTCGTCGACGTCGACGGCTACGTGGAGCGCGTCTTCCGCTACGAGTCGCGTGGCAATCCCCCCTGGCAGGACCGCCGCGACACGGTGACCGACCTCCTGGACAGGGAAAAGTCGGCGTCCCGGAGTTGATGGCCGGAGCAACAGGACAGATATAAAACATCACGAGTATGTATAGGGAAGCGGATAGTTAGCGCATGACGACCGCCACGCAGTATCTGGCGTTCGCGCTCGGGTGCGTCCTGCTGGTCGGCGGCGCGTACCAGGCGTTCGGGAGGCTGGGATCGATCACCCCCGTCCTGGTGTGGAGTTGCGTCGGCATCGGCGGCATGTTCCCGCTGGTGTACGGGTTCTCGGCGATCAGCGCCGGCCGAACCGGGGCCGGGGAGCGCGGACAAAGGGGGCGTCCGGCCCGACGCCACGTCGGGTGAGGTCACGGCGGGAGCGAGGCGAAAGCCCGCCCGTTCACCCGGTCACGTCGACCGTCCACGTCGACGTGGTCGGCGGGAGCGGGAGGTCGGGAAAGGCCACCACGACCCGCAGGGTCAGGTCGGCGGCGTCGGGGGGGCCGACCACGCCGACCGGGAGCGACGCCTCGTCGGCGAGGTGGGTCTCGCTGGCGGTCATCTCGACGCCCTCGACGGTCACGCGGAGGCCGGCGGTCGCGCCGCCGCCGTCGTTTCTCACGCGGACCTCGCCCATCGCGTTCGATCCGCGTTCGACGGCCGCCGGGAAGTCCCACGCGACCGAGAGCGCCGGGAGGTCGGCGGCCGCCTCGACGACCCGTTCGGCGACGCCCGGGGCGAGGCCGGCGCGTTCGAGGGCGTCGGCGCCGGCCGCCAGCAGGTCCCCCGGCGTCCGGAAGCCGGCGCCGGCGAGCGTCCGCGCCCGGCCGGCGCCGACGCCGTCGACGGCGGTCAGGCCGACGGCGTCGGCGGAGACGCCGTGCTCGACGCGGGCGGCGACGCGGCGGGCGAGGTTGGCGTGGCGCGGGCCGGCGAACTCCGCGAGGAAGGCCCGGAGGGCGGCGAGCAGGCGGAGGGCGTTGCGCCGGATGACCCACGCGTCCGAGCGAAGGTCCGTGGGGACGGAGTCGGCCATGCTCGCCCGGAGGATGGCGAGCACCTTCCGTGGGCCGCCGTCGAGGTCGGTCTCGACGCCGGCGAGCACCGACTCGACCGCGTTCCCCTCCGACTGGCGGGCCGAGACCGACCGGAACTCGGCGGCGCCCGCGACCGCCTCCAGAACGTCGTCGTCACGGAGCCGCTCGCGGTCGGCGAGCGCGCGAAACCGGGTGGCGGTGTCGAGACGCAGGTAGAACGTCGACGCGAGGCGACCGAGCGGCGTCGCCGCGACCGAGAGGTCGTCGTCGAGGTCGACGACCCCCCGCTCGACCAGCGACTCCAGCGTGGTTCTGACGCGCGTGCGGAGCGACCCCACGTCGTACCGGTCGGGCGCCGCCGTCGCGCGGGCGTAGAAGTAGGTCGTCTCCAGCCACGCCATCACGTCGTCGAGGTCGTCGATGGTGCCCATGGCGATCTCGGCGTTGAGGTGGGCGTCGAGGTCGGTCTCCAGGTGCGACTCGATCTCGGTGCCCTCGTCGAGCAGACGCCGGTACCGCTCCGCGTCGTCGCCGTCGCAGACGACCCAGCCGTAGCCCACGTCGTCGTAGCCGGGTCTGCCGGCACGCCCGATCATCTGGAGCACGTCGAGGGGGGAGACGTCGACCTCGCCCTCCAGGGGGTCGTGGCGCTTGGTGTCCCGGATGACGACGCAGCGCGCGGGGAGGTTGACGCCCCACGCGAGCGTCGAGGTCGAAAAGAGGAGGTCGATCGTCCCGTCGCGGAACCACGCCTCGACGCGGTCGCGGTCCGCCTTCCCGAGGCCGGCGTGGTGGAAGGCGACGCCGTCGACGACCGACTGCCGGAGCGTCTCGTTCGAGAGGTCCCGGGCGTCGGTGTGGAGGTCGTAGTCGCCCCGGGCGCCGACCGGCACGTCGCGCTCGACGAGTTCGTCGCGGGCCTTCCGGGCGGCCTGGACGGCGTCCTGCCGGGCGGAGACGAACACGAGCGCCTGGCCGCCGTCCCGGAGGTGGGGTTCGGCCAGGTCGAGCGCCCGGAAGAGGCGGCGGTACTTGTCCGCGAAGGCGTTGTCGCCGTGGGCGTAGGTCGCCACGTCCGTGTGGAGGTTGACGGGGCGGTACTCGTCGCCGAACGCGAAGGTGGTCTCGGGCGGGGCGTCGAGCCACGCGGCAACGTCCTCGACGTTCTTCATCGTGGCCGAGAGGGCGACGATCCGGGGATCCGAGAGCCGCCGGAGGCGCGAGACGACGACCTCCAGCACCCCGCCGCGGGCGTCCGAGTCGAGCAGGTGGACCTCGTCGATGACCACGCAGTCGACGTCGGTGATGAAGCCGTAGCGCGGGGAGTCGTGCTTGCGGGTCGCCGAGTCGGCCTTTTCGGGCGTCGTGACCAGGATGTCCGCGCGCTCGGCCCGCCGGGGGTTGAGGTCGCGTTCGCCGGTGACGACGTAGACCGAGTACCCCAGCTCCTCGAAGCGCTCCCACTCGCTCTCCTTCTCGTTCGTGAGCGCCCGGAGCGGCGCGACGAACAGCGCCGTCCCCCCGTCTCGCAGCGCCTCGCAGATGGCCACCTCGGCGAGAGCGGTCTTCCCGCTGGCCGTCGGAGCGGCCGCCACCACGTTCTCCTGCGAGTCGAGGATCGCGGGCAGCGCCTCCCGCTGCATCCGGTTGAACTCCGCGAAGCCGAAGGCGTCGGCGAACTCCGGCACCACGTCGGCGACCTTCACCGTCCCCACCTCGCCGGGGGATGCGAGAACGGGCGGGCGCGACCGGGGACGAGGGGAGGACGGACGGCGGGCGATCCCATCGGCAGAGATCCGGGGACGCGACGGCATAGGCGTTGCTCTCCGCGGACGGCGTGCCGCCCCGTCAGCCCTCGGGGCCCCCGCCCCGCTCGGTCGCCCGGGCGAACAGGCCGCCGCGGCGCGCCCGCGAGAAGTAGACCGTGAGGCCGGCGGCGGCGACGACGTTGGAGACGGTGACCGCCCAGAAGACGGCCTCGACGCCGAACGCCGGGCCGACCGAGGGGAGCGCGAGCGTCGCGAGAGGGAGCCGGACGCCCCAGTATTTCACCAGGTCGGCGACCAGCCCCACCCGGGTGCGCTTGGCGGCGTTGAACCCCGCGACCACCAGGGCGCCCGCACCGATGGCGGGATAGCCGTAGGCGAGCACCCGGAGGTAGGTGCGGGCGTCGGCGCGGCCGGCGGCCGAGAGGTCGGGGACGAACGCGGCCGCGACGGGACCGGGCGCGAGCCACTGGGCCGCCCCGACCAGCGCGAGCAGGCCGGCCGCCAGGCCGAGACCCACGAGCGCGGTGCGGTCGGCCCGGTCGGGACGGGCGGCGCCGAGGTTCTGACCGACCATGCTCTGGGCGGCCTGGCTCAGCCCCTGGGCAGGGACGAACGCGACGCTCGCCACCCGGGCGCCGACAGTGTAGGCCGCGAGCCCCGGCGCTCCGGCGACGACGGCGACGACGGCGACCAGCGCGACCCGGACGGCGGCGGCGAGCAGACGCCGGCCCGTCACCGGCGCGCCGACCGCGAGCGTCTCGCGCACGTCCGCCGGCGAGGGGACCAGTTCGTCGACGGCGAGCACGCGCCGGCGGCCCAGGAGCGCCAGCGCCAGCGCCAGGCCGGCGGCGTAGCCCGCGACGGTCGCGTAGGCGGCGCCGCGGACGCCGAGCGCCGGGACCGGCCCCGGGCCGAGCACGAGCACGGGGTCGAGGGCGAGGTTGACGCCCACGGTGACGACGTTGACCGCGAGCGAGAGGCGCGTGGCCCCCCAGCCGGTGTAGCCGGCCTCGACCGCGTCGCTGACGCCGGCCAGAGGCAGGCCGGCCGCGACCACGGCGAGGTAGGTCGCGGCGAGGGGTGCGACGTCGCCCCCGGCGCCGAGCAGGCCGACGATCCGGGACGCGCCGACGACGAGGACGGCGCCCGCCGCGACGCCGACGACGAGCGAGAGGGCGACGCCCGCCGCGACCGCCGCGCGGGCGCCCCGGTGGTCGTCGGCGCCCACGCGCCGCGAGACGAGGACCTGCGTGCCGACGAACGGCGCGACGAGGAGGGCGAAGGCGGCCGCGAGCACGGGCACGGAGAGGCCGACCGCGCCGACCGCCGCCTCGCCGACGCGGCCGACCCAGAAGGCGTCGACGACCTGCTGGACGACGCGGACGACGTTCTGGGCAACGAGCGGCGCCGCGAGCGCCAGAAGCGTGCGCGCGACCGGCCCCTCGCGCAGGTCGGCCTCCCCGGACACGGTCGCACGTGCCCGGGGCAGCCGCATAGGCGTACCGGCGGGCGGTGACGCCCCCGAGCGCGATCGCGTCGCGGCCCCCCGTCACCGGTTCGCTTTTGTCCCGACCCCGTCACCGGCGGGTATGTTCCGCGCTGGCGCCTTCGTCGCCGGGCACGTCTCGCCGCTCGCCGAGGACCAGATCCAGCCGAACGGCGTCGACCTCACCGTCGCGACCGTCCTCGAACAGCGGACGCCGGGCCGGATCGGCCGCGAGGGAAAGACCGTCGGCGACCGCCGTCCCGTCGACGCCGACGCGACCGACGGCTACCGGCTCGATCCCGGCGGATACGTCGTCCAGTACGGCGAGACCGTCCACGTCCCCGAGGGCCACGTCGGCTTCATCCTCCCGCGCTCGTCGCTCCTGCGCAACTCCACGGCCCTCGACACCGCCGTCTGGGACGCCGGCTACGAGGGCCGCGGCGAGGGGCTCCTCCGGGTCCACCACCCCATCGAGATCGAGGACGGCGCCCGGATCGGCCAGTTCGTCCTCGCGGCGGCGAGCCACGAGGGAACCTACGACGGGAGCTACCAGGGAGAGCGGACGGGTCCGGACGACCCGTGAGGCGGCGGGAGCGGTCGATCCGGCGCCCACGTCCAGGGGACCGCCCGCGACTCGACGGCCCGGCGTCTCCCCCGACCTCCCGTCACGACAGCCGCGGGTCGTCCCGGGGCGCCTCGGGACAGCGGGGGAGGTGTTCGGGGAGGGAGTCCACCAGGCTCTCGCAAAACGGACATCTTCGTCGCATCTGGGACACTCGGTCCCCTCGATGGCAGGTGACAATAACCGTTCGGAGGAGTTTCCGAGTCTGATAACCGGCGGCCGTCGCGCGCCGGCCTACATGAACTCCGCGAGCGTCGAGGGGCGGTTGGTGTCGTCCTGAAACACCCGTTCGATGGAGCGTTCGAGGATCTCCAGGCGCTGTTTGGTGTACTCCCGACAGTCGTACTCGTGGGCGACCCGGATCGCGGTGTCGAGATACTTGCTCACCGAGCCCTCGTGGACCGTGAGGGTCACGTCCCCCCCACAGATCCGGCACTCGCGGGAGAGGGGCATCCGGCGGTAGGACTCCCCGCAGTCGAGACACCGGGTCTCCTGGCTGGAGAACGCCCGGAGGTTGCCGATGAGGTCGGGCAGGAAGTGGTACTCGATGATGCGCTCGGCGACGTCGGACTCGTCGACGGCGCGGAGCTTGCGCGCGAGCTCCAGCTGGGCGTCGGTCTTCTCGGTCATGCTCCCCAGCGTCTTGTACGCCGAGAGGTCCGGACCGAGCGCGACGTCGCCGGTGTCGTGGGTGTGGGCGAACCCGCGGTACTCGTCGTCCGTTCCCAGACTCTCCTCGGCGATCTCGACGTCCACCTCGCCGGGATCGGCCAGTTCCCGGGTCGCCTCGTAGAACGAGCGGGGGTACTCGTCGACCACGTCCATGTTGTGGGCCTCGTCGTCGATCTCGGTCGGGTCGATCCGGGAGGACATGACGAGGGGGGCGTCCATGCTACCGCCTCTGGCGTCCGGCAGGTACTCCGTCGAGAAGTTGAGCAGACCGTCGAGCAGGAGCATGACGCAGTCCTCGTCGCCGTCGCATTGATTATGTGACATATCGTTCGCTATCAACGAGTGGGTGTCCGCAACCGTGAGACAGTACGTGTGGTCGACGTCAGATTCGGTGTACGAAACGTCGGAAACCTCGTCGACGACATACTCCGCACTCCCCCCGTCAAAGACGCGCTGTGTTCCCGGCGTCACTTCCTCGATGCGCGTTTTCAGCCGATCCTGTTTCCGTGACAGATGCAGATCCACCTTCTCCGCGAACCGCACCGCGTCCGACGACGTTATGTGGAGGATGAACGACTCCGCCGACATCGAATCGTCGTCGATATCGTAGAACTCCGGGAACTTCTCAACGAGGGGAACGGGGTCTACGATATCGACACGCGCCGTTATTCCGAGCCGCGTGAGCAGCGCCAGTAGATCCTCTTTCAGTTCTCGACTGATTGTCGTCGCCGAGACCGTCAACGTGTTCTTGGCCACCGTTCCGTCACCACTGAAGTATCCGCCGAGATACGCGGCAACGATGTCGTCCGGTGCGTCGAAGACACAGGCGGGGACACGCTTGTTTTCGGCTCCGGTGCCACAGTCGAGTACGGACTCAACGAAGACTCGCGGCAACCGACCTGAAGCGGTGACCTTCTTATCGTTCTCCCGATACGCGTCGACCCCGAGCGCGGACTCGAACACCTCGATGAAGAAGTCACGTGCTTCAGTTTCGATCCCCGAGATGGTTGTCTGATGAATCGTCCCTTTCGGTGTGGATTGCTCGCGAGCGAAACCTTCAGCTGT
The DNA here is from genome assembly GCA_042216285.1 of Haloferacaceae archaeon. GTDB lineage: Archaea > Halobacteriota > Halobacteria > Halobacteriales > Haloferacaceae > CAZMLQ01. Next base: position 14,740 of record JBDGUC010000006.1, read on the forward strand.
GTAGTATCCGAGGAAGGTAGCGAAGTCTCCGTCGAGATCGACGAGCCGATCGATCTCGACGGTATCCCGTTTCATTCCGAGAGCGATGTCATCGGGAACCCGTTCGACGACGGCATCCGTCGAACCGAGCAATTCGATGAGGAGGGTGGCCGGAACGCTCTCGCGGTAAATGTAATTACTCAACGTTTTCTTCGTCAGACCGAGATACTCCGCGGTGCTCTTCAACGGGTAGAACGGCCCGTTCCAGTCGTCTTCGAGCGTTTTTGTAAAGAGATCGTAGAGTTCGTTCTTGTCCAACCCCTTCAGCATCAGCGACTCGTTTGGAACCTCGTCGCTTTCGATGAACTCTTCGAGGAGGTCGAACTGAATCGCGGACCCGGACACGTCCACTTGAGTGGGAACCACGAGGGAATCCGACTGCGTGACTTCGCAAGCTCGCTTCGAGGATATCTCGTCATCGAAGACGCGGATCTGGTGGTCCGGAGTTACGGTAAGTTCCCTGCCTCCCCGTGTTTCGACGGTAACGAGGTGTTCGGGCGAGGGGTGTTTCGAGACGGCTTCGACGGGCTTCTGTACGATATGTCCGTCCCCGTTCATCGAGGGTACGACCACGTCCCCGTCCAGGTCCTGCACGAGCGTCCCGAAGTCGTCCGTCTCCGGATCCTCCAGCCGATCCTCCACCAGCGACTCGATCCGCTCGTGGTGCCACTCGCCACCCTCGTCCTCGTACCAGACCTTCGTGTCGGGGTGGAAGCAGTTCCGGCGTTTGGCCGCGTGAAAGTACGGATGCGCGTAGCCGACGGCCGCGCTCGTGAACCCGACGACCCGCCCGACCACGGCCGCCGACGTGTGGGGCGCCATCCCGAAGACGAGTTCGCCGACGAGGTCGTCGCGCTCGGAGACCCCGTAGAAGGGCTCCAGCCCGTAGAACTCCGTCAGCAGGTCGTCGACGAAGTCGGCCGTGCGGAGCAGGTGGTCGGCGGCCCCGTCCGGGAGGACGACGTCCTGAACGCGGAGTTCGACGAGCTGGTCGTCGAACCGGAGCGGATCGCCGTCGACGTCGGTCTCGTAGCCGAGCGCGCGCAGTTGCTCGACGGTCACGTCGAGTTCGGCGGGCCGAACGGCGGTCACCGGCAGGTCGGTCATGTCGTAGCGGACGGTGCCGTCCTTGAACGTCGAGACGCCGTGTTTGGCCCGGAGGACGCCCTTGGCGAGGGGTTCGGGGGTCTTGTGCGCCGAGGAGAGCCCCCGGACGCCTTTGAGGATCTCGAAGGCGCTCTCGCGCTCGCCGACGGCGTCCAGGGCCTCGTGGTAGTGGTCGTCGAGAGGGACCGCCCACTCGTCGACGCTCGTCACCTCGCGCTCGCAGCGCGGACAGACCACCCGGCCGGACTCGTCGGGGTCGACGACCCGGCCGCAGTCGGCACACTCGTAGCGGGGTTCGGTGTGGCCGCCGCAGTCGGGACACCGGAGCCGGTAGCCCTGGCGGCCGCAGTCCACACACTCCCGGCGGCCGAGGTCGAGGTCGAGGGGACCCTCGCCGGGCGCGCCGGCGGTCTTGGCCGCGGCGCCGGCGTCGCGCTGGGGGCCGCCGGCGGGACCGACGGGAAAGAGCGCGTGGACCGCGGGCGAGAGTTCGCGGCTCTCGGACTTCTCGGGCCGGCCCATCCGGTTGCCGATCCGGGTGGGTGCCCGCTCGCGGACCGTGAAGGGTGCGACGGCGTTGACCGCCCGGATCGCGTTCGCGCCGTCGGCGTACGTCCTGGCCGCCCCGGGGACGTCCCCGGCGTCCCACGGCTTCTCCAGGGTCGGCGTCAGGCCGAGCGATCGGACCAGCGGCACCCAGTCCGGCACTCGAACGCCCCCGTCGGTCCGGCGGTGTTCGACGAGCAGGCGTTCGAGCGTCCCCCGGACGGTCGGATCGTCGTCGAGCAGGAGGACGCCGGCGGTCCCCGTCCCGTCGCCGTCGACCGCCGTCGGGCCGTCTCCGCGCTCGACCGTGCGCCCGCCGTCGGGTTCGGCCGCGACGACCCGCCCCGCCGCGGCGGCGTCGGCGAGCGCCTCGAACTCGTCGACGGAGACGTCGTGCCAGAGGTAGGTGTAGGCGGGATGGAGCGGCGCGTCGTACTCGGTCGCCCACCGGAGCGCCTCCTCGGCGGTCGGGTCGCGCAGGTCGACGTGGGGGTCGTCCCGGAGCGCCTGGACGTCGGCGTCGGTCGCCGCGAGGTCCTGAATCCACCACTCGGAGACGTAGGAGGCGGGGGCGAGCGGGTGGTTGTTCTCGACGAACTCGCCGTAATTCACCAGATACTCCCCCAGGTCGAGCACCTCCTCGACGCCGTTGCGGACCTCGATCGCCTCCGCGGGGTCGTCGATCCGGCGGACCTCGCCGTTTGCCAGGCGGACGGTCGGCCCCTCGATGGTGTCGACGGGGACCACGCCGGCGGCCTTCCCCGGGCGCTCGGTCTTGATCTGCGTGCCGGTGGCGAGGAAGTCGTCGACCAGGTGCATCGTCGCCGGGTGGACGCCGGCGGTGGCGAAGCCGTGGTTGCGTGCGCGACCGTAGCGCAGGCGAAACCCCCCCGCCTCGCTCGGGTGGCCGAACACCGGCCGGCCGGCGATGAGGTCCCTGAGGTATTTCTTCTTGGGGTGGAGGCGGGGCGGGCCCGCGTCCGCCCCGTCCCCGTCGGTCCCGGCGTCGGCCCCCTCCTCGCTCCCGTCGTCGGCCGCCACGTCCGCCCCGTCGCCGGCGTCGCCCTCGTCGTCCGCTCCGATGGTCCCGTCGATGAGGTCCTGGAGCCACGGCCAGTCGACCTCGTCCAGGTCGCGGGTGTAGCGCTGGATCTTGGGGGCCTTCAGGGCGATGCCCTCGGCGAGGACGAGACACATGCCGCCGCGGGGGTTGTTGGTGTCGACGCGCTCCAGATCCCGGAAGCCCGAGACCTCCTCGTCGCCGGTGGCCTCGCCGTCGAGCATCACGGGCATGTGCTCGGCGATGAACCGCGTCTCGTCGTCGCTCGGCGAGTACTGGAGGCCGGTCCCCTCGTCGTACAGCGTGACTTCCTCGGCGTAGCGCTCGATCTCGGCGTCGCGGGCCCGGTACTCGTCGAGGTCGAGCAGCGCCCGGGCGTAGTCGGCCACGAGCACCGACAGCGCCTGGGCGGTCCCGCCGGCCGACCGGATCGGCCCGGCGTAGTAGACGTTGACGAACTCGCTCCCGTCGCCGTTCTCCAGCAGTTCGACCCGGTCGATCCCCTCGATCGGCGCCGCGACGACCCCCTCGGTCAGGAGGGCGACGGCCGTCCGGACCGCCCCCTCGACCTTCCCGGCGCGGGTGTCGTAGTCGCCGACCCGCCCCTCGGCGAAGTCCCGGGCCATCGCCAGGGCGGCCTCCTCCCGGGAGAGTTCGCCTTCGAGTTCGCGGACGCGCTCGGCGACGCCCTCGATGCCGAGGACCTTCTCCACCCGGTCGGCCATGTCGGCGGCGATCGGGATCTCGACGTCCGTGGAGGGGTCCCGCCCCTGCGAGCGCGCGTCCTCGGCGACGGACATTGCCTCCTCCAGGCGGGACTCGATCGTCTCGAAGTAGCGCTCGTCGTCGGGGCGCATCAGGTGCTGGAGCGGGAGTCTACGCTTCCGGCGCGGGCCGGGCGGGCGGCGGTCGCCGTCGCCACGTCCGGGACCGGCGGGGCCCGTACGTCCATGCGTCCGGGAGAGGGGCCGGAGACAAAAAGGTGGGCGTCGTCCGGGCCGCTCCCGACGGACAGGGTTATCGGACCGCCCCCCGGTTGGGTCGGTATGGCCGCGACGGCGATTCCGGACATGGTCGTGGTGTTCGCGCTCGTCGCCGCCGCGATCGTCCTGTTCGTCACGGAGGCCCTCTCGCCCGACACGACCGCCATCGCGGTCGTCGTCGCGCTCGCCGTCCTCGAACCGTTCACGCACGTCCCCGCCGCCGACGCCATCTCCGGGTTCTCGAACCCGGCGACCGTCACCGTGGTGGCGATGTACGTCCTGAGCGCCGGGGTCGAGACGACCGGCGTCATCCGGCGCCTCGGGGACGCGCTCGCGCGGTTCGTCGGGCGCGACGCCGGGCGCCTCCTCGGCGTGACCGTCGGCGTCACCGGGCCGCTCGCCGGCGTCGTCAACAACACCCCCGTCGTCGCGGTGTTCCTGCCCATGGTGGTCGACCTCGCCGACCGCGTCCACGTCTCGCCCTCGAAGCTCCTCATCCCGCTCTCCTACGCCTCCATGCTCGGCGGAACGCTCACGCTGGTCGGCACCGCGACCAACCTGGTGGCCAGCGACCTCTCGGCGCAACTCATCGGCCACCCGTTCTCGATGTTCGAGTTCACCCCCCTCGGGGTCGTCGTCCTCGTCGTCGGGACCGCCTACCTCCTGACGGTCGGCCAGCGCCTCCTGCCCGAGCGCGTCCGCGCCCTCGACCTCACGCGCGAGTTCGCGATGGACCCGTACCTCTGGCGGCTCTTCGTGCGCGAGGACTCGCCGCTCGTGGGGACGACCATCGAGGGGGCGTTCGCGGGGGACGACGACCTCGACCTCGAAATCCTCCAGGTCGTCCGCGGCGAGCGGTCGTTCGTCGCCCCCGGCACCGACCAGGAGATCCGGGCGCGCGACCGCCTCGTCGTCCGCGCCGACGAGGCGACCGCCCGGACGTTCGCCGACCGGATGGCTCTCCGGACGTTGCCCCGCGCGAGCGTCACGGAGGCGGAACTGGATCGCCCCGAGGGGCGAGGGATCCTCGTCGAGGCGGTCGTCCGGCCGGAGTCGCCGCTCCTCGGGGGAACGATCGCGGACGCGGCGTTCCGCGACCGCTACCGGGCGACCGTCCTCGCGGTCAGGCGGGGCGGGACGGTCGTCCACGAGGGGCTCTCCGACCTCGAACTCGCCGAGGGAGACGGCCTCCTCCTGCACGCCCGGCGTCGCACGATCGCCGCCCTGCGCGAGCGCGACGAACTCGTCGTGGTCCAGACGAGCGGGACGCGCCCCGAGGCACCGGAACCGTCCCGGGACGCGAAGGCCCCGCTCGCACTGGGGATCGTGGCCGCCGTCGTCGGGGTCGCGGCGGTCGGACTGCTCCCGATCGTCATCGCTGCGCTGGGGGGCGTCGTGGCGATGATCGTCGGGGGCGTCGTCCGCCCCCGCGAGGCCTACGACGCCGTCCACTGGGAGGTGATCTTCCTGCTCGCGGGCGTCATCCCGCTCGGCCTGGCCCTCCAGCGGACCGGCGGCGCCGAGTTCCTCGGGGGCCTCCTCGTCGGGAGCGCCCGGGTGCTGCCGCCGATCGCGGTGCTGGCGCTCGTCTACCTGCTCACGACCCTGCTCGCGAACGTGATCACGCCCGTCGCCAGCGTCGTCCTGATGCTCCCCGTCGCCGTCGACACCGCCGTGCGCCTCGACGCCAACGCCTTCGCGTTCGTGCTCGCGGCCACCTTCGCCGCCACGTCCGCGTTCATGACGCCCATCGGCTACCAGACCAACCTGATGGTCTACAGCCCCGGGGGCTACCGGTTCTCCGACTACCTCCGGGTCGGCGCCCCGCTCCAGGCCCTGCTCGCGGTCACCGTCACGCTCGGCATCGCCGCCTTCTGGGGGCTCGCGCCGTGATCGCCGGCCCTGCGGTTCGCCCGCGCGCCACCCACAGGGCCGACCGTCGGTGCGCTCCGTCTCGACCCCCGACGCCGCGTTCGTCGGTCCCCTCGCTCGTCCGGCGAACGAGTCTCGTAGTTCGAGCGATCCCGTCCACCGTGAGCGACGCGAACGCCGGCCCGCTCCAGCCGGATCACCCCGACGCCGACCGCCCGTTCCGCGCCCGTCTCGCACACTGGCGACGCGTGGCGTTCCACCGGAGCGAGGGAACGGGACGGCCCCCGAGTTGTGCGTCCTCGTCTCCCGATATCCCGCATTGATCCCGACCAAGGATCGCTTTCCCCGGTGGTTCCCCTGCGGAAATCGATGATTGCTCGGTGACGAGTGGTGGCGTGAATCGCCCCTTCCCGATCTCCGCGAAACCGGGCCTCCAGAAAACACCTCTGGATACGTGAACGTCCCGTAGTGACATCCTCCTCGCCGTAAACGGCGAGGCTTCCCGTACCGCAGGTGGGATATTTGCCGGTTTACGACACGGCCTGTTCTCTCGTGTTGAACGTCCCGCTCTCGCGGTCGAACAGGTGTGTCGATGGCTGTGCCACACAGCCGTTACTCCTATCCTCACCGTGAGGACTCGGAGTTATCTTCTGCCGCATATTCTCCGCCCCGTTGCAGTCCGCGTTCCCGACTAACCCGCACGACGAGCAGACGTACAGTCCACGCTCGACACGATTCGATTTCGTGTCATCACCACACCGCGAACACGTCTTCGAGGTGTCCCACTCGTTCTCTTTCAGCACCTCGACACCACGAATCTCGCCTTTGTACGCGAGGTACTGGTAGATGCGGTCGAACGCCCACGTATGGAGTTTCTTGTTGCCGGTCTTGCCCCAGTCAGCCTCGCGCACGGCTTCGGGCCAACTCACCGCGAGCGTTCCAACACCGCGCTCGACACACTCCGTGATGATGGCGTCCGTCAGCGTGTGGTAGAAGTGCGTCTCGCGCTCTGCGAGTTTCCTCCGTGCCCACATCGACTTCTCTGAGGGGCCATTCTCGCCCTCCGTATCGTACTCAGCACGCTTGAAGTAGTGCTTGTCTTGCTTGAGAGAGTTACCGGGGTACAACACATACTCGTCGGGGAAGGCGACCGTGGCGAGGTTCTTGATGCCAAGGTCGATACCAGCAACTTCGTCGCCTGCTGAGTCGAGTGTTTCGAGTTCGACTTTGCAGACGAAGTGAAGTTCCCATTCATCACCGTTCCAGACGGCACGAACGTTCTGGACGGACTCGACCTCTGAGAGGTCTACGTCGGGGCGCGTCTGGTACGTGCAGAGCAGGAAGTCCGACCAATACTCCTTGAGATTCGACCCCTTGCTGAGGCGGACGCGGTTGTGTTCGGGGTCGTGTTCGAAGCCGTCTGCTTTGAACGTGACCGTGCTTCGGGGTCGGGTGTCGCCGTGTTTGCGGTAGCCGGGCGGATTCGCCTCCGGGTCTTTCTGTCGCAAGTCGAACCATGACTGGAAAGCGTCAGAAAGTTCTTCGATGACTTTCTGACTGGATTGTGCGTTCAAGTCTTTCCAGCACGACTGGTTCTTCATATACGATTTCAGCACGCCCTCGTCTGGAATTTCGCCCGTCTCATCCCAGATACGGTCGGCTGTCCATCGTGCGACGTTCCAGATTTTCGAGGCTGAATCACCGAGCGAATCCAGACCGTCAGACACCTGTCGGTGGTTCTGGATGGAACCAACATAGGTGCGGGTGACGGTGAGATTCGCCATACATAGCCTATGTAGGTAGAGTTACTTAATGGTGTGGATTAGCGTGGAATATCCGGCCTGCAATCGTCGGTGGATTGCGTGGGAAATGTCGGATTCACTCCCGCCGTAAACGGCGGGATTCTCTCCTCGAAGAGAGATAGCCGGGAGACGGTCCTGCCGGCTCCGTTCGGCGGTTCGAGGAACGCCGTCGGGCTCTCCGACGGGTTCTCCGGTCGCGGTGTCCGGATCTCTCGTCCCGGAGTCCGACTGCCGTGAGAGTTCGGGCGGGCCCGACCCGGTTCGTCCGCGGCCACACAAGCGAACTCGTAAAGTAATTCAGGCATCTACCGACGGTACCGTGAGTAGATCTGGAGGCCCGCTCTCCCCGGACCGTCCCGACGCCGACCGTCCGTTCCGCGTCGACGCGCCCTTCGACCCGGCGGGCGACCAGCCCGACGCCATCGAGGAACTGGTCGACGGGTTCGATCGGGGTCTGGAGAAACAGACCCTCCTCGGCGTGACGGGGTCGGGCAAGACCAACACCGTCTCGTGGGTGATCGAGGAGGTCCAGCGGCCCACGCTCGTCATCGCCCACAACAAGACCCTGGCCGCGCAACTCTACGAGGAGTTCGGGAACCTGTTTCCGGACAACGCCGTCGAGTACTTCGTCTCCTACTACGACTACTACCAGCCCGAGGCCTACGTCGAGTCGACGGACACCTACATCGACAAGGACGCCTCGATCAACGACGAGATCGACCGCCTGCGACACTCGGCGACCCGCTCGCTTTTGACCCGCGAGGACGTGATCGTCGTCGCCAGCGTCTCGGCCATCTACGGGCTGGGCGACCCCGCGAACTACGAGTCGATGGCCCTCCGGGTCGAGGTGGGAGAGGAGATCGGCCGCGAGACGCTTCTCGAACGGCTGGTCGACCTCAACTACGAGCGAAACGACGTGGAGTTCACCAACGGCACCTTTCGGGTCAGGGGCGACACCGTCGAGGTGTTTCCCATGTACGGGCGGTACGCCGTCCGCGTCGAGTTCTGGGGCGACGAGGTGGATCGAATGACGAAGGTCGACCCCCTGGAGGGCGAGGTGAAATCGAGCGAACCGGCGGCGCTCTTTCACCCCGCCGAACACTACTCGATCCCCGGGGAGCGCCTGGAGCGCGCGATCGACGAGATCGAGGACCTGCTCGACGAGCGAATCCGCCAGTTCGAGCGTCGGGGCGACCTCGTGGCGGCCCAGCGGATCGAGGAGCGCACGACCTTCGACCTCGAAATGCTGCGCGAGGCGGGCTACTGCTCGGGGATCGAGAACTACAGCGTCCACCTCTCGGACCGCGCGTCGGGCGACCCGCCCTACACCCTGCTGGATTACTTCCCCGACGACTTCCTCTGTGTCGTCGACGAGTCCCACCAGACCATCCCCCAGATCCGCGGACAGTTCGAGGGCGACCGCTCGCGCAAGGAGTCGCTCGTCGACAACGGCTTTCGCCTCCCGACCGCGTACGACAACCGGCCGCTCACCTTCGAGGAGTTCGAGGCAAAGACCGACCGGACGCTCTACGTCTCGGCGACGCCCGGCGACTACGAGCGCCGGGTGTCGGGCCGGGTCGTCGAACAGATCGTCCGCCCGACCTACCTGGTCGACCCCGCGATCGAGGTGGCCGACGCCCGGGGGCAAGTCGAGGACCTGCTCGACCGCATCGACGGCGTCCCCGACAACGAGCGGGTCCTCGTCACCACGCTCACGAAGCGCATGGCCGAGGACCTCACCGAGTACCTGGAGGAGGCGGGCGTCGACGTCGCCTACATGCACGACGAGACCGACACGCTCGAACGCCACGAACTCGTCAGGGCGCTCCGGCTGGGCGAGATAACCGTATTGGTGGGGATCAACCTCCTCCGGGAGGGGCTCGACATCCCCGAGGTGTCGCTGGTCGCCATCCTCGACGCCGACCAGGAGGGGTTTCTCCGCTCCGAGACCACGCTCGTCCAGACGATGGGGCGGGCGGCGCGCAACGTCGACGGCTCCGTGGTGCTGTACGCCGACGAGCCGAGCGACGCGATGGAGAGCGCGATCGCCGAGACCCGCCGCCGCCGGGAGATCCAGCGCGAGTACAACGAGACCCACGGCCACGAACCCCGCTCGATCGAGAAGCCCGTCGGCGAGACGACCCTCCCCGGCGCCGAGACCGACGTGAGCGACGCCACGGGCGAGGACCCCGACACCGCCGACGCGGCCGCCCGCCGGATCGACTACCTCGAGGATCGGATGGGCGAGGCCGCCGACAACCTGGAGTTCGAACTCGCGGCGGAGATCCGCGACCGGATCCGCGACCTGCGCGCGGAGTTCGACCTCGACGGGGACGACGGCGTGGCGCCGGAACCCGACGCCGAGTTCTGAGGCGGCGTCCCCGTTCTGGCCCGCGCTCTCGCCAGCGGTCGGCAGTCGGCTCGGCCCTCGCCAGTCGTGGCTCAGGGTCGCCAGTCGACGCCCTCGTCTCCGTCGCCGTCGGTCCCCTCGGTCCCGTCGCCGTCGCTCCCCTCGCCGGCCGCGTCGCCGCCCCCCTCGTCACCGACCACGCCGGTCCCGGGCAGGGTCAGGACGTTCTCCCGGCCGAGCCGGAACGTCTCGATCCGGCCGTCCTCGCGGAGGTCCCCGACGACCTGGCTGGTGCGGGCGGCGGTCCAGTCGAACTCCTCGACGACCGCCTGCTGTTTCGCCCGTCCGCCCCGCTCGCGGAGGAACCGGAGGACCCGCTCCCCGGGACTCAACAGTTCCTCGGGCGGCTCATCGGGGCCGTCGCCCGCGTCCGCGGCGGCGGCGGCCCCGCCGTCCCCCGGACCGACGGTCCCGTCGGTCGGAGCCCCGTCGCCTCCCGCGCCGCGTCGCCGGTAGGTCCAGGCCGCCGCCAGGGCGCCGACCAGCACGAGCGCTCCCACCGCCAGGGCGCCGACGGGGAGTCCGCCGGCCGGGCGCACCACGACCCGTGGCTGGTCGGGACCGAAGTCGATCGGTCCCGCCCACACCACGGCCCGGTCCCGCTTCTCGTAGCCCTGGGGAGCGACCGACGCCGCCTCGTAGCCGTCGGGCCAGGCGACGATCAGTCGGCTCTCCGAGTCCAGAAAGAGCCCGGACAGCGCGTCGCCGACCACCACCCGGTCGCCGTCGACGCGCGCGAAGCCGATCCAGTCGAACCGGTAGCTCACCACGCCGTACGACTGGGGAAGCTGTCGGGTCTCGGCGGTCACCGAGACGTTCGCCACCCGCATCTCGCGGCCCGTGGCGTTCGACGCGGCCGCCACGGTCCCGTCCATTCGCGTCCCGAACCGCCCGGCGTACGCGCTCCGGTTCGCCCGGATGTCGGCCCGCAGGCGATCGAACGCCTCGGTCACGTTCCGGTCGTCGAGCCGGATCCGGTACTCGACGGTCCAGGTCGCCGATCCGTTCGCCGCCACGTCGGCCCGCAACACCACCCCGTCCGGGGAGATGTCGTTGGTCTGGGGCACCAGCCCCCGCCCCGGCATCGGTCGGGCCCCGGCTCCCCCGGCGAGCGAGAGGAGCGCCAGGAGCGCCACCGCACACGCGAGGAGGGCCCTCCCGGCCGCTCGGTCCATACTCCGGGTCCAGGCCGAAGGGGTATAGTCGTTGCCGAACGGGACGCCAGTACCCTTTTGTCCGCGCCCGCTCGACGGCCGGCATGGACCGTGCCGCCGTCGACGCCGAGGACCTCCTGAAGGTCGTCCTGGTGTTGGTCATCGTCTGGCTCGCGCTGGAGGTGCTCGACCGACTCCTCCACATCGCCTTCGGTCTGCTCGGACTGTTTCGCCCGTTCCTCGCCGTTCTCGTCCTGGCGCTCATCGTCCTCTTCCTGCTCGATCGGATCTGAGTCCTGTCGACGCCCTCATCCGTCCCCCCGCCCGAGGGCATCCGTGGACAGCCTGAACGCCCCCGTCCCGGGGGCCGTCCGTCGGCTCGCGGGCGACCTCGCCCCCGTCCTCGCGGCCTTCGACCGCGTCCGCGAGCGCCCGGGGCTGGTCTGCAAGCGGTTCCCCGGGCACGTCGACCGGGTCGACGTCCGGGAGGCCCTCGCCGGCGCCCCGGCCGTCGAGGCGCACGTGACCGGCGTCGACTACTTCGAGCGCCCCGTCCGTGGCCCCGGCCCGGTGGTCTACCTCGCCGTCGAGAGCCCCGGACTGTTCCGGATCCACCGCCGTCTCGTCGACCGGTTCGGCGCCGTCCCCGACCTGGAGGGCGACGACTACACGCCACACGTCACGCTCGCGCGCGGCGGCGACCGCGTGGCGGCCGAGCGGGCGGCGGCCCGCGACGTCGAGCCGGTCCGCTGGACCGTCTCGCGGCTGGACGCCTGGGACGCGGACCACCGGGAGACGGTCGGATCGATCCGCCTGCCGGCTCCCCGGTAGACGTCGGCGGGGCGACGCGGCGGCCAGGCGCGCCGCCGGGGGAGACCGGCACGCGCGAGGACGCGAGGACGCGAGGGCAAGGCGTATAGGCCACAGCGCCGATTTGCCCACCGGGAACGACGTGCGCTACTACGTGAGCGCGAAGGACGACGCCCTGGCGGACGAGTACGCCGACCGGCTGGAGCGCGCCGGCTACGAGACCCTCGACGCCTACCGGGACGACGCCGTCCTCGTCTCGGTCGGGGGCGACGGCACGGTCGTCTACAACGCGTGGCACTACGACGAGCCGACGATCCTCCCGGTCGCCAAGCCCGACTCGGAGGGAAACACGATCCAGCTCGACGGCGAGACGTTCCTCGACGGGATCCGGGCCCTGGAGGAGGGGCGCCGGGGCGAGGACTACCGGATCGAGACGCACGCACAGCTGTCGGCCTACCGCGACGACGAGGAACTGCGCGGCGACTTCCGGGCGCTCAACGACCTCAACCTCCACCACCGCTCGCCGACCCACGCGGCGAAGTTCCGCGTCCGCGTCGTCGACGGCGACACCACGTACGTCCTCGACCGGGCCATCGGCGACGGCGTCGTGGTCGCCACGCCGTTCGGCGCCACGGGCTACTACCGCGCGATCACGGGCGGCGGGTTCGAGGAGGGCATCGGCGTCGCGTTCAACAACCTCCACAAGCCACGCGACGCCCTCGACGGCCTGGTGCTCTCGGATCGCGGGTGCGTCGAGGTGGCCGTCCACGAGGACGAGAACGCCTCGTCGGTGCTGCTCGCCCGGGACAACGACCCGGACGCCCACGTGCTGGAGCCGGGCGCCCCGGTCGAGATCCGGCGCTCCGAGTACCGCGTCGGGATCGTCCGGATCGACGCGCTCGCCCCCGACTGGCGGCGGTACTGAGTCCCCGCCGGCGAACGAACTGGCCGCGGTACTGACGCCGCCGGCGAACTGGCCGTGAGTCCCCGCCGGCGGTGCTCCGCGGCGTCTCGGCCGTCAGCGCGCCACGACCCGCATCTCCACCGGCCGTCAGCGCGCCACGACCCGCATCTCCACCGGCTCTCGCGGGTGCATCGTGAGCGATCCGCGCAGGTCGAGCGGCCCGTCGCGGGCGTACGCCAGCCGGTAGCGCGACGCGACCGTCGCCAGGATCAGTTTGCCCTCCAGCATCGAGAGCCGTCTGCCGATACAGCTCCGTGGACCGCCGCCGAACGGGAAGTAGGCGAACCGCGGCCGGGCGGCGACCCGGTCGGGCGCCCAGCGGTCGAGGGCGAACGATTCGGGGTCCGTCCAGTGGTCGGCCGAGCGGTGGATCACCCACTGTGGCAGCATCACCGTCGCCCCGGCAGGGACGCGATACCCCCCGAGACGGACGTCCATCCGGGGTTCCCGAAAGAGCGCGTAGACCGGGGGGTAGAGTCGCATCGACTCCCGCAACGCCCGCTCGACGACCGTCAGGTCGGCCACGTCCGCGGCCGTGGGGGTCCCGTCCCCGACCACCCGATCGACCTCGTCGTGGACCCGTCGCTCGGCCCCGGGGTGTTCCGAGAGCAGGTACCACGCGTAGGTGAGCGCCAGCGAGGTCGTGTCGTGGCCGGCCAGCAGGATCGTCATCACCTCGTCGCGGATCGCCTCGTCGTCCTGCTCGCCGCGCCCCCGGGCGCGCAGGAGGACCGAGAGGAGGTCCATCGGCCCCTCGTCGGTCGCCGGGTCGCCCTCGGTCCCCCGGCGCTCGGCGACGATCCGCTCGATCACGCCCTCCAGGGCGTCGAGCGCCCGTCGGTAGTCGCGGTGCTCCCGCGTGGGCAGCCAGTCCGGGACGAGAAACCGGAACGGGTCGGGTTCGAACCGGGCCCCCAGCGGTTCGAGGTTCTCCCGGATCGTCTCCCGCCTCCCGTCGTCGAGGTCGATCCCGAGCATCGCGTCACAGATGATCTCCAGCGTGACCTCCGTCATCTCCACCTGGACGTCGCGGACCTCGCCCGGCGTCCAGTCGGCGAGGGCCGCCTCGGCGGCCCCCACCATCCGCCCCGCCAGCCCCGACAGCCGCCGGACGTCGAAGGAGGGGGCCGCCCGTCGGCGCTGCTCGCGCCAGGACTCGCCCTCGCTCAACAGGAGGCCGTCGCCGAGCAACTCCCCCAGCGCGGCGTCCTGAAACCCGGGGTTGGCGTATCGCGACGCCTCGCCCACCAGCACCCGCTCGACGTCGGCGGGGTCCGTGATCATGTACGTCTCCATCGGCCCGAGGTCGAAGTGGACCACGTCCCCGTAGGCCGCCCCGCAGGCCTGCAGGAAGGCGAAGGGATCGTCCGCGTACCGCCGGCTGTTGCCGACCACGGGCTCCCCCGTGGGCCCCGGTGGCGTCGCGCGCATCGGCCGTGCCAGGGGCCCGACGCCAATAGGTCGTTCGCCGGCGCCGGCGCGATGGGCCGCGCGGTCGCCGGGGCTCAGTCCCGTCGGTCGTCCCCGTCCCCGTCCCCGTCCCCGTCTCCGGACCCGGTTCCCGTCTCCCCGGCGGAGTCCCGCCGCTCCCCCACGCCGGGACAGTCGTGGTGTTCGGGAAGCTGGTGGGCCTGACAGTACGTCCCGTCGCAGTACGAACAGCCCCGGTCGTCGACGAGCGCGGCGCCACACACCTCGCAGGTGACCATGTGGGCGGTTCGCGAGAGCGCGCTAAAGCCCTGGCGCTCGATGCGACCGCCGCGCGTCGTCTCGCGATCAGGGCGCCGGCGGGTCGCCGTCGTAGGCCCCGAGGTCCGAGAAGAAGTTCAGCATCGCGAACCTGAGTTTGTCGGGGGCGACGTCGATCAGTTCGTCGCGCTCCTCGGCCGGGAAGGCGTCGCGCACGCCGTACCGGCCCATGTCCCTGCTCTCGCGGGTGTAGCGCCTGTCGAGCAACACCCGGACGCCGAAGTCGTCGGGCGACCGGATCACCCGTCCGAGCGCCTGCCTGGTCTTGCGAATCGTCGGAATCCCGACCGCGTAGTCCCAGCCCGACCGCTCCCGGTCGGCGTAGGCCCGGTCGTAGGCCGCCTCGACGGCCTCGATCCGCTCGTTCAGGCGCGGATAGGGGACGCCGGCGACGACGACCGTGCGCGCGTCGTCGCCGTCGAAGCTCACGCCCTCCGCGAGCGTCCCCCACAGCGACGTGAACAGGACGCCGCTCCCGTCGGCGGCGAATCGCTCGCGCAGCTCCTCGGCACGGCTCCCCGGCTCGTCGAGATACGGCGTCGCGTCGGGGACGGCGTCCCCGAACAGCCGGTCGTGGTATCGTTCGGCCTCCCCGTACGACGGGAAGAAGGCGAGGACGTTCCCGGGCGTCATCCGAACGGCGTCCGCGAGCGTCGTCGCCACCGTCTCCTGGACGGCCGGGTCGTCGCGCTCGCTGGCGAACAGGGCCGGCCCCGCCACCGCGTAGGTCCGGCGGCGCTCCTCCGGGTAGGCGAGCCCGTAGGCCATCGTCGCCGGGTCCTCCAGCCCCAGCACGTCCGCGAGCACGTCGAACGGCCGGAGCGTCGCGCTCATCAGCACGCTCGCGTGGACGCGGTCGAAGAGGTCCGCGGTCACGCCCCGCGGGATGCAGGTGTACAGTTCCGCCCGGCCGTACAGGTCGCCGGTCCCGGCGTCGCGCCGCACCGACAGCATCGGGCGCCGTCCGGGGTCCTCGCCGGCGTCGAGCCACGCGGCGAGGAAGTCGGCCGCGCCGCGGGACTGACACTCCCGTCGCGTGGTCGTCTCGCCCGCCGCGAACGCCCGCTCGTAGGTCCCGTCGAGCGCCCGCCCGAACTCCCGGGCGCGCTCGACGTCCCGTCCGATCCCCGGCCCCTCGTAGGCACGGACGAACGCGCGGGTGAGGTCGTCGCGCCCCTCGTCGTTCGTGATCGGGAGGTCGTACCACGACTCCCCGACCTGCTCGCGCTCACCGAAGCCGAAGGCGTCGTCGCGGGTCTCCCGGAGCGCGGTCAGGAACGCCTCGAAGACGTTCGCGGCGCCCGCCGCGCGCGGGTCGTCGGCCTCCTCACACTCGCCCAGCGCCGCCTCGACGGTCCGCTCGGAGAGCGTCCGGGAGGCGTGTTCGCGGGCCGCCCCCTCGACGTTGTGGGCCTCGTCGAACACCGTCACCACCTCGCCCGGCTCGCGCCCGAGCCACCGGAAGAACTGCTCGCGGATCGTCGGGTCGAGCAGGTGATGGTAGTTGCAGACCACCAGGTCGACGGCCTCCATCTCCGCCTTCAACAGTTCGTACCCGCAGAAGCCGTGCTCCTCGGCCCACCCGTAGACCTCGTCGGGCGTCCGCACGCCGTCGAAGAGCCACTCGCGGAAGGCGGCGGTGTCCCGCGAGAGGTTCGCCCGGTAGCGCTCACAGACGTTCCCCTCGCGTAGCTCCTCGGCCTCGGACTCCAGGTCGTCGAGGTCGTCCATCACGGCCGCCCGGGCCTCGCCGGCCTCCTGGCCCCCCTCACCGTCCGCCCGCATCTCGTCGAGCAGCGCCTCGGCCCGCCGGGCCAGCTCCGCCCGCTCGCGCTCGACGTCCACGAGCGACCGGGTGGCGTCCCGGAGGGTCTGACACTCGCGGTAGTCGACGTCGATGTGACACATCGACCCCTTCCCCCGGAAGACGACGGCGCGGATCGGCTCCTCGGCGTCGATGGCCCGCGCGTCGGCGACGAACTGGCGCATCTGCTGGTGGACGTTGGTCGTGATGACGACCGTCCGGTCGTGCTCGCGGGCGTGCGCGAGCGCCGGGACGAGCGCCGAGAGGGTCTTTCCCGTCCCGGGCGCGCCCTCCAGCAGGACGTCGCGGCCGTCGGCGAGCGCCGTCGCCACGCCGTCGATCGCCGCCCGCTGGTTCGGGTACGGCTCCTCGTAGGGGAAGAACCGACGACAGGCCGGTCCGGCGCCGTCGGCGCGGTCGCTCGACACGTCCCGTCGTGCGGTCCCGCCGGTAATAGGCCTGACGTGTCCGCCGGAACCAACGGACGTATGTCCGGAGGTCTCGAACCGGAGCCCGATGCGCCACGGCACGCTCGCCGCCGGCCTCCTCCTGCTCGTCGTTCTGGCCGGTTGTGGCTCGGCCCTGCCATCCCGATCCCCGACCGGAACCGCTCGGTCGCCGACCCGATCGACCGGGGGACCCCCCTCGACGACCGGGCCCCGTTCCGGGTCCGGGTCCGGGTCCGGAACCGCCGCCATCTCCCCCGCGTCCGTGCCCGGCGTGCGCGCCGACGGGGTCAACGTCACCCGCCTGACCGCCGCCCACGACGCCGCCCTCAACGGGACCGCCTACGTCATGAACGTGAGCGTCAGGCGCGGGGACGCGCGCCGGCGGATCGTCGTGCGGACCACCGGTCCCCGCCCCACGCTGATCCGGTCCGAGACCGACTCGCGGACGCGCGTGGAGTACTACGACCGGCGGTTCTACCGGCGCACGGTCAGCGACGGAAACGTCTCCTACCGGACGGACCCGTTCGTCGGCGATCCGGCGTTCTCGGGCGCCTCGGTGATCCGGCACTACATGTCGATGGCCCGCTACGCGCCGTCGGGGACCACGACCCGCGGGGGAACCCCCCTCGTCGTCCTCGACGCCGGGCGCCGGGACCTCCGTCGGGGGGCCTTCGGCACCGCCACGGCCACGTCGTTCTCCTCCCGGGCCCTGGTCGACGCCGACGGCGTGGTCCGCTCGTTCGTCTTTCGAGCGAAGGGGCGGACGGCGGACGGCCGCCCGTTCGTCGTGCGGGTCGACCTGCGGGTGACGGGGATCGGGGACACCGTCGTCGGAGCGCCCGGCTGGCTGAGCGAGGCCCGGAAGGCGGCCGCGGCGAACCGGTCCGGACCGACCGGGACGACCGGGACGGCGACCGCGAGCGCCGCCTAGTCACCCGTCGGGATCCGAACCGGCGTCGGCACCGGTCGCGGACGGCCCCCGCCGGCGGCCGACCGGTCAGTCCCCGTCCGCGCCGTCGGTCCCGAGCAGGTCGACCAGCAGTCCCTTCTGGGCGTGCAGGCGGTTTTCGGCCTGGCGCCAGACCAGCGCCCGGTCGCTCTCGATCACCTCGTCGGTGATCTCCTCGCCCCGGTGGGCGGGCAGGCAGTGCATCACGCGGGCGTCGGTCCCCGCCAACAGCGTTGCGTTCACCTGGAAGCCGCCGGCCTCGAACGCCGCCAGCTTCTCCTCGCGCTGGTCCTCCTCGCCCATGCTCACCCAGACGTCGGTGTAGACGACGTCGGCGTCGGCGACCGCCTCGGCGGGGTCGTCGACGAGCGTCGGGGCGCCGCCGAGGGCCGCCGCGCGCTCGATCACGTCCTCGTCGAGTCCGTACTCGGGGGGCGTCGCCACGGTGAGATCGACGCCGGCGAGCGCACAGCCCAGCGCGAACGACTGGGCGACGTTGTTGCCGTCACCCACCCACGCCACCCGGGCGTCGAACCCGACGGTCTCGCGGATCGTCAGCAGGTCCGCCAGCGTCTGGCAGGGGTGGGCGTCGTCCGTCAGTCCGTTTATCACCGGGACGGTGGCGTAGTCGGCGAACTCCTCGGCGTCGGCGTGGTCGAACAGCCGGACCATCACGCCGTCGGCGTAGCCCGACAGCGCCCGGGCGACGTCCTTCAGCGGCTCGCGCCCTCCCAGGCCGATGTCGTCCGGCCCGAGGAAGACGGCGTGGCCGCCGAGCTGTGTCATCCCCGTCTCGAAGGACACTCGCGTCCGGGTGCTCGGCTTCTGGAACACCATCGCCAGCGTCCGGCGGGGGAGTTCGGTGCCGTCGGTCTCCGCTTTCAGGCGCGCCGCCCGGTCGAGCACCCGGGAGAGCGCCGCGGCCGACAGGTCGTCGACGTCGAGCAGGTCGCGTGGGCGTGAATCGTCGGTCATGGCAATCAGGTGAGTCGTTCGCAGACGTCCGTCAGGACGGTGATGGCGCGGTCGTACTCCGCGAGCGGGAGGTGTTCGTCGGGGGCGTGGTCGTACGCCGAGTCGCCGGGGCCGTAGGTCGCCATCGGACGGTCCCAGCGGGCGGCGTAGAGGTTCATGTCGCTCGTTCCGGTCTTGCGGAGCAGGCGGGGGTCGCCGCCGGCGCCGCGGATCGCCGCCCGGAACGCCCGCGCGACCGGCGTACGCGGACTCGCCATCACCGGGGGGACGCTGTCGTGCCACCGGACGGTCCCCGGGCCGAGTTCGGCGTCGGCCATCTCGCGGACCTCCTCGACGGCGTGGGCCGGAGGCACCCGCAACTGGACCTCCATGGTCGCCTCGACCGAGAGGCCGTCGTCGCTGGTGCCGCCCTCGACGGCCACCGGCTTCGGCGTCACCCGCTCGAAGACGGGCGTCCACTCGTCGGTGTCGAACCGGGCTTCGACGCGCGACCACCACGCGATGGCGTCCTGGATGGCGTTGTTCTCGGGGCGGGAGGTGTGGCCCGACTCGCTCGTGTGGACGTAGGTCCCCGAGAGCAGGCCGCGGTAGCCGAGCGTCACGCCGTCCCAGCCGCTCGGCTCGCCGTTCACGACGGCGTCGGGCGCCGTCTCGCGGGTCTCCAGCAGGTGGCGGGCCCCCCGCGACTCCCGCTCCTCGCCGGTGACGCCGACGAAACTCGCGCCCGCCGCCACCGACGCGACCGCCATCGCCGCCAGCGGGCCGGTGGCGTCGACGCTCCCCCGCCCCCACAGCGCCGGGCCCGACCCGTCCGCCGCCTCGCGGACCTCGACCGGAATCTCCCCGGGCACCGTGTCGACGTGGGAGGTGAGCAGCACCGAATCGTCGGCCGGCGCGCGGACGTTGTCCACCTCGTCGAGCCAGACCTCGCGGCCGTGGGTCTCGAAGAACGCCGCCAGCCGCTCGCTCGCGGCCCGTTCCTCGCCCGACGGCGACGGGATGGAGACGAGGTCGTAGAGCAGTTCGCGGGCCTCGCCGTCGATCGCCCCCGGCCGCCCGGCGGCCGGCCCGCTCGCGGTCACGTCGCCGCCTCCAGCGCCTCGACGACCCGGTCGGCGTGACCCTCCTCGACCACGAGCGGCGGGAGGAACCGAACGACGGTCCGGCCGGCCGGCAGGGCGAGCACCCCGTGGTCGAGCGCCAGGTCGCGCAGGATCCGGTTGGCCCCGCGTTTCACCTCGACGCCGACCATGAGCCCCCGCCCGCGCACCTCGCGGGCGTCGACGTCGGCGGCGCGAAGTTCCTCCACCAGATACGACCCGACGCGAGCGGCGTTCGCGGGGAGGTCGTCCTCGACGACGGCGTCGAGGGTGGCCGTCGCCGCGGCCGAGACCGCCGGCCCGCCGGAGAACGTCGAGCCGTGGTCGCCCGCGCCGTCGGCGATCCAGTCCCGGCAGCACGTCGCCCCCATCGGGAGCCCGCTGGCGAGTCCCTTGGCCGTCGTCAGCACGTCGGGGACGACGCCGGCCGCCTCGCAGGCCCACAGGCGGCCCGTCCGCCCGAGGCCGGTCTGGATCTCGTCGAGGACGAGCGCCGCGCCCGCCTCGGCCGTGACCTCCCGGGCCGCCGCCAGATAGCCCGTCGGCGCCGGGGTGATCCCGCCCTCGCCCTGGACGGGTTCGAGGAAGACGGCCGCGGTCTCCTCGTCGACGGCCGCGGCCAGGGCGTCGGCGTCGCCGTAGTCGACGAACTCCACCCCGCCGGCGAGCGGTTCGAAGGGGGTGCGGTATTTCGACTTCCAGGTCATCGCAAGCGACCCCATCGTCCGGCCGTGGAACGCCTGCTTCGTGGCGACGATCTTCTCCCGCCCCGTCGCCGACCGCGCGAACTTCATCGCCGCCTCGTTGGCCTCCGTGCCGGAGTTACAGAGCCACACCTTCCCGATGTCCCCGGGCGCGAGCGCCGCGAGCCGCTCGTACAGGGTCGTCCGGGCCGTGACCGGGTAGGAGGCCTGCACGTACAGCAGGTCCTCCAGTTGCTCCTCGACGGCCGCGACCACCCGCGGGGGGCAGTGGCCGGCCGGCGTACAGGCGTAACTGGCGCCGAAGTCCAGATACTCGGTGCCGTCGGCGTCGTAGAGGTGGGGCCCCTCGCCACGCTCGATCCGGATCGGCTTCTCGGAGAAGACGAAGCCGCTCACGGCGCCCCCTCCTCCGTCACCGCCGCGCGGGTGACCGTCGTCCCGCCGCCGTCGAGCGCCGTCCTGACCGGCGCGTCGGCGTTGGCGTCCGCGACGACGCACGCGACGGCGCCGCCCGCGAGCGCCTCGCGGATCGCCATCACCTTCCGGCCCATGAACCCCTCGGCGGCGTCCTCCAGGGCCGAAAACTCCTCCGCGGTCGTCACCCGGTCGATCCGGGTGGCGGGATCGTCCGGGTCGGCGTAGACGCCGGCGACGTCGGTCAACAGGACCAGCCGCGCGCCGAGCGCCCCCGCGACCGCCGCGGCGGCGCGGTCGGCGTCCGTGTTCACGGGAACGCCGTCGTCGGCGAGCATCGGCGGGCCGACGACGGGCGTGTAACCGTCGGCCAACAACCGTTCGAGGAGGTCGGCGTTCACCCGCTCGATGGTCCCCGAGTGGTCGCCCCGGCGGATCTTCCGCTTTCCCCCCTCGATCACCCGCACCGCCGACTTGCGGGCGCCGGTCAGGAGGCCGCCGTCGACGCCCGAGAGACCGAGGGCGTCGGCCCCCGCCGCCCGGAGCGTCGCCACGAGGTCGACGTTCACCCGCGACATCGCCATCGTGAACGCCGCCATCGTCTCCGCGTCGGTGAACCGGCCCGTCACGCCGCCGGGCGTCTCGACGTACTCCGGGTCGATTCCGAGATCCTGGAGGAGGTCGTCGACGGCGGTCGAGCCGCCGTGGACGACGACCACGTCGGTCGCGGCGTCGGCCCCGGTTCCACGGCCGTCGGCGCCCTCCCCGTCCCCGGCGAGCGCCGCGACGTCGGCCGCGGCCCCGGCCGGGTCGACCGCCCGGGCGCCGCCGATCTTGACGACGACCGGTGCGTCCCCGTCCGTGGCGGCGCGCCCGTCGCTCACGGCGCACCCACGGGGTGGAACCCCCGGAGTTCGAGCCCCGCGTCCTCCTCGAAGCCGAGCGCGACGTTGGCGGCGTGGACCGCCTGCCCGGCCGAGCCCTTCATCATGTTGTCGATGGCCGAGAAGATCACCAGCCGCTCGTTGCCGGGATCGACCGCGAAGCCCACCTCGGCGTGGTTCGTCCCGGCGACGGCCTTGGGCTCGGGGTAGCGGTAGACGCCGCCCCCGCCGGCCACCAGGCGGACGAACGGCTCGTCTTCGTAGGCCCCGCGGTAGGTCGACCAGAGGTCGCCCTTGGTCACGGCGTGGTCGGGAAAGACGTGGCAGGTCGCCGACGCTCCGCGCACCATGTCGACCGCGTGGACGGTGAAGGCAACCGAGAGGCCGAGGTAGCGCTCGATCTCCGCCTCGTGGCGGTGGCCCGTCGGGGCGTAGGGGCGGACGACGCCCGAGCGCTCGGCGTGCGAGGAGGCGTCGCCGCCGCCCGCGCCGCCCTCCGAGGAGCCGACCTTCACGTCCACCACCACGTCGGCGCCGTCGAGGTGGCCGGCGTCCACCAGCGGCTGTAACCCCAGGATCGTCGCCGTCGCGTTGCAGCCGCCGGTGGCGATCAGGTCCGCGCCCGGCAACTGCTCGCGGGTCAGTTCGGGGAGGCCGTAGACCGACTCCGCCAGGAGTTCGGGGCGGTCGTGCCCGTCGTACCACTCGTCGTACTCGCGCTCGGCGCCGAGCCGGAAGTCCGCCGAGAGGTCGACGACCGTGTCGGCGACCGCCCGGAAGTCGTCGATGCGCTCCATCGAGACGCCGTGGGGCGTCGCCGCGAACAGCACGTCGACGTCCGCGAGGTCGTCGGGAGCCGAGAACCTGAGATCCAGGTGCCGGAGGTTCGGGTGGGCGTAGCCCACCGTCCGGCTCCCCATCGAGCGGCTGGTCGCCTGGACGAGGTCGAACTCCGGGTGGCCGTCGAGCAGGCGGAGCAGTTCCCCGCCGGCGAAACCGCTGGCGCCGACGACGCTCGCCGTCGTCATGCGGTCGCCCCCGCCGTCATGCGGTCGCCTCCGCCTCCTCCCGGTCGTTCACCCGCGCTTCGAGCCAGTCGACGACCCGTGCGGGCACGTCGACGTCGGTACAGGAGTCGAGCGCCTTGAACTCGACCGTGTGGTTCACCTCGTGGACGGTGTAGGAGTCGCCGGTCTCCATCAGGTCGACGCCCAGGAGGCCGCCGCCGACCGCCGCCGACGCGCGCTCGACGAGGTCCGCCACCTCGTCGTCGACGTCGAACTCCTCGACGGTGCCGCCCTGGGCGGCGTTGGTGAGCCAGTGGTCCGACGTGCGGATCATCGCGCCCACGGGCTCGCCGTCGGTCGCCACCACGCGGATGTCCCGGCCCGGCTTCTCGACGAACTCCTGGATGTAGAACACCTTGTGTTCGTAGTGGCCGAGCGTGGCCTTGTGTTCGAGGATCGCCTCGGCCGCGCTCCGGGAGTCGATCTTGGCCATCAGACGCCCCCACGACCCGATCACCGGCTTCAGCACGCAGGGGTAGCCGAACGCCTCGATCGACTCCAGCGCGCTCTCGACGGTGAAGGCCACGTCCGTCTCCGGCGTCGGCACGCCCGCGCCCGCGAGCGCCAGGCTGTTTCTGGCCTTGTCGGCACACACCGCCGCCGTCTCGGGGTCGTTCACCACCGGCACGCCGTAGGCGTCGAGGTAGCGCGTGACGTACAGCGACCGGCTGGTCGAGAGACACCGGTCGACCACGAGGTCGAGGTCGTCGATCGGCGCCGTGCAGGTCCGGAGCCCGAACCGGTGTTCGCGCACGTCGATCTTCTCGACCTCGTGGCCCCGGTCGCGGAGCTCCGAGAGCAGCAGCTTCTCGTCCTTGCGGATCCGGGAGTAGAGGACGCCGACCCGCACCTCACTCCCCCCAGTCCTCTTCGAGCTCCGGGGCCCGGTCGAGGACTGGCGGAGAGACGTCGACGACCTCGAGCTCCGCGCCGCAGGTGCCACAGTCGATGATCTCTCCGATCTCCAGGTCCTCGTGCAGGTTCACGTCGGCCCCGCACTCGACGCATTCGGCTGTCGCCATTGTACCGCCCCCTTCCTCCGGGACCACCATAAATCCATCGAACCCTTCGACAGAAAAGAAAGGCGCAGAGGCGCCTATCGGGTCCATCGATCCGTCTGTGGTCGCTTCGTCCGAATGGTATCAGATGTGTGATTGTTCGTCCCCGGAGGGGGACGGCGGCGGATCAGACACGGTCGTCCACCTCCCCTCGCAGTCGCTCGTCGGCGTCGGCGAGGGCGTCCCGGCGGTCCGACAGCGCCTCCACGTCGTCCGCGAGGGCGTCCTCGCCGGCCGCGAGCATCGCGGCGGTCGTCTCGGGGGCGGGCCCGCCGGTCGAGTCCCGGGCCCGGACGCTCTCGGCCGGGTCGAGGGCCGCCTCGACGTCCGACCGGTCGACGCGGGCGAACAGCGACTCGCCGAGCGCCTCGCGGGCGGCGGCGTCGAGCGCCTCGACCGTCCCGCCCTCGCGGGCCGCCGTCGCCACCACCTCGTGGGCGGTGCGAAAGGGGACGCCCGCGGCCGCGAGCAGGTCCGCGACGCCCGTCGCCGTCGAGAAGCCGGCGCCCGCCTCGGCGGCGAGCGCCGCGTCGTCCCAGGTCGCCGTGGCGACCGCCCCGGCACAGACGTCGACGGCCTCCCGGACCCGGTCGACGGCGTCCCAGGCGTGGCCCGTCGCGCGCTGCAGGTCGCGGTTGTACGCCCGGGGGAGCCCCTTCAGGGTGGTCAGGAGCCCCGTCAGATCGCCGACGGCGTCGCCGGCGGTCGCCCGGACCAGTTCCATCGTGTCCGGGTTCTTCTTCTGGGGCATGATCGACGAGGTCGAGGCGTAGTCGTCGTCCAGATCGAGGAACCCCCGGTTCGAGAAGACGACGAGGTCCTCGGCCAGCCCCGAGCAGGTGATCGCCAGCGTGGCGAGCGCCCCGACGCTCTCGACCAGGAAGTCCCGCGCCGAGGCGGCGTCGGTGGCGTGCTCCACCAGTCCGTCGAACCCGAGGAGGAAGGCCGTCCGCTCGCGGTCCACGTCGAAAGTGGTGCCCGCGAACGCCGCCGCCCCGAGGGGCGACTCGTCGACCCGCCCGTAGGCGTCCCAGAGCCTCGCCGTGTCCCGCCGGAGCGCCGACTCGTAGGAGCTGAGATAGTGGGCGACGGTAGTCGGCTGGGCGGGCTGGAGGTGGGTGTATCCCGGCATGACGGTCTCGGTGTGGCCCGCGGCGGCCGACAGGAGCGCCTCGCGGGCGCCGAGCGTCGCCTCGACGGCCTCCAGCAGGTCCGCCCGCAGACGGTAGCGGATGCAGGTCGCCACCTCGTCGTTGCGCGAGCGGGCGGTGTGCATCCGGCCGCCCCCGGGACCGACCCGGTCGATCACCGCCGCCTCGATCGCCTCGTGGACGTCCTCGCCCTCGGGGAGGGCGTCGTGGCCCGCCGCCTCGACGGCCTCCAGCGCGGCGAGGATCTCGCCCGCCGTCTCCCCGTCGATGATCCCCCGCTCGTCGAGCATCACCACGTGGGCGCGGTCGACCGCGAGGTCGGCCGCGAAGATCCGGCGGTCGGCGGCGAGGCTGGAGAGGAACCCGCGGGCGGGGCCGCCGCTGAAGCGGTCGCGGCGGACGACCGGCTCGGCGGGCTCCTCGCCGGGCATCAGTCCTCCTCGCTCCCGGCGGCGGCCTCCCCGCTCCCGTCGGCCGCCAGGCGGTCCCCGGCGCGGACGGCCTCGGTCACGCGGTTGGCGAACCGCTCCTGGAAACCGTGGTATTTGGCGACGCCCGTCGCGTCGGACTGGCTGATCCCGCCCACGTCCTCGGTGTTGAACGAGGCGAAGGCCTCCTCGTAGACGGCGTAGGGCGACGACCGGCCGACCGGGCGGGCCTGTCCGCCCTCGAACCGGATCGTGACGGTGCCGGTGACGCGCTCCTGTGTGGCCTCGATGAACCCCTCCAGGGCCCCCACGAGGGGCGCCGAGACCAGCCCCTGGTAGCCCTTCTCGGCCCACCGCTGGTCGACCTGGGTCTTGAACGACCGCTCCTCCCGGGTGAGCACGAGTCCCTCCAGGGCCTCGTGGGCGGAAAGCAGCGTCGTCGCCGCCGGGTGCTCGTAGTTCTCGCGCACCTTCAGCCCGAGCATCCGGTCTTCCATCGTGTCGGTCCGCCCGACGCCGTGGGCGCCCGCCCGCTCGTTGAGGCGTTCGATGAGGGCCACGGGCTCCAGCTCCTCGCCGTCGACGGCGACGGGGTACCCCTCCTGGAACTCGATCTCGACCTCCTCGACGTCGCCGGTCGGGGCGCTCGTCCACTCGTAGATCTCCTCGCCGGGGACGTACTCGGGGTGTTCGAGGTCGCCGCCCTCGACCGACCGCGACCAGAGGTTGGTGTCGATGCTCCACTCGCCCTCGTTGCCCCCCTCGACGGGGAGGTTCCGCTCCTCGGCGTACTCCTGTTCCCACTGGCGGGTCAGGCCCATCTCGCGGACCGGCGCGACCACGTCGAGGTCGGAGGCGCGCCAGACCGCCTCGAACCGGAGCTGGTCGTTGCCCTTGCCCGTACAGCCGTGCGCGAGCGCATCGCAGTCCTCCTCCTCGGCCACGTTCAGGATGGCCTCGGCGATCACGGGCCGGGCCAGCGCCGTCCCGAGGGGATACCCCTGGTAGGTGGCGTTCGCGCGGACCCCGTCGAGACAGAGCGCCGCGAACTCCGCCCGGGCGTCCACCACGTGATGTTCCAGGTCGAGCGCCGCGGCCGTCTCCCGGGCCTCGGCGAACTCTCCCTCGGGCTGGCCGACGTCGACCGTCACCCCGACGACCTCGTCGTAGCCGTACTCCTCCTCCAGAAGCGGGACGCAGACGGTGGTGTCGAGCCCGCCGGAGAACGCGAGTGCCACGCGTGTCATGTGTCGCACGGTCGGTTCCTTCGGGTATTAAATTCACCGGAATCTTCACGTGAAGAAAATGGCGCAGACGACGGTAGCCACGGCACGAGCGTCGGGGGGAACGCGGAAATCGAGGGGTGAGGATGGAGTCGGGCCTAACGGCCCGGTCGCGGGACTCGGACGGGAGCAAGAGTCGCGGGGCGGCGAGTCCCGGTCATACGTGGGGATAGACGAGTGGCGATATTAAAACGTTCCGGGACGCTTCCGGGGATACCGGTTCGAGCCCGGTCGCGTTGGCGTCGAGACGACCGTCGCCGTCTCGATGGCGTCCCAGCCAGGGAGCGTCCGACCCGTCGTCGTCCCGGAAGTGGGTCCGTCTCCGTGGCGTCCGGTCAGCCGATCGTGAGAAGCTCGTCGGCGTCCTCGACGATGCGGAGGCAGTCGCGCATCGTCGCGCGCGGTCGAAGGTCGTCTTCGTCCATCTCCCGGGAGTCGAGACACGTCCCACACGCGGCCAGGCCGCCACCGTCGTGCACGTACTTGCGCACCACCCCGTGGGGATTGAACTCCTCGTGAGCCAGATCGGGGGCCTCGACCCCGTCGCCCATGAGGAACGTTTCGACGGTGTGTCCGTCGTCGAGCGCGGCGTTCGCCAGTCGGAACGCGTTCCAGACCTTCTCCGGGTCGTTCGTCTCCAGGACGATCCCGAGGTGCATACCGGACATCGGCGCCGGTCGGGCTTGAATGACGGGACGATCGCGGCTACCCCGTCCCCGCCACCAGCCACTCGAACCGCTCGGCGTGTTGCATCAACGACGTGCCGAGCAGGCTCGTCGCCAGGACGTACCCGACGGCCACGGCGGGGAGAACCTCGGTCAGGACCGGCCCGCTCCCGGCGGCGGCGAGCGCCGCGACGACGAGCGAGAACTCCCCCCGGGCGACGAGGCCGAGGCCGACCCGGAGCGACCGGCGCTCGCTCAGGCCGTACCCCCGGCCGCCGACGTACCCGCTGAGCACCTTCGACGGGGCCGTCACCGCCACCATCGCGAGAACCGGTAGGGCGGCCCGGGCGACCACGAGGGGGTCGGTCCCGAGGCCGATCCAGAGGAAGAAGACGGCGGCGAAGACGTCGCGGAGCGGACTCGCCAGCCGCTCGATCCGGTCGACGTGGTCGGTGGCGCCGACGGCCGTGCCGACGAAAAAGGCGGCGACGGCCTCGCTCACGCCCAGCACCAGGGCCGCCCCGGCGACCGGGACGACCAGGGCCAGGATCCGCAGAACGAACGCCTCCTCGGTTTCGGCCGCGAGCGCGCGGTCGAACAGGCCGCCGCCGTAGCGCACGACGACGACCAGGAGCGCGAGGACGCCGAGCGCCACGCCGACGCGTCGCGCGGCCCCGACGGCGTCCCCGCTCCCGAGCACCACCGACCCGACGACGGCCAGGTAGACCGCGACGGCGACGTCCTCGAACACCAGCGTCCCCAGGACGGGTTCGCTCTCCGCGTCGGCGATCCACCCGAGGTCGACGAGCAACTTGGTGACGATGGCCGACGAGGAGACGTAGACGATCCCGCCGAGCAACAGCGCCGCGAGCGGGCCCCACCCGAACAGCAGGCCCAGGCCGACCCCGAGCGGGAAGTTCACGCCGAGGTCGACCAGTCCGGCCCGAACGATGCGGTCGCGTGCCGCGAGCAGGCGGTCGAGGCTGAACTCCAGCCCCAGGAAAAAGAGCAGGAGGACGAGTCCGAGGTCGGCCAGAAGCGTCACGGCCTCGCCCGGAGCGACCGCCGGCAGACCGGCACGTCCCGCGACGTGCGGGCTGACGGCCATCCCGCCGAGGACGTAGAGGGGGATGACCGACACACCGAGGCGGGACGCGACCGCCCCCGACAGCGCGAGGGCGACGAACAGTTCCCCGACCTCCACCAGCCCGACCGCCATCTCAGCCGCCGTCGGCTCCGCGCTCGTCCGTCCCCGTCGCGTCGTCCGTCCCGTCTCCCTCGCGCCCGGCCGCGTCGTCGGCCGCGCGTTCCGACCCGTCCTCGCCGGCCGCGTCGTCGGCCGCGCGTTCCGACCCGTCCTCGCCGGCCGCGTCGTCGGCCGCGCGTTCCGACCCGTCCTCGCCGGCCGCGAACGCCTGGAATCGGCGGCACTCGCCGCGCCTTCCGATGGCGACGACCGTGTCGCCGGGCTCGACGCGCGTCCCGCTCCCGGGGTTCGTGATGACCTCGGCCGCCCGCTGGATGGCGATGATCGAGGCGCCCGTCCGGCGGCGGACGTCGACCTCCCCGAGCGTCCGGCCGGCGAGCGGGGAGTCGGTTCCGATCGTCACCCACTCCAGCACGGTGTCCGCGCCGAGGACCGTCTCGATGCGGTCGGTCGGGACGGGCTGGAAGTACGCGCCTTCGAGGATGGTCCCCACCTGCCGGGCCAGGTCGTCGTCGAGTTCGAACAGCTTCTCGCTGTCCGCGTCCGGCGAGGGGCGGCGGTAGACCTCCCGCTTGCCGGTGTTGTGGGTGATGACGACGATCCGGGACCCGTCGTCGAGGTCGATCTCGTGTTTCTTGCCCACCCCCGGCAGGTCGCGCTCGTAGACGGTCACGGCCCGAACCACGGACGGACGGACCATAAACGCCCGTCGCCTCGCGGCTCACCCCAGCGCCAGCACGGCGGCGATCAACACGCAGGCCGTCGGCGGGATCGAGAGGTTGTCGTCGATCACGTAGCCCGCGACGACGGGCTTGAGACCGTCGGCGACCGTCGCCCCGGCCGCCCCGGCCGCCCCGGCCGCGACCCCCCGCGCGACCCCGACGGCCGGGACGAGAACGGGGAGCGCCACGCCGAGACAGACGGCGAACATCGTCGCCAGCACGGGGAGGGACTTTCCCTCCTCGACGCCCCGCGAGGCGAGCAGGCCGCTGATCGGGTCGCCGATCGAGAGCATCAGGAGGCCCGGGACCGCGACGTGGGGAGAGAAGACGAGCGCGACCGCCGCGCTGGAGAGGACGTAGAGCGCGTAGCCCGCCGGGTTGTCGGCCTCGTACTCGCGGGTGAGCCGGTCGTAGATCGTCCAGTCGAGACCGACCGAGAGCCGCAACGTCTCCAGAACGATCACGCCGACCGACCCGACGACGAACAGCCACTGGAGGGTGGGCCAGTCGACGAGGCCGGCGAGATAGGCGAGCGGGACGACCGCGCCGCTGGCGTGGACCGCCCGGCGCTGGAGTTCGCTCACGCGTCCGGGACGTCCGCGACGACCTCGTAGGCCTCCCGGAGGTCGGCGAACGTCCGGTCGCCATCCCGGACGGCGGCGAGTTCCTCGACCACCCGGGGGCGGGGGAGGCGCACCTGCGCCGCGGTGTCGCGCTCGCGGACGGTCACGGTCGTCCCGTCGTTGTCGAGCCCCTCGTGGTCGACCGTCACGCAGAAGGGCGTGCCCACCTCGTCCTGGCGGCGGTAGCGCCGGCCGATGTTGCCCGAGTCGTCGTAGGCCACCGAGAGCCCCTCGTCGCGCAGGTCGGCGGCGACCCCCTCGGCGACCTCGACCAGCCGCTCGTCGTTGCCCACCAGGGGAAAGACGCCGGCGTACGTGGGAGCGACCGACGGGGCGAGCGCGAGGTAGGTCCGCGCCGCGCCGCTCATCTCGTCCTCGCGGTAGCCGTGAGCGAGGAGGGTGTAGACCGTCCGGTCGACGCCGAACGACGGCTCGATCACGTGAGGGGTGACGTGCTCGCCCGTCTCGGTGACCTCCTCGATCGCGAAGTTCGTCACCTCGACGGGCACCTCGTGGCTCGTCCCGTCGACCTCGACGGTCACGGTTTCGGCGTCGAAGGCGTCGGGGTCGGACCCGGCGAGGGCTTCGAGCGCCGCCGCGACGTCGCCGGCCGCGCTCCCGTACTCCGGCCCCAGGACGGACATGTCGGGATCGACGGTCGCGCGCTCGACGGTGCGGGGCTCGTCGTACTGCTCGAAGACGGTGAACGATCCCTCGCCGTGATCGGCGTGTTTCGCCAGGTCGTAGCTCCCCCGGTCGGCGATCCCGGCGATCTCGATCCACTCGCCGGCGGTCGGGTCGGCGTCGAGCGTCGCGGCGTCGACGGCGCCGCCCACCTCGCTCTCGGCGTCCCAGCAGTCGCTGGCGTAGTGGGCGCGCTCGCCGCCGAGGTGCTGGCGAAAGCGGAGGCGGTCGGGGTCGACGCCGATCTCCCGGTACCACCGCTGGGTCACTCCCACGAAGTACCCCACCCAGGGCACGGCGATGGTGCCCGCCGCGACCGCCTCGCCCACCGTCGTCCGGCGGTACTCGCCGTCCGCCCGCTCCTGCTCGGCGGCGGGGTAGAGGCGCACCTCCACGTCCGCGACGTCCTCGATGGGTGGCTCGTCGCGGTCGGGGGCGACGAACTGTTCGAGTTCGGCCTGGGTGAACTCGCGGGTCCGGACGATCCCCCGCCGGGGCGAGATCTCGTTGCGGTAGGCCCGCCCGATCTGGGTGACGCCGAAGGGGAGCCGGTTGCGCGCGTACTCCCGGAGCCGGGGGAACTCGACGAAGATTCCCTGGGCCGTTTCGGGCCGGAGGTAGCCGGGCTGACCGCTCCCGGGACCGATCGTGGTCTCGAACATCAGGTTGAACTCCTCGACGGCGCGGCCGGCGAGCGACGCGCCGCAGTTCGGACACGCGATCCCGCGGTCGGCGATCAGGCGCTCGATCTCGTCGATCGGCAGGGCCTCCGCGTCCTCGATCCCCGTGGCGTCCTCGACGAGGTGGTCGGCGCGCTGGGAGACGCCACAGTCGGCGCACTCGACGAGCAGGTCGTCGAAGCCGTCGAGGTGGCCCGAGGCCTCGAAGACGGGTTCGGGCATCACCGTCGGCGACTCGATCTCGCGGTTGTCGAGTCGGACGGTGTACGTCTCCCGCCAGGCGTCCTCGACGTTGTGTTTCAGCGCGGCCCCCTGGGGACCGAAGGTGTAGAGGCCGGCGACGCCGCCGTAGGCCTCGACGGAACCGAAGAAAAACCCCCGTCGCTTGGCCAGTTCGGCGAGTGCCGCCTCGTCTCCCCCCTCGCTCATCCCGCCGCCTCCAGCAGATCCACGTCCCGGACGATCCCGACCAGGCTCCCGCCGCTGGTGAGCGGGATCTGTTCGATGTCGCGCGCGAGCATCAGGCGCGCGGCGTCGGCGGCGGTCTTGTGCTTCGAGACGGTCACCACGTCCGTCGTCATGAACTCCCGGACGGGGTCGGTCGGGATCTCGACGTTCCGCGTCGGGAGATACCGGTTGCCCACGGCCTTGATCCCCTCCCACATCCAGTCGTCGTCCTCGCCCGCGATCGACTCGCCCGTGTCGTCCTCGCCCTCGACCACCTGGGCCACCGCGATCACGTCCACCTCGGTGAGGATGCCCGCCATCTCGCCCGCGTCGTCGAGCGCCACGGCGTAGGGCACGTCCGCGAGGCCGAGTTCCCGCTCGGCGACCGACAGGGGCGTCCCCACCCAGGTGGTGTTCACCGCGTGCGTGGCCAGGTCGCCGACCGGCCGGTCGCCGTCCCCCTCGCCGTCCGCGATCGCCCCGAGCACGTCCGTGACGGTGACGATGCCCTGGAGCGTGCCGTCGACCACGGGTACCCGCCGGGTGTCCGAACCGATCATCAGCCGGGCGACGTCCGTCAGGTCCGCGTCGGCCGTCGTGGTCGGCACGTCGCGCATGAGCATCGCGAGCTGGTCTTCGTCCGGCTGCTCGATGAGGTCGGCGCGGGACACCAGCCCGCGGTACTCCTCGCCCTCTGCCGTCTCCTTCACGACGGGCACCGAGGAGAAGCTGCGCTCCTGAATGTACGACAGCACGTCGTCCCGCCGTCCCGGGAGGGAGACCGTGACGACCTCGGAGCGCGGGGTCATCGCGTCGGCTACTCGCATACCCGTCCCGTACAGCGTGCCCTCCCTTGTACCCTGCGACCCGCCCACGACGCCGACGCTCGCCGACGCTCGCCGACGCGACGGGCCGCCTGCGGCCGCCCACGGCGGGCGACCGACCTCCGTGCCCGATCCGACGAGTTTTTATCCGTGTGGTGATATCTTCTGCCATGGCAGACACTGCCACGCACGGGAGTGGCGACGGCGCCGCGGTGATGGGGGCGGTCGACGCCGCGGAGTTCGTCATCGCCGCCGTGGACCGCGACGGCGCGTGGCTCTCGATGCCCGAAGCGCGGGCGCCGTCGCTCGACGACTGGCGCTGAGGCGTGCTCCCCTCGGGGACGGTCGCTCCGCGAGGAGGCCGTCGAGGTGCGGAAAAACCGCACGACGACCCGCGGAGGCATCCGAACGCCATCCGGGGCGAGGGCCAACGTTTAGGGCGGACGCGTGCTACGCCCGCGTATGACGCGAGACGAACTCAGCGAGGCGAGCGACCTGTGCCGACGGGCCGCCGAGGAGACGACGGGCGAGGCACGCGAACGGCTCTACGAACAGTCGAACCAGCTCGCGAAACTCGCCGACCGGGAGCAGGGGCCGGACCACGGACGGCTCGCGCGACACATGAACGCCCTCGACGAACTCGCCGCCGCCCTCGACGGCGAGGCGGCCGACCTCGTCGAGCGCGCGCGCACCCTGGTCGGGGAGTACCGCCAGGGCGTCGCGGGCGTGTAGCCGGTCAGCAGACGTTCTTCGGTTCGATCCCCATCGACTCCAGGGTCTCGACGTAGTCGTCGTAGGCGACGTCGATCACCTCGTCGGCGACCGCGAACGCGCGGTCGGGGTCGCCACGGACCGCTCCGACGAGCGCGACCGCCTCCTCGCGCGTCGTCGCCACCGTCTCCCGAACGGAGCGGAACGTGTCGGCGGTCAGTGGGTCGGCGTCCCCGACGAAGAAGCCGACCATCTGGCCCAACGTCTCGTCGGCCAGGACGGTCCACGCGAGCAGGCCGGCGGCCCTGTCGGCGGTTCCCTCCAGCCCGTCGAGGTGGGCGAAGACCGGGAGCGAGTCGGCGTGGGCGTGGTCCTCGGGAGCCACCCGGTCGTGGGCGTCGCGGGCGCGTTCGGCCGCGGCGGCGAACGTCTCGGCCGCGCGGTCGTTTTCCTCGTCGGCCGCCCAGGCGTCGAACGTCCGGGCGGCGAGGTGGGTCTCGTCGGCCGCGGCCGCGTGCACCCCCCCGGCGTCCATCCGGCCGTCGGTGATCGCGTACATCGCCTTCGAGGAGCCGAGCCGCGAGAGCGCCGTCTCGTTCTCGTCCCGGAGCCGATCGACGAGGGCCTGACCGTCCATGGGCGCGGTAGGGACGGTCGGGCCTTGTAGCCACCGAACGACGGTCCGCGGGGAGCGTCGATTTATCCGACTCGCCCGCGTACGTGTTCGGTCGAAGGATGGGCGACAGAAACCACCTCCACGTCTGTCGGCACTGTGGCAACGTCATGGCGACGGCCTCCGAGACGCCCCCAAAGGAGTGTTTCAACTGCACGGAGCGCAACTTCTCGAGTTTTCTCGTCGTCCCGGAGGGGGACTGACGCGTTCCGGACCGAGGCTGGACGGGAGGCCCGGCGCACGGCGGGATCACTGCGGTCGGCGAGACCGACCTCGCCCGCCCGCGAGCGGTGCCGACGGTCGCCGCCCACCCGAAGGATGAGGTGGGACGCCCGCCGACGGACCGTATGGACCTCGCTCCCTCCCTCCGCGCCGGACCGGCCCTCCTCCGTCGGTGTCCGGCGGGCGTGCTCCCGTACTACCTGCTGGTCGCGAGCGTGCCGACGATCGCGCGCGTCCCGCTGGTCGTCGGGATCGGCGCCGCCGTCGCGTGGATCGCCGCGACGGGACGCCTCGACCCCGTCGTGGCCGCCCTCCGCGACCTCGACCTCCACCTCGGCGCGGGGGTGCGCCCGAGCCCCGGACCGGCCCCGGCGACGGGGGTCGGAGCCGGGGGAGCGGGGAGCGGCGCGACGCTGCCGCGGGCCCTGGTCCGGGCGCTCGCGGGACTGGTGACGCCGACGACCGTCGCGCTCGTCGGGGCGGGGCTCGTCGCGTCGCTCGGCTGTCTGCTCGTCGCGCGCGCCGTGACGGCCGCCGGGGCGCTGGCGGCGGTCGAACGGGCCCTCGACGGGGGCGACGCGCTCGCCGGAGGCGCGCGCGGGATGGTCCGCCACTGGCGAACCTTCCTCTGGCTGACGGTCGCGCGGGTCGGAGCGTGGACCGCCGCGCTGGCCGCCGGAGGGCTGGTCGTCGGGGTCGCCGCGACCGGCGTCGCCGCGGGCGGGGTGGGCGCGGCCGCCGGCCTCCTGGTGGGGGTCGCCGGCGGGCTGGCGGTGCTCGTCGGCATCGTCGCCGCCGAACTCTGGCTGACGTTCGCCGGGGCGGCGGCGGTCGTCGACGGCGTCGGGACCCGTCCGGCCCTGCGGCGGGGGGCGGGACTGGCGCGGGACCGGCCGGCGGCGGTTCTGCTCTACCTGGTCGTCGGCGCGGCCGCCCTCGTCGGGATCGGCACCGTCGGGGGCGTGCTGGTCGTCGCGGGCGCGTCGCGGCTCCTCGGCGTCGTGACGGCCCTGGTCGTCGCGCCCGTCCTGGGGGGCGTGCGGGTCGCGCTGTACGCCGGGCGGGGCCCGGCGGCGCTCCCGGAGCCGACCGGATCGATCCGGAGACGGGCGGGGGACGCGGTCCGGGACGGGCTCGTGGCGCTCGCGCGGTTCGTCCGCGAGCGACCGGTCGAGAACGCGGCGAGCGTCGGACTGCTCGCCGCGGGCGCGGTGCTCGGCTGGCTCGCGGTCGCGCCCTACCGGCTGGCGCTGTCGCCGCCCGGCGGCGTCGCGGGCGTCTTCGGGACCGTCCCGATCGGACCGTTCCTCGACATCGCGGCGAACAACTGGCTGATCGCTTCCGGGATGGGATACGGGGGACTGGCGCTCGGACTGCCGTCGGCGACGTCGCTCGTGCTCAACGGCGCGCTGGTCGGGGCGGTCGCCGCCGCCTTCGACCCCACCAGCGTCGCCGCGCTGGTCGTCCCCCACGGCGTCATCGAACTCCCGGCCATCGCCGTCGGGGGCGGGGTCGGCATCCGCCTCGGGCGGGTCGGGGCGGCGGCGCTCCGGGGACGGCGGGACGCCGCCGAGGTGGGGACCGCACTCCGGGAGGCGCTCCGGGTGCTCGTGGGACTGGCGGTCGTGCTGGTCGTCGCGGCGGCCGTCGAGACCGTCGTCACGCCGCGCGTGGCGGCGGCGGTGCTGGGGTAGCGAGGCCGACCGAACCGGACGGCCGCGGCCTCGACGTGGAAGGCGATCACCCCGAGCCGTGGTGCGAACTTGCGACCGGTCGCGTGGGCCGCTACGACGCGTCGCTCGCCGGATGACCGGCGCCGGCCTACGCCTCCAGCCGATCGCGCGCCGCGTCCGTTCCGGCCGCGACGTTCACGTCGACGCCGGCGTCCGTCATCGCCTCGCCGACGGTCCGGACGCCCCGAAGCACCTGCGCGGCGGTCAGGTTCCCCATGGTCGAGACGCGGAATATCTCCCCGCCGAGGTGGGCCTGGCCGCCCGCGACGGAGACGTTCCGCTCGGCGACGGCGTCGAAGAAGTCGGTCGCGGCGTCGCCCCGGAGCGAACCGGGAAGCGAGACGGCCGTGACGGTGTTCGAGTAGGCCGTCCCGCCCTCGGGTCGGGGGAAGAGGTCGAGGCCCATCGCGGTGACGCCGTCGCGGACGGCGGCGGACTGCCGGCGGTGGCGCGCGATCCGGTCGGGCATCCCCTCCTCTCGGATCTCCTCGACCGCCGTGGCGAGCGCGCGAAACAGCGGGACGGCGCTCGTAAAGGGCGTCTGGTGCTGGTCGGCCTTCCGACGGTGCCAGTCGAGGTCCTCGTAGAAGGGGGACGCCTCGCCGTCGAACCGCTCCGCCGCCCGGGGCGTGACGTACATCGCGCTGGTGCCCGGCGGGGCCGCGAGGGCCTTCTGGGCGTCCGTGATCGCCACGTCCACGTTCCAGCCGTCGACGTCGAAGGCGTCGCCGCCGATGCTCGTCACGCCGTCGACGACGAACGTCGCGCCGTGGTCGCGGACGATCGTCCCCACCTCGGCGACGGGGTTCAACAGGCCGGTGCTCGTCTCGTTGTGGACGGTCGTCACCACGTCGGTCTCGTCGGTCACGGCGTCGGCGACGGCGTCGACGGGGATCGACTCGCCCCACGCGGCCTCGACGCGGGTACAGGAGGCGTACCGGTCGGCGATGCGGGCGAACCGCCGGCCGAACTTGCCGTTCACCAGCGCCACCACCTCGGCGTCGGAGGTCCGGCCCACGCCGGCCACGAGGTTGGCGACGGCGGCCTCCATCGCCATCGTGGCCGTCCCGTTGAAGATCAGGGTCTCGCCCGCCTCGGCGGTGCGTTCGCCGGTCGTCGAGGAGCGCGTGAAGACGTACTCCAGGCCGTCCTGGGCGCGCTCGTAGACGGCCTCGAACGCCGCGGAGCGGTGCGAGACCATCGGGTCGGTCATCGAATCGAGCACCGCGTCGGAGACGGGCACGGGGCCCGGGTTGAGGAGCAGGAAGTCCTCGTCCATACGCTCGTTTCCGTGGGCGGCGGCATAAGCGCGCGGGTCCCGCGGGCCCCAAACGGTAATGTCACGAGCGCGCGACGGCTCCGCTGTGCGCCGACGCTACGCCCTGGGCGGGCTCCTCGTGGCCTCGCTGGCGCTCGCGGCGGTCGTCCTCGCCGACGTCCTCGGGACGGTCTTTTTCGCCGTCACCGTCGCGTATCTCCTGGTCCCCGTCCGCCGGTGGCTGCTCGCCCGCGGGCTCTCGCGGTGGACCGCCAGCCTCGCGGCGACGCTGTGTGCATTCGTCGCCGCCGTCGCCGCCATCGCGCCGCTGGTCGGGGTCGTCCTCGTCCGCCTCGACCTGGTCCGTCGTGCCATCGCCGCGGCGCCCGCGGTGATCCCCGTCGACCTGTTCGGGTTCACGTACACCGTCACGCTGGCCGAGGCCGTCGACCTGGCCCTGCGCGTGCTCCAGTCGTCGGCGCGAACGGTCGCCCGGGCCCTCCCGGGACTCGCGCTGAAGCTCTCCCTGTTCGCCGTCGTCGTGTTCGCGCTGGTCTCGAACCAGGGCGCCGTCCGTCGGGCGGTGTTCGCGGTGGTCCCGGCCGACTACCGGGACGTGGCCGAGGCGCTCGACGACCGCACCCGCGCCGTCCTCTTTGCCATCTACGTCCTCCAGGCCGCCACCGCCTTCGCCACCTTCCTCGTCGCGGCGCCGTTCTTCCTCCTCGTCGGCTACCCGGTCCCGTTCACGCTCGCTCTCGTGGCGGCCGTCCTCCAGTTTCTCCCCGTCGTCGGTCCGAGCATCCTGCTGGTCGCGCTCGCGGCCTACCACGTCGCCGTGGGCGACCCCACGACCGCCCTGGTCGTCCTCGTCGCCGGCGGCGTGCTGGTCGCGTGGCTCCCCGACCTCCTGGTCCGCCCGCGGCTGGCCCGGCAGACCGCCGACCTCCCCGGGAGCCTCTACTTCGTCGGGTTCGTCGGCGGCCTCCTCAGTCTCGGACCCGTCGGGATCATCGCCGGCCCGCTCGTCGTCGCGCTGACCGTCGAGGTCGCCGGGATCTTCGCCGACGACCTCCGCGCCGACGGGCGACCGGATCGACCGGCGTGACCGTCCTCCGGTCGCCGCGCCCGTTCGACGGGTCGCTGTGCTCCCCGTCCCACGTCGCGGCTGGCTCAGTCGCCAGCCGCGCCCGTCTCGATCGGGGCCCCCACCAGGTTCCCCCACTCGGTCCACGAGCCGTCGTAGTTGATGGCGTCCTCGTAGCCGAGCAGTTCGTGGAGCGCGAACCAGGCGACCGAGGAGCGCTCGCCGATGCGACAGTAGGCGACGGTGGTCTCGTCGCCGTCGATTCCCTCGGCGGCGTACAGCTCGCGGATCTCGTCGGCGCTCTTGAACGTCCCGTCGGCGTCGGTGACCGCGGCCCACGAGATGTTCCGCGCGCCGGGGACGTGGCCGCCGCGCTGGGCGGTCTCCTGCAGTCCCGGCGGGGCCAGGATCTCGCCCTTGAACTCCTCGGGCGAGCGGACGTCGACGAGCGGAATCCCCCGCTCGATGGCGTTCCGGACGTCCTCCCGGTAGGCCCGGATGCTCTCGCGGGGGCCGCCGGCCTCGTAGTCGACGGCCGAGTGCTCGGGCACCTCCTCGGTCAGCGGGTAGTCGTTGTCCAGCCAGTAGTCGCGGCCGCCGTCCATCAGCCGGACGTCGTCGTGGCCGTAGTATTTGAACTGCCAGTAGGTGTAGGCCGCAAACCAGTTGGAGTTGTCGCCGTACAGCACGACCGTCGAGTCGTCGCGGATCCCGTGACTCCCCATCAGGTCGGCGAAATCCTCCTTCGAGAGGATGTCCCGCTCGGTCTGGTCTTGAAGCTGTGTCTCCCAGTTGAAGCCGATGGCCCCCGGCGCGTGGCCGCCGTCGTAGGCCTCCGTGTCCACGTCGACCTCGACCAGCCGGAGACCGGGGTCGTCGCTCTCGAACTCGTCGAGGCGATCCTCGACCCAGTCGGCCGTTACGAGTACGTCCTTCGCGTAGTCTGACATCGTGGGCCGGTTGGCACTCCACGGACATAATTCTCCCAGCACCGGCACGTACGGCCTCTCGTTTCCCCATCCGGACAGTATTGCCGCCTTGGAGGGAACTGATACGATCCCGGTTTATCCGCGACGCGAGGGGTGCGGGCGGGCCGTGCGGGGCGGGCGGTGGGGGCGGCAATCGTTTCCGGTATCTCTGACGCCGACGGAGCGACGGAATCCGAGCAGTCAAACCGCCGAGCGCCCAACGACGCGTGATGACCGGGGACGTCGTGGTCGCGGCCGACTGGCTCGCCGAGCGTCTCGACGACGAGGACGTGACGGTCGTGGACGTGCGCGACGAGTGGGAGTACGAGGGGATCGGACACGTGCCCGGGGCGGTGAACGTCCCGTTCGACCGGTTCCGGAGCGAGGGGGGCGACGAGGGGATGTTGCCCGGGCGCGACGTCTGGCGGGACCTGCTGGAGTCGGCGGGGGTCGAGCCGTCGGACGTGCTCGTGGCCTACGACGACACCCACGGGGTGTTCGCGGCGCGCTTTCTCGTGACCGCGGAGCTGTACGGCCACGCCGACCGACGGCTGCTCGACGGGGACTACAGCGCCTGGACCCGGAGCCACGAGACGACGACCGCGGTCCCGGACCGGACGCGCACCACCTACGAGCCGACGCGGCCGGCCGACGGTCCACTGGTGGGCTTCGAGACGGTCCGCGAGGCGGTCGACGCGGTGGCGGCCGGCGACGAGGGGACCGTGATCGTCGACACGCGCGAGGAGTGGGAGTACGACGAGGGGCACCTCCCCGGGGCCGTCCAGCTCGACTGGCGGACGCTGGTCGACGACGAGAGCCGGGGGCTCAGGCCGCGGGCGGACCTCGAACGGATCCTGGCCGACCACGGCATCGACCCGGAGCGCCGGGTGGTGCTCTACTGCAACACCGCGCGGCGCATCAGCCACACCTACCTCGTCCTCCGTCACCTGGGGTACGAGGAGGTCGCCTTCTACGAGGGGAGTCTCACCGAGTGGAAGGAGCGGGACGGGCCGGTGGAGGCGAGCGGGGCGGGCGAGGCGGGCGACTGAGCGAAGCGACGGAGCCAGCCTCGATGGGGAAGGCGAGCGCGGCGCGCGAGCCGTGGAACGGGCGAGCCCGAGGAGCGGAGCGACCGCGGCCTCGCGTCCCCCGGAACGTAACTACTGGTTATAAGTGTGTGGAGGTATATGCGCCTCGTACATGACGGACGGAGAGGGCACCGACCGCGACTTCGCGACGCGGAGCCTGCACGCGGGCCAGGAACCGGACCCGGCCACGGGCGCACGCGCGCCGCCGATCCACCAGACCACCTCCTACGTCTTCGACGACGCCGACGACGCGGCGGCCCGCTTCGCGCTCGACGTCGAGGACAACATCTACTCGCGGTTCTCGAACCCGACGGTCAGGACGCTGGAGCGGCGACTGGCGTCGCTGGAAGCGGGGACGGACGCGGTCTGCACCGCCTCGGGGATGGCCGCGCTGGACGCCGCGACGAGCGTGCTCGCCTCGGCGGGCGACAACGTCGTCGCCTCGACGGACATGTACGGGGGCACCTCGACCTATCTGACGCGGATGGCCTCCCGGCGCGGCGTCGAGACGCGGACGGTCGAGACCCTGGAGTACGACGCGTACGCCGACGCAGTCGACGACGACACCGCCTACGTCCACGTCGAGACCATCGCCAACCCGTCGCTCGTGACGCCGGACTTCGAGCGCATCGCGTCCATCGCCCACGAGGCGGGCGCGCCGCTGCTGGTGGACAACACGTTCGCCACGCCGTACCTCTGCCGGCCGGTCGAGCACGGGGCGGACCTGGTGTGGGAGTCGACCACGAAGTGGATCCACGGCTCGGGGACCACCGTCGGGGGCGTCCTGGTCGACGGCGGCACCTTCCCCTGGGCCCACCCGGACGCCGACTATCCCGAACTCGCGGGCGAAAATCCGGCCTACGGGGTCGACTTCACCGAGCGGTTCGGCGACCGGGCGTTCGCGGCCGTCGCGCGCTACCGCTCGTTGCGCTCGCTCGGCAACGGCCAGTCGCCGTTCGACGCCTGGGTCACGCTCCAGGGGCTCGAGACCCTCCCGTTGCGGATGGAGCGCCACTGCGAGAACGCCCGCGCGGTCGCCGAGTACCTGGCCGACCACCCGGCGGTCGGGTGGGTCACCTACCCCGGATTCGAGGACCACCCGACCCACGACAACGCCGGCGAGTATCTCGACGGCGGCTACGGGGGCATGGTCACCTTCGGCCTGGCCGGCGGCTACGACGCCGCCCGCAGGCTCTGCGAGGAGACGTCGCTCGCGTCCTTCCTCGCCAACATCGGCGACGGGAAGACCCTGCTCGTCCACCCGGCCTCGACCACGCACTCCCAGTTGAGCGAGGACGAACAGCGCGCGGCCGGCGTGCGCCCGGAGATGGTGCGCCTCTCGGTCGGACTGGAGTCGCCCGCCGACGTCGTCGCCGACCTGGGGGGGTGTCTGTGACTCCGATCGTTTCACCACACGGCTCACGGAGGGGGTCGCCGTGACGCGCGTCGAGCAGGCGACCCGGTCGCTCGGGGAGTTCCGGTTCGAGTGCGGGGAGTCGATTCCCCAACTGGACGTTGCCTACGAGGCCTACGGCGAGTTCGACGGCGACAACGCCGTCCTCCTCTGTCACGCCCTGACCGGGAGCCAGAACGTCGCGCCGCTGGGCGAGGACGACAACGGCGCGACCGGCCAGGCCCGGGCGTGGTGGGGCGACGTCGTCGGACCGGGGAAGGCCGTCGACACCAACGAGTACTACGTGGTCTGTGCGAACGTCCCCGGATCCTGTTACGGCACGAGCGGGCCCCCGTCGACGAACCCCGAGACGGGCGAGCCCTACGGCACCGACTTCCCGCCGGTGACGGTCAGAGACTGGACCCGCGCACAGCGCCGCCTGCTCGACGACCTCGGCGTCGGGCGCCTCCACGCCGTCGCGGGCGGGAGCGTCGGCGGGATGAACGCCCTGGACTGGGCGGTCGCGTACCCCGACGACGCCCGTCTGGTCGCCCCCATCGCGGCCGCCCCTCGCCTCGACCCGCAGTGTCTCGCCCTCGACGCCGCCGCCCGCCGGGCGATCACCACCGACCCCGAGTGGCGAGAGGGCGACTACTACGGGCACGGCCACCCCGACGACGGGCTGGCGATCGCCCGACAACTCGGCCACGTCATGTACCTCTCGAAGGACTCGATGGAGCGGAAGTTCGGCCGCCGGGCCGCCGGCCGCGACGCCCGCCGCGACTCGTTTCCCACGGACCGGGCGGCCGACTTCTTCCCCTACCGCGACGTGGAGTCCTACCTCGACTACCAGGCCGAGACGTTCGTCGACCGGTTCGACGCCAACTCCTACCTCTATCTCACCCGGGCGATGGACGACTACGACCTGAGCGAGGGGTACGAGTCGGACGCCGCGGCGCTCGCGGCCTTCGAGGGCGAGGCGCTCCTGATGTCCTTTACCGCCGACTGGCATTTCACCGTCGACCAGTCCGAGGCGCTGGCCGACGCCTTCCGGGCGTCCGGGGGGCCCGTCGCCCACCACGTCGTCGAGTCCGACCACGGCCACGACGCGTTCCTCGTCGAACCCGGCAAGGTCGGCCCGCCGCTCCGGGACTTCCTCGCCGAGGGGGTCGAGGGGCGGGCGGTCACCGACACCCGCGGACGCGACGACCGGCAGTCCTCGAACGGCCGGGGGGGTCGGCTCGAACGGCTCGGACCCCGATACCGGCCCTGACGTCGCTCACGCCGCGTACCGGAAGCTTTTGAGGCGTGCGCGCCGGGGGTCCCGGTATGGCAGACGACGACGCGGACGACGAACGCACGCCCGGCTTCGCGACGCGGAGCCTGCACGCGGGCCAGGAACCAGACCCGGCCACGGGCGCACGCGCGCCGCCGATCCACCAGACCACCTCCTACGTCTTCGACGACGCCGACGACGCCGCCGCGCAGTTCGCCCTGGAGGAGGAGGGCCACATCTACACGCGCCTGATGAACCCGACGGTGATGACGCTGGCCGAGCGCCTGGCGTCGCTGGAGGGCGGCGTCGGCGCCGCCTGCACCGCCTCGGGGATGGCCGCGCTGGATCTGACGACGTTCCTGCTCGCCTCGGCGGGCGACAACGTCGTCACCGCCTCGTCGCTCTACGGCGGGACCTACACCTACTTCACCCACACCGTCGAGCGCCGCGGGATCACGACCCGGTTCGTCGACACGCTCGACTACGAGGCGTACGCCGACGCCATCGACGACGACACCGCCTACGTCCACCTCGAAACCATCGGCAACCCGGCGCTCGACACGCCCGACATCGCGCGGGTCGCAGACGTCGCTCACGACCACGACGTCCCGCTGTTCGTGGACAACACGTTCGCCACGCCGTACCTCTGTCGGCCGATCGAACACGGCGCGGACCTGGTGTGGAACTCGACGACGAAGTGGATCCACGGCTCGGGATCGACCATCGGGGGCGTCGTCGTCGACGGCGG
Organism: Haloferacaceae archaeon; assembly: GCA_042216285.1. Taxonomy (GTDB): domain Archaea; phylum Halobacteriota; class Halobacteria; order Halobacteriales; family Haloferacaceae; genus CAZMLQ01. Next base: position 58,511 of record JBDGUC010000006.1, read on the forward strand.
CCGGTTCCCCTGGGCCGACCACGCCGAGAAGTATCCGGAGATCGGCGGGGACAACCCCGCCTACCACGGCGTCAACTTCGCCGAGCGGTTCGGTCCGGCCGCGTTCACCTACGCCGCCATCGCCCGCGGCCTGCGCGACCTCGGCAACCCCCAGAAGCCGTTCGACGCCTGGGTCACGCTCCAGAAGACCGAGTCCCTTCCAATGAGAATGACCCGCCACTGCGAGAACGCGATGATCGTCGCCGAACACCTGGCCGATCACCCCGACGTGTCGTGGATCAACTACCCCGGGCTGGCGTCCCACCCGACCCACGACAACGCCGGCGAGTATCTCGACGGCGGCTACGGCGGCATGATCACGTTCGGCCTGGCCGGCGGCTACGACGCCGCGAAGGGAACCGTCAACGAGGTCGAACTCGCCTCGCTCCTGGCGAACGTCGGCGACGCGAAGACGCTCATCATCCACCCGGCCTCGACCACCCACCAGCAACTCACCGAGGAGGAGCAACGCGCCGCCGGCGTCACGCCCGACATGGTCCGGCTCTCGGTCAGGGTCGAGGATCCCGCCGACATCGTCGCCGACCTCGACCAGGCCATCGACGCGGCGACCCGCTAGGCGCGACCTGCTAGGCGGCGACCCGGTCGGGTGCGGGACGCGGACGCGGGATGGACGGGGACGGAACCGGGACCGGGACGCGGACGGAGCGAAACCTGCGGCGTCGGCCCCTGCAGGCGTGCGTTTCAAGGTCCGGTGCCATCTATCGGGGGTATGCGGGTGCGCGACGCCGTCGAGGCGGACGCGGAGGCGCTCGCGGCCGTCGGCGACGCGCCGACCGAGGTGATGCGAAACCTCGTCCACGACCGGACGGTGCGCGTCGCGGTCCGGTCGGCCGGCGACCCGGGGCCACACGCCGACGCGCCGGTGGAGGGCGGTTCCGGCCCCGGAACCGACCGGGACGGAGAGGAGGTGGTGGGCTTCGTGAGCTTCGACGCCCGGAACCGGACGGTCCACGTGACCCAGCTCGGCGGATCGGTCCAGGTCTGCGAGCGCCTGCTGGCCGAACCGATCCGGTTCGCCGCCGGAGAGGGCATGGAGGTCGAACTCCTCGTCGGGGTCGACGAGGAGGAGATCCGCGCGGCCGCCGAACGGGTCGGCTTCGCGGAGGACGGCGCCGGGCCGACCTTCGACGGCCGGGAGACGGTGCGCTACCGGTTCGAACCGGACTAGCGGGCCACGCCGGGCGAGCAAAGCGCCGCTACGGCGCGAAATCCCGGACCGTCAGGTCCAGCGTGTCGAGACGGACGATCGGCGCGTACCCCACGTCGGGATCGATGTCGACCTTCCGCTGGAAGGAGGTCTGTTCCTGCCAGCAGGCGCTGTTGATGGCGAGCACGCCGTGGTAGGTCCCGTACCCGAGCTTGTGGACGTGGCCGGCGTGGAACACGTCGGGGACCTCGTCGACGACGAGGTAGTCGCGCTCCTCGGGGGCGAGTTGCATCCGGCCGCCGTACTGGGGGGCGAGGTGGCGCTTGCGGAGGAGCTGGTGCATCGCGCGGTGGGGGTCGTCGTAGCTCGCCTCCTCCGCGGGGAGTTCGGCGATGACCTCGTCGAGCGAGACGCCGTGGTACATCAGCACCGAGACGCCCTCGACGGTGACCGTCGCGGGGTTGCCGACGATGCGGGCGTCGTGGGCGGACATGACGTCGCGCAACTCCTCGTCGAACCCCGGCTGGGGTTCGGCCAGCCTGACCGCGTCGTGGTTGCCCGGGATCATCACCACCTCCATCTCCCCCGGCACCTCCTTGAGGCGCTCGGAGAACGTCTCGTACTGCTCGTAGATGTCGACGATGTCGAGTTCCTCGTCCTGGCCGGGGTAGACCCCGACGCCCTCGACCATGTCGCCGGCGATCAGCAGGTACTCGACGTGGTCGGCCTCGGGGGAGTGGAGCCAGTCGGCGAACTGCGCCCAGGCGTCGGCCGCGAACTCCTGGCTCCCGACGTGGAGGTCCGAGACCAGCGCCGCCGCCACCTCCCGGTCGGCGGTCGAGGGCCGGTGGGTCCGCGGGACGTCCGGGAAGTGAAGGGCGTCCGCGAACAGGAGGCCGCCGTCGTCGGAGAGCCGTCCCTCGACGGCGACGCACTCGTCGAGCAGAAGGAGGTCGACGAGGTCGGCGAGTTCCCGGTTTTTGGTCACGAGACAGGGGAAGGTCCCGGTCGTGTCCTCCAGTTCGATCAGCCAGTGGCCGTTCGTCGTCGAGCGGACGTCGTTGACCAGACCGACGAGCGCCGCCTCGCTCCCGCCGGACATCTCGGCGATGGCCGCCGCCGGCCGGCGGTTGACCCGCCCCGAGAGCTTCGCGGAGAGGCGCTCGTAGCGGTCCCGGAACGTGTCAACGAACTCGTCGTACGCGCCGGTACCGGTGCTCCGTCCGGTCACGTCGCCTGCGACCTGGATCGGGGCGGCCGGTCCCCCCGACCCCTCCGTTTCGCCTGGAGAATCGGCCGTCGAACTCGACGACGCGTCGGGAGCCATCCCGGCGGGCGAGGACGCCGATCCGTCGGTCGCGTCCGCCGAATCCGACGAGTCCGGGGGGGCCGGCGAGTCTCTCGAATCCGGCGAGTCCGCCGAATCCGACGAGTCCGGGGGGGCCGGCGAGTCCCTCGAATCCGGTTGGCTCCCGGCCGCCGTCGCACTGGTGGTCGGGGGAGAGGTCCCGTCGTCGGTCGGGTCGGACCGGGGGGCCGACGACGCGGCGGCCGAGCCGCCGTCGGCGAGCGCGTCCCGGACGAGGTCCGGGGTGACCACGAGCGCGTCGTCGGGGGCGCGCTCGATCGCGGCCGCGAGCGCCCGGTCGGGGTCGTCCGCGCCGGCGAGCAACGTCACGGCCTCGCGCTCGGCGTTGTACCCGTGGCTGGCGAGTTCCCGGACGAGCCGGACGGGCGTCTCCAGGGGCACGTCGCGCCGAACGGGACGGGCGAGCAAAAGCGTGCCGACGATCCGACGAGTCACGTCCCGGAAGGTTGAAACCGACAGCAAGCGATGACTCCACGATGAGCGACGACGACGGTCGCTCCCCGGCCTCGCCGGCCGAGGACGGATCCCCTCCCCCGTCGACCGCCGGGAGGGAAGAGGGGGACGGATCCGGCGGGACGACGTCGTCCCGCCCCGGCCCGTCACTCCGGAATCGCACGGACGGTTCGTCGGCCGACAACCCGTTTCGGGCATTGCTCGACGCCCGACAGGGACCCCTGATGGTCGTCCGGGAAGCGCTGATAAGCATCGCCATCGTCGCGCTCGTCGGCCTCCTGCTGTTCGCGCTGAGCGGCGTCTGGCCGCCCATGGTCGCCGTCGAGAGCGGGAGCATGGAGCCCCACATGTACCGTGGCGATCTGGTGTTCGTCAGCACCCCCGGGCGCTACGTCCCCGACGGCTCGGCGAGGACCCGCGGCATCGTCACGGAGACCGCGGGCGAACGGATCGACTACCGGACGTTCGGCGGCTACGGCTCCGTCATCGTCTACGACAGCCCGGCGCGGAGCGGACCGCCGGTCATCCACCGGGCGCGCTTCTGGGTCGACGACGGCGAGAACTGGTACGACAAGGCCGATCCGTCGTACATCGCCGCGGACTCCTGCCGGGAGCTCCCGAACTGTCCGGCCCCCCACGCGGGGTTCATCACGAAGGGGGACGCCAACGGGGAGTACGACCAGGTGAACGGGATCGCCGGGCCGGTTCGCCCGACGTGGATCACCGGGGTCGCCCACGTGCGGGTCCCCTACCTCGGATACGTCCGGCTGTGGCTCGCCGAGGGCCAGCGCGCGCCGCTCGTCGTCGGCCCCGGCAGCGGGGGTACGAGCGGGGGAGCGGTGGTCGTCGGTCCGGGATCCGGCGTGGGGTCGATCGGCGGATCCGGCTTGATCGGACCCGCCGTCTGGACCGGACCCCACGACGCGTCCGACGGACACCCACGGCCCGCGGCGACGGTCGCCTCCGGCTCCCCCGGATCGAGCGAGAGCCCCGCGACCGGCGTGGCCGTGGGGTAGAGGAGAGCGGGAGAACGGACGACGGACCCGTGACGGAGCCGCGAGCCGTGTGCCCTCAGTCGTCGAACCGCGCCTGGACGAACGGCTGGACGTCCTCCACGTCCCCGAGCCGGGAGTCGGAGAGGAGGACGGCCTCGGTCTCGTCGGTCGGGACGGAGAGGGAGATCTCCTTCGTGCGCCCGTAGCGTCCCTTCGAGACGACGACGGCGTTGACGATGCCGAGCATGTCGAGTTCGGAGATGAGGTCGGTGACCCGCCGCTGGGTGAGCACGTCGACGTCGATCTCCTCGCAGAGACGCTTGTAGATGTTGAACACCTCGCCGGTGTTGATGGTGTGGACGCCGTTGTTCTCCAGCAGGATGATGGCGTAGAGGATGATCTTCGACTGGGTGGGGAGCGTGCGGACGACCTCGACGACGCGATCGAGTTCGATCTTGTCCTGGGCCTGTCTGACGTGTTCCTCCTCGACCGTGTCGGCCTGGCCGCGCTCGGCGAGTTCGCCGGCGGTCCGGAGGAGGTCGAGCGCGCGCCGGGCGTCGCCGTGTTCCTGGGCCGCGAAGGCCGCACACAGCGGGATGACGTCCTCCGAGAGCGCGCCCTCCTTGAACGCGATCTCCGCGCGGTGCTGGAGGATGTCCCGGAGCTGGTTGGCGTCGTAGGGGGGAAAGACGATCTCCTCCTCGCCCAGGCTCGATTTGACCCGGGGGTCGAGGAAGTCGGTGAACTTCAGGTCGTTCGAGATCCCCATGATCGAGATGCGGGAGTTGTCGAGCTTGGAGTTCATCCGCGAGAGGTTGTAGAGCGTGTCGTCGCCGGACTTCTCGACCAGCTTGTCGATCTCGTCGAGCATGACGACGACGACCCGCTCGTGGTAGTCCACGGCGTCGAAGAAGGTGTTGTAGACCCGGTCGGTCGGCCACCCCGTCATCGGGACGTCCTCCATCGCCTCGCGGTCGGCCTCGAGCGCCTCGACGCGCTCCCCGACGCCCGCGACCCGGTCGAACTCCGTCCCCTCCAGGGCGGCGCGGTCGTCCGCGGCGCGAGAGGAGAGATCGCGGAGCTCGGCGATCCGGTCGTCGATCAGGTCCCGGTTGCGGTCGATGAACGTGTTCGCCAGCCGTGCGAGGACGCGATACTGCGTGTCCGTGACCTCGCAGTTGATGTACTCCACCTCGCAGGGGACGTCGTACTTCTCGGAGGTCGACTCCAGTTCCTGGGAGACGAACTGCGCGCTCGCGGTCTTGCCCGTCCCCGTCTTCCCGTATATCAGGATGTTCGAGGGCGTCTCGCCCCGGAGCGCCGACACGAGGATGGTCGCCATCCGGTTGATCTGGTCGTTCCGGTGGGGGAGTTTGCGGGGCGTGTACGACGGACGGAGGACCTCCTTGTTCTTGAAGATGGGCTCGCCGGAGAGCAGGTCGTCGAAGAGTCCCTGACTCTCCTCCTCGTCGTCGATGACGTCGTCGAGGTCGACCCCCGACGTGGCGATGTCTACCGCACGATCGCGCCCGTGGCCGTTCCCGAGTCCCCCGACCCGATCCGTCCCTTCCTCACGGGTACCGAGGTCGTCGGCGTCGTGTGCCGGTTCGTCCTCGTCCATCGATGATCCACGTATCGGTTCGGTTTCACGTACCAGTTCGTCCTCGTCCATCGATTTACCCCCTCCGTTCGTTCTCGTCCATCGGTTTACCCCCTTCGTTTCGAGTGGAACCCACCCGGACGTCGCCGGACGACGGACCGTAGCCCCCACACAGCCCGTCGTCCGGAGATGACGGACGGCGATTCCCGTCCAGATGATACAGAGGGATTAGACGAACACCCGGTACTAAAACTTTCCCCCCGCGAGATATGTCGGCGAAAAACCACCGCCACGCACGACCGGGAGGACGGCAGGTCCGGAACCCGGCTCCGCGTGCGGCGCACACGCCGGCGGACGGAGCGGATGGGGAGCGGACGGAGCGGACGGGGGGTCCACGTTCCGGCGTCGACCGCGGCGACGAGAACCCGTCGACCGCCGGAGCCCCCCACCCCTTCGTTTCAGGTGGAACCGATCGCCGCGGGGGAGGGGACCGCCACGATCGACTTCAAACCGAACGACGAACGAACGAAACTATCCCGTCTAGGTCTAGTACGGACCGTATTCGTGACACGGTGGGATAAATCTTCGTGTCGCGGAAGGGCCCCCGTGGGGGGGAGGGTCTCGGTGCGTTCCACCTGAAACGAAGGGGTGGGGGGGTTCCGGGGCGGTCACCTGCCCGCTTCGGTGGCAGCTTCCCGCGGCGGTGGTACCTTCCCGCGGCAGTGGCGTGGGACAGTGACGTGGGACGCCCCTCCCGGCGGCCGTGAGCGTATGGGGCCGTCCCCACCCGGGAGCACCTGGTCCCCGGCCGGCGATCGGCCCGTTCCGACGTCCGACGACATGTATGAAATCACATGTTAGTCTGACGTACAGTTAAGTGGTCCGGGCGGCGTTGTACCGGCATACACCCCGCCAGGAACGGGGTACGGGAGGACAGGATGGGACTCATCACGGAAATCAGAGACAGCATCTCACGCGTCACGGAACTGTTGTTTGCGGGGTCCGAGCCGAAGCGCATCGGCATCTACGGTCCCCCCAACGCCGGGAAGACGACGCTGGCCAACCGGATCGCCCGGGACTGGACCGGCGACGCCGTGGGGCCAGAGAGCCGCATCCCTCACGAGACGCGGCGGGCCCGCCGGAAGGAGAACGTCGAAATCGAGCGCAACGGCCGGACCGTCTCGATCGACATCGTCGACACGCCGGGGGTGGCGACCAAGGTCGACTACCAGGAGTTCCTCGATCACGACCTGGAGAAGGAGGACGCGGTCAGGCGCTCCCGGGAGGCGACCGAGGGCGTCGCCGAGGCGATGCACTGGCTCCGGGAGGACGTCGACGGCGTCATCTACGTGCTCGACTCCACCAAAGATCCGATCTCCCAGGTCAACACGATGCTCATCGGCATCATCGAGAGCCAGAACCTCCCGGTGCTCATCTTCGCGAACAAGACCGACCTGGCGGAGTCGAACGTCAAGCGGATCGCCGACGCCTACCCCCAACACGAGGTGGTACCGCTCTCGGCGCTCGAGGGGGACAACATGGACACCGTCTACGACAACATCGCGGAGCAGTTCGGGTGACGTCATGCCGGAGATGACCCAACCGGATCCCGACGGCGACGGCGTGCAGATCGACCTCGTCAGCGGCGCCCGGATGGAGGGACTGACGAGCATGGAGAAGATCCGGCTCATCCTCGACGGCGTCCGCGAGGGACGGATCGTCGTCCTCGAGGATGGCCTCTCCCCGGACGAGGAGTCCCGGCTCATCGAGGTGACGATGGGCGAGATCACCCCGGACGGGTTCAGCGGGATCGAGATCGAGACCTATCCGACGTCGGAGACGTCGAACCCCGGCCTCCTCGGCCGGCTGATGGGCAAGGAGGCGCCGAAGCGACTCACCGTGATCGGCCCGGCCAACCAGATCGAGACCCTCCACAAGGACGAAAACCTGATCAGCGCGCTGGTCTCGCGCAAGTAATGCCCCACCTGTGTACGAACTGCGGTCGACGCTTTCCCGACGGCTCCAAGGAGATGCTTTCGGGCTGTCCCGACTGCGGGGGCAACAAGTTCCAGTTCCAGCCGAAGGGCCGGACCGCCGCCGATTCAACTCCGGACGCCCCTCCCCACGCCGAGACCGACCCGGCCACGGACGCCTCCGACTCGTCCGCCGACGATCCCCTCTCGCGCTCGTGGCCCTCCCAGCGCGAGACGGAGTCCGACGACGCCGACATCATCGAACCCGATCCCGACCCCCCGCCCGACTCCTTTCGCCCCGAGGACCACGCCCAGACCGACGCCCGGTCCGAGGTCGCCACGCGCCGGGAGGTGGACGACTCCGCCGACCCCGTCGCCGACCGGTCCGACGTCTCCCCCTCTTCGTCCCCGGACCCGCCGGACGCCGACGCCACCGTCGTCGACACGCCCGACGACGACCGGCCCGACCTCGCCGACCTCCGCGCGGAGCTAAACGACCAGTTCGAGAGCATCCGGGTGGTCAACCCCGGCCAGTACGAACTGAACCTCATGGAGCTCTACGACCGCGAGGAGTACATCATCTCCCTGCGCGAGGACGGCCGCTACGTCATCG
>JBDGUC010000021.1:0-58064 GCA_042216285.1 Haloferacaceae archaeon
AAAGCAGCGCTACGACACCTCCACTCGGTAGACTCCTGCTCTCGGGAAGAATTGGCAGACTATCTCAACACAATCGAACAACTCGGAGAAGTTGGCTCGATGAACTTCGGGCTCGTCGGACGAAAATCAAACGACCTCTTTCAGGTTGAGAAGAAAGGTTCCAAAGCGGAGGATGTTCTCTCCCTCACCATTGTCGGGGAAGATGTCGCGGATATGTTCGACGATGATATGACCGGCCTCAGACCTGCCGAGACTGCCGTTTACCGTGGTCTCCATATGTATGGCCACTATGTTGCTTTCCTCGGCGAGTTAGAACGTTTCAATCGCGTTGACCATACCCATCCAGACGGTATCCTCAAGAGCGACTTACTGGAACGTCTAGAGGAATACTACGGTAACGAAGCTGACCCCTACGTCGGTTACTGTGGTACGCTCTGTGAGCGACTGGACCTCATTGAGAGGACCCGTGACGGTAACCAGATGCGATATAAACTTACTGTGCCTCGCGAGTGGTACACAACTGGATAGACAAAGCTCGCTCTCTTCGAACAGTCTTCACTAGTTCTGCTCTCGCGACTGGCGCTGCTGGACCTCGTTCAGGTTCTCGACTGGTGTTGCAGATTTCGTCTACTTTGCCGCGTTCTCGGCCCTCCCGCTCCTTGCGTTCCATTACCACGCTTTCCAAAGGTTGTATATCCGACTCCGAGAAGCCGGGATATGGAAACGAGACGAATCGAGGAACTCACAGACGGACACGTCGACGACCTCCACGAGTTGTATCGGAACGAGTGGTGGACGGAAACGAGGAAACGGGACGAACTTCCCCGGATGCTCACCAATTCGGACGAACTAGTTGGGTTTGAAGATACGGACTCTGGAGAACTCGTCGCGTTCGCCCGTATCCTCACCGACTACACCTACAAGGCACTCATCTTCGATGTCATGGTGGCTGAACCGTATCGGAACGAAGGGCTCGGAGAACGACTGATGGACGAACTCCGTGGCCATCCTCGACTGGTCGACGTCGAGCACTTCGAACTGTACTGTCTCGAGGAGATGGTCGGATTCTACGAGCGATGGGGCTTCACGGACGAACTCGGAGACTTCAGCCTGATGAGACGCTGATTCAGCCGGTCAAAAGAACCCGGGCTATGCGCTACCGGTTTTGCCGTTGCTCCGCCTTGTTCAACTCGATGAGCAACCGGAAGACCTCCCTGACGAGGTCGGCGTCGACGTCGAAACGCTCGGCGTTGCGCCCCGCCCGCTCCATCACCCTGGCCTCCTGTTCCTCGTCCGTGGTCGGCAGGTCTCGTTCGGCTTTCACCCTGGCGATGGTGTCGGCCACGTACGTCCGGCGGGCGATCAGTTCGACGAGTTCGCGGTCGATCCCCTCGATCTCCGCGCGCAACTCGTCGAGGCTCGTCTCCCCGGTGTCGGTTCCGGTACCGGTCTCGGTCCGTTCGGTCATGCGTCGATCACCCGTGCGCCGTCCGTTCTCGTCGTCGTCGTCCACGTGGTTCCCTCCCGTTCGGTCCAGCGGTCGCGCACCCGCTCCAGTCCGTCCCGCTCGCCGACGGCGACGACGCTCGGCCCCGTCCCCGACAGCGAGACGCCCGCGACGTGGGGCATCGCCTCGACCGCCGGATCGGTCGAGAAGCCGAGCGCCGCCGCGAACGCCAGCCCGTTGACCGTCATCGCCGTCCCGTAGCGCCCGTCGAGGGCGAGTTCCGCGACCAGGTCCGCGACCGGGGCCACCCGCTCGCAGCGGGCGACGTCGGCGTCGGCCGAGTGGGCGCGTTCGGGCGGCGTCCAGACGAGCGCGTCCCAGGTCACCTCGTCGCGGGCGAGCAGTTCGTCCGCGCGGTTGTCGGTGACGGTCACGCCGCCGAGCATGCTCGCGCTCGCGTCGTCGAACGCGCCGGTGACGGTCACGCCGGCGTCGCGGGCGGCCGCGACGCCGAGCCGGCAGGCCGTCTCGCGGGTGAGGCCGCCGGCGTCGCCGCGACCCGGGTCGGCGCCCGGTCCCGATCCGGCGGCCGCGCCCGGATCGTCCGTCACCGGCACGTCGAGGGCCGCCAGCGCCGCGAGGACGGCCGCGTTCGCGGCCGCGCTCGACGACTTCAGCCCGGCGGCCATCGGCACCTCGCTCTCGGTCCGGACGTGCCCTCCCTCGCCGTCGCCGTACCGGTCGACGACCAGTTCGACGCACCGCTCGATCAGCCCGGTGTCGGCGCCGGGGTCGTCTGCGACGCTCCCCTCGACGGTGCCCGTGTCGTCCAGGTCGACCGTCGCCGTCGTCTCGGCGTCGAGCGCGAACGCCGCTCCCCGGCCCGTGGCCAGGGCGTTGAGGACGGTCCCCGCTCCGAGGGCGACGGCGCGGCCGCGCATACCCGTCCCTGGCGCTCACCGGACAGTTGAACCTGCCGGTCCGGCACCGGCAGCGCACGTTCCGTGGCCGTCACCGGACCAGCGCCGCCCCGGCGACGCCGCCCGCCCCGCCCGCGAGCGCGGCCGGCACTCCGGCCAGGAGCAGGGGGCCAAGCGCCTGTCCCGGGGCGTAGACCTGGCCCGTCCCCGGGCCGCCGGCCAGCGAGAGGAGGAGGACGGCGAGGACGCCCATCAGGTAGAACCCGGTCGCCGATCCGGCGGCGGCGACCAGGCCGGCGGTCCGGACCTCCGCGAACCGCGACCCCGCCATCGCCCCGACGAGTCCGGCGACGGCCGTCCCGATCAGGAACTGCGCCACGGTCGTCTGGACGGCGACGAGAGCGACGAACACCGGGCCGAACCGCCCCGGCGTCGCTCCCCCGGCCGCGACGACGAACTGCGTTCGCGCCCAGTCGACCGCGAGGTAGCCGCTCGCGCCGAGCGCGACGCCCAGCACCGCGAAGACGGCGACGATCAGCCCGAACGCGCGGCCGGCCGCCGACATCAGCCCCCCGCCCAGAGCCAGGTCCGCTGGAGGCCATCGGACCAGTTGATCCGCTCGTTCCAGGCCACCTCGGAGGGGGAGACGGCGACCAGGAACTCCGCGGTCCGGAACATGAACGCGTAGACCACGTCGCCCAGGGCGCGGTAGTAGATCCGGTCCATCGTCGCCTCGCCGAGCCGCGTCCGGCCCTCCACGGTGACGGGGCCGTCCGCGACCAGCGCGCGCCGGGCGGCGGCCGCCGCGTCGTCGTCGTCGAACGCCTGAACGACGACCGCGTTCTCCGGATACGTCGCGGGAACCAGCGGGTCCGGCTGGTCCTCGCGCCGCGGCAGAGCCCGCGCCAGGACGTACGTCGCCCCCCGCCTGTCGTCCGACATCGCGGGGACAAACCGGGACGCGTACGCCGAGCGCTCCCGTTCGCCGAACGGCCCGTCCGGGTCCTCCGCCCGGATCCTGCTCGGTCCCCCGTAGGCGTACGTGGTGAACCCCGTCCGCTCGTCCCACACCTCGAAGAGGGCGCCGTGGGACCCGTCGTCGGATCGCCGGAGGTAGGAGAGCAGCCGGTTGCGGACCGGATTCCGCGACATGTTCCGGTTCACGAACGTCCGGAGCCCGACGTCCGCCAGGAAGGCCGCGAGGCGGCCGAGTTCCTCCCGGACCCGGTCGACGTCGCCCCGGCGGGCGAACGTACGGGCCACCTCCAGGTGGCGGCCGGTTTCGTCCGCGATGTACCCCCGGATCTGGAAGTGGGGCAGGACCCGATCGCCGATCGTCTCGAGCAGGTCGTCGACGGCGCGTTCGGCCACCCCGATCGCGTCGTCGTCGATTTCGCTCCGGCGTTCGACGCGGGCGACCGTCGCGCGGGCCGCTTCGACCGCGTCCAGGTAGGCGCGCAGGACCGCCTCGTACTCGGACGCGAACCACCGCGTCTCGTCGTGGATCCCCCGCGTATCCGGGGCGAACCCCGGGTTCGACGGCGCCGGGCCGGCGTCGTCGGTGGCGGCCGCCGTGGCCCGCTGCCCGACCAGGGGCTTGCCGCTCGCGGACTCGGGATAGCGCACGTTCGAACCTCCGGACAGACAGCCCGCCCCCAGCGCCAGCCCCGCGGCCGTCACCTCCCGCCGCGTGAATTTCATGTTCCGATGCAGGACGGGGACGATCAAAACCCCTGTGGCAGGGAGGCGAGCCCGGAACGAGTCCCTTTTGGCCCGCGACCGGCAGTGACACCCATGCACGGACCGTCCGACGTCGCCCCCGCAACCGTCGGCGTCTCGCTCCTCGATCACGGCGTCGAGGTGACGTATCTCGACGGACGGAGCGTCCTCTATCGCGGCGTCCCCGACCCCGCCGACGGACGGCTTCGCACCGCGCCCGGACGGGAGACGCACGTCCTCGTCACCGCCCCGGACGGGACGGAGGGGGTGATGGTGTACGTCAACGACCTGACGACCGACGACGAGATCCTCGAGGACACCGGCGTCGGACGGGTGGTCCTCGACGCCGGGGAGGAGACGGAACTGTTCCCGGGCGTCACCGTCCGGCGCGTCGAGGGGAATCGGACCGTCGTGACCGCTGATCCGGAGACGGTCGACGGGCGCGTGTTCGTCTTCGCCGAGGACGGCTGGAACGAGGACGCCTACGAACTCGTCGCCCCGACGGACGACGGGGCGGCCGGCGACGGATCGAACGACGAGGCCGGTGACGGATCGAACGACGGGGAGGACCGTGACGTGGCGGCCGACGACGCGGACGACTGACCGGCCGAGTCGCCGGACCTCGGGTGGTGCGGCGTCGAGTTGCGGATTTCGAGGGGAAGGTCCACGACGTCAGTCGTGGGAGCAGTCACTGCAGATAGGAGGGCTCCTCGGCGTCGCAGTTCGCCTCGTGCTGTTCGGCGTCCGATCGGGTGTCGAACAGCAGCCCACAGACCTCGCACTCGTACCACGTCATGTCGTCACGCTCGGTGGTCGTGACCATGGGCGGGGGTCGGTGACGCCCGAATAAAACGGTTGTCCCGGCTCGGGGGCCGGACCGGACGACGGCACGTCGGTAGACCCCGACGGTGAAGTACGCCGGTCCCCTACGGGGCGCATGACCGAGGAGCCGGTCGCCGAACTCGAACTCGAGGTCCGCGGGGCCGAGAAGCGCGACGCCGGGCGGGGCATCGCACGCCTGCCCGAGGCCGCGCGGAGCCGACTCGGCGTGCTCAGCGGCGACACGCTCCTCGTCGAGGGCGAGCGGGTCGCCGCGGCGAAGCTCTGGCCCGCCCGCCCGGACGCCGCCCCGGGGACGATCGGCGTCGACGCCGACGTCCGCGCGAACGCCGGCGTCCACATCGGCGACCGCGTCCGGGTGCGGAAGGCGACTGACCTCGCCGACGCCGTTCGGATCCGGCTGACGCCGACGTCGGGCCGACCGGACGACTTCGACGACGAGGCGCTCGTGGCCGCGGTCCGCCGGGACCTCCGGGACCGTCCCGTCCGCGCCGGGCAGGTCGTGCGGGTCGAGCGGGTCGGCGCGGCGCTCGCCGTCGCGGACACCGAACCCGGGGGGACGGTGACGGTCACCGACGACACCCGGATCGACCTGGACCTCGACCGCGAGGCCGACGCGACCGGGGCCCGAACCGGGACGGGGCCGACCGGCGACGCGACCGGAGGGGCGTCGTCGTCGCGCGATCGCACCGCCGTCGCCTACGAGGACATCGGCGGCCTCGACGAGGAACTCGACCGGGTCCGCGAGACGATCGAACTCCCGTTGTCGGAGCCCGAACTGTTCGCACGCCTCGGGATCGACCCGCCGAAGGGCGTCCTGCTCTACGGCCCGCCCGGCACCGGCAAGACGCTGATCGCCCGCGCCGTCGCCAACGAGGTGTCGGCCACGTTCGTCAGCATCTCCGGCCCGGAGATCACCTCGAAGTACAAGGGCGAGAGCGAGGAGCGCCTGCGCGAGGTGTTCGACGAGGCGCGCAAGCAGGCCCCGTCGGTCGTCTTCTTCGACGAACTCGACTCCATCGCCGCCGAGCGCGAGGGCGGCGAGGGGATGGAAAACCGGATCGTCGGCCAGTTGCTCTCGCTGATGGACGGGCTGGAGGCCCGGGGCGACGTCGTCGTGATCGGCGCGACCAACCGGATCGACGCGCTCGATCCCGCTCTCCGTCGGGGCGGCCGGTTCGACCGCGAGATCGAGATCGGCGTCCCGAACGAGGCCGGCCGCCGCGAGATCCTGGAGGTCCACACCCGCCGGATGCCCCTCGGCGAGGGCGTCGACCTCGACCGACTGGCCGCCCGCACCCACGGGTTCGTCGGCGCGGACCTCGCCAGTCTCGTCACCGAGGCGGCCATGGCCGCCCTCCGGCGCGTCCGGCGCGGATCGGCCGGGGCCGGGAGAGAGGGGCGGGCGACCGAGGACCTGCGCGTGCGCCGGGACGACTTCGAGACGGCGATGGCGAGCGTCGCGCCGAGCGCGATGCGGGAGTACGTCGCCGAGCGACCGACCGAGGGGTTCGAGGCCGTCGGCGGCCTCGACGGGCCGAAGGCGGCGCTCGAACGGGCGGTGACGTGGCCGCTTCGCTACGGGCCGCTGTTCGAGGCCGCCGCCGCCGAGCCCCCGACCGGCGTCCTGCTCTACGGCCCGCCCGGCACCGGCAAGACCCTGCTCGCGCGCGCCATCGCCGCCGAGAGCGGCGTGAACTTCGTCTCGGTCGACGGCCCGGAACTCCTCGACCGGTACGTCGGCGAGTCCGAGCGCGCGGTGCGTGCGGTGTTCGAGCGCGCCCGCCAGGCCGCCCCCGCGATCCTCTTTTTCGACGAACTCGACGCCATCGCGGCCGACCGCGACCGGGCCGGGGGCGCCGGGAGCGACGTCGGCGAGCGCGTCGTCTCGCAACTCCTGACCGAACTCGACCGCGTCGCCGACAATCCCGGTCTCGTGGTCCTGGCGGCGACCAACCGCCGCGGGGCGCTCGATCCCGCCCTCCTGCGCCCCGGTCGACTCGCCTCCCACGTCGAGGTGCCCGCCCCGGACGAGGCGGCGCGGCGGGCGATCCTCGGGGTACACGCCGGCGACAAGCCGCTCGCCGACGACGTGGACCTCGACGCGCTCGCGGCACGCACCGACGGCTACTCGGGCGCCGACCTCGCGGCCGTCTGCCGGGAGGCGGCGACGCTGGCCGTCCGGGAGGTCGCGGACGACTACGAGGGCGACGCGGCCAACGAGCACGCCGACGAGGTGGTGCTCCGGCCCGAACAGTTCGCCGCGGCGCTCGACGCGGTCGGGCCGTCGCTCGACTGAGCCCCGTTCGACGCGAACCGGGATTTTTCATCGCCCGGATCCGACGGGAACGCATGTCGATCGACTCGCTCCGCCCCTCCGGTGGAGTGTTCGACAGGCTCGCCCGGACCGTCCACCAGTCGTTCGTGCGCGGCGTCGCCCTCACCGTCCCGTTGCTCGTGACGCTCCTGGTCTTCGGGTTCGCCGTCAAATCCCTCGCCCGGATCGTCGCTCCCGTGGTGGAGGGCGTCTCGTTTCTGGTCGGCGTCGGGGACGCCCCGAAGCCCCTCCTCGAACTCCTCGCGCTCCTGGTGCTGGTCCTCTTCGTCCTCGTGGTGGGATTCGTGGCCGAACGACGGTCGGGCGGGGAGTCACGGATCGCCGCCACCGTCGACAACCTGATCTCCGGCATCCCCGGCCTCGGGAGCGTCTACACCGGCGTCCAGCGGCTGAGCGACGTCCTCCTCTCGGACGACACCGACAGCTTCCGGGAGGTCAAACTGCTGGAGTTCCCCGACGACGGCTCGTACATGCTCTGTTACCTGACCGCCACGCCGCCGCCAACGATCCGGGAGGGTGCCGGGATCGACGAGATGGTGACGCTGTTCGTGCCGATGGCCCCCAACCCGGTGATGGGGGGATTTCTCGTCCACGCCCGGGCCGACCGGGTCCACGACGTGGACATGACCGTCGAGGAGGGCATGCAGGCCATCATCACGAGCGGCGTCGCCGTCGACCCCCACGCCTCCCACGGCTCGGAGGCCGACGCCCCCGACCCGGTCGGCGACGGACGGCCCACCTGACGCGCCGCGGAGCGGAGAGCGGTCTCAATCCCAGAAGGAGTTGGTCCGGGCGTACCGGCGCTCCTGTTCGAGGATGTCCCGGTAGAAGTCGTCCTCGTCGGTCCGGAGGTTCCCGATGATCCGCGCGGCCGTCTGCGGGCCGACGCCGCGGGCGGCCATGGCGATCACCGCCCGCTTCCCGTGGCTCTGGACGAGCCCCGCCGAGCGGTAGGCGCGCTCGACCCGGCGCTCGGCCTCGTCGTCCCTGTCCGCCGGGTCGCTCCGAACGGCCGCCGGCGTCTCCTCGTCCCAGGGGTTGAGCGCCGCGATCCGCGTCGACTCGCACTCCGGACACCGGGGCTGGTCGCGCACGCCCCCGACCCGTCTCCGGCTCTCCCAGTCCGCACAGTGCAGACAGAGCAGGCGCACCCGGTCGCCGTGGATCCGCTCTTTGACCGTCTCGATGACGCCCGCGTCGGCGTTCTCGGGCACCAGAAGCTCCCGGCCGGTCGACCGGCCGGCCGTCCCGAGGGGCGTGCGCTCCCGGGCCGTCACGACCGCGACCTCGCCCGACTGGATCCGGTCGAGAAGCCGGGCCGTCGCCTCGACCGCGAGGTCCTCGTGGAACAGCTCGCGGACCGCCTCGTCGAAGACGGGGGTGCCGTCGAGCGCGGCCAGCAGGCGGTCGGCGCCCATCCGGCCGTCGCCCCGGTAGCGTTTCAGCCGCCCGAACGTCGCCGCGACGTGCGTGAGCGCGAACTTCAGCGCGTCCGATCGCTTCAGGGCGAGTTCGAGCAACGGCTCCACGTGGTCGGGGTCGGTCGTCTCCAGGGCGTCGAGGACGTCGCCGACGCTCGCGCGCCGGGGGAGGTCGAACTCGATCCGGTAGGGATCGGCGTCCATCCCCACCGACGAACCGGTCTGCTGGCCGACCAGCGCCGCCACGAGCCGTCCGATGGTCTCGTTGATCTCGTGCCCGCAGGGCGCGTTCAGCACCGCGGTCCCGCCCGTCGCCTCGAGGACGAGACGGTCGGCGGTCGGCACCGGATGGTCGGCCTCGACCTGGCGCTCGACGGGTCCGAGCGCCGCCCGGAGCGTCCGTTCGTCGGTCGGATAGCGCGACACGAGGTCCCGCGCGACCGCGTCGCGGTCCGCGCCGGCAACGAACTGCTCGGCGGCGACGTCGCGGAGTTCTCCCACCTCGCCCGCGACGGCCGCGGGAACGGGAATCTCCTTGCCGGTCCACGACGGCACCTCCCCGCCCGGATCCTCGACCGGCGAGACGTCGACCCGCGACTCCTCGTCGTCGACCTCCGTCACACGCCAGAGTTCCCCCCGCTGGACGAAGGTGGCCCCCGGCTCGGCGAACGTCCGCACGAACCGCTCGTCGAGCGTGCCGATCGTCCGCCGCGCCGAGACGTCCCGGACCCGGTAGGTCTCCTCGTCCGGGATCATCGAGAGGTTGCGGTAGTAGTACTGCCAGCTTCCCCCCGATTTCTCCAGCCGGTCGGCGTCCTCGTCGAGCCAGAGCACGCGGTTGCCCGAGAGTTCGCGGACGACGGCGCGAAAGTCGGCCTCGCTCAGCTCCCGGAACGGGTAGGCCGCGGTGAGGAGGTCGTAGGCCCGGCGGGCCGAGACCTCGCCGCGATCCATCACGACCCCCACCACCTGGTTGGCGGCCACGTCGAGACTGCCGTGGTGGATGTCGGCCGGTTCGACCGCGTCGCACCCGGCCCGGCGGGCGATGGCGAGCGCCTCCAGCGCGTCCTCGGGGCTCCCCGCCACGACCGTCCCGTGCGAGGTGCGGTCCCGGCGGTGGCCCGCCCGCCCGACGCGCTGGAGCAGGCGGGCGACCTCCCGCGGGCTGTTGTACTGGACGACGTGATCGACGCTCCCCACGTCGATGCCGAGTTCCATCGACGAGGTACAGACCAGACCGTCGATCTCGCCGGCCTTGAACCGGTCCTCGACGTCCAGCCGGGCCTCCGTCGAGAGCGAGCCGTGGTGGACGCCGATCGGCTCGTCCAGCCGCCGGAACCGCGACCCGAGCGCCTCGGCCGTCCGGCGCGTGTTCACGAAGATCAGCGTCGACTCGTGGGCGCGGACGACGTCGCGGATCGCGCGGACGTGGCTCGCCAGGTCGGCGTCGGTCGCCAGTTCGGCCGCCAGCCGCTCGTCCTCCGCCGTCACCTCCGGTCGGACGACCCGCACGTCCATGGCGCTCGCGTCGTCGGTCTCGACGACCGCACAGCCCCGGTCGCCGGTGAGAAAGCGCCCCACTTCGTCGGGGTCGCCGACGGTCGCCGAGAGTCCGATCCGCTGGAAGGAGCCGGCGAGGTCGCGGAGCCGCTCCAGCCCGACGGTCAGCTGGGCGCCGCGCTTGGAGGCGGCGAGTTCGTGGACCTCGTCGATCACGACGTGTGCGACGTCGGCGAGCGCCCGGCGCAGTTTCTCGCCGGTGAGGATCGCCTGGAGGGTCTCGGGCGTCGTGATCAGGACGTCCGGCGGATCGTCGGCCTGCTGGCTCCGGCGGTACCGGGTGGTGTCGCCGTGGCGGACGTCCACCTCGACCCCCAGGCGCTCGCCCCACCACTCCAGCCGGTCGCGCATGTCGCGGTTCAGCGCGCGCAGCGGCGTCACGTACAGCGCCGAGAGCCCGAAGCGGTCCTCGCCCTCGACGATGGCGTCGAAGACGGGGAGCATCGCCGTCTCGGTCTTGCCCGTCCCCGTCGGCGCGACGACGAGGGCGTTCCGTCCGTCGGCGAGCGGCGGGA
The DNA here is from genome assembly GCA_042216285.1 of Haloferacaceae archaeon. Taxonomy (GTDB): domain Archaea; phylum Halobacteriota; class Halobacteria; order Halobacteriales; family Haloferacaceae; genus CAZMLQ01. The sequence goes on from JBDGUC010000021.1 coordinate 10,761, forward strand.
TGGCCCGACGCTGTGGCTCGGTCGGCGTCTCGAATCCGCGATCCGAGAGCGCGTCGCGCACCGCCCCGCCGAGGTGGGTGAACGCGTCCATCCCGGCGACCCCCGAGTCCGTCATCGGCCGGGCTAGCGCGCCGACCGGATTAAGCGCCCCGCTCCCAGCCAGCGACCCGCGGCGACGCGTTCACGTCCCCCACCTCCGTAGCCGGGGTCGTGAACCACGCGCGCCTCATGTGGGGGTCGATCGCGGCGTTCGGGGTGCTGGCCGGCGGGAAGGCCGCCATGACGGTTCGCACCGCACCGGGCCTCCCCGTCGTCGACGTCCTCGCGGCGCTCGCGGCGCTGATCGTCGTCGGCGGGTCGGTCCTGGCGCTCCGGCATCCCGAGCGATTCGAACCCGCCTCGCCCTGGCTGGCGTATCTGGCCGCCGCGGGAACGCTCGCGTACGCGGCGCTGGTCGTCGTATAGCGCCCGGGCGCTCGCCGCGCCGGCTCGCCGCTCAGATCTCCCGGTACGCGCCCAGCCGCGTCCCGTCGAGCAGGTACGCCTCGGCGTCCGCGAGCGCGTCGGGGAGAAACGGCGCGAGGAACGCCCGTCCCTCGACGTTCACCCACGTCCCGCCCGATCGCTCGTTGAACGCCGGGAAGACGACGAGGTCGGGGTCGCCCCACGCGAGGTCGGCCGGATCGACCGCGCACCCGTCCGCGAACGGCTTTCGCCGGAGCCGACCGCGGAGCCACGCCCGCTCGACCCGCGCGCCGCCGACCTCGTCTGCGATCCTGACCGCCGGATGTTCGTGGCCGACGCAGAGCGTCCCCGCGCCGAGCAGGTCCGGGGACGGCCACGTGTGCCCGTGGAGGAACGCGACGTCGTCACGGAGGAGGCCGCCGGTCGGGGCGACCGCCAGCCGGTCGGCGTACGCCGACGCGACGCCGCCGTCGTGGTTGCCCGGGACGAGCGTCGTCGGCACGCGCTCCGTGACCGCGGTCACCAGCGCGTCTAGCTCCGCCTCCTCCTCGCCCGCCGGGTCGCCGATCCGGTGGGCGAGGTCGCCGAGCACCACCAGCCGGTCGGCACCGGTCCGGTCGAGGAGGGAGAGCAGTCGCTCGCGGCGCTGGTCGGCCGCGCTCGCCAGTTCGACCCCGCGCTCGCGGCGCAGTCCCGACTCGATGCCGGCGTGGTAGTCGGCGACGACCAGCGCGCGCTCGCCGTCGAGGGCCGCGACCGCCGCCGGGGCGCCCGGAACCGGCTCGACCGCGGCCATCAGATCGGCTTCAGCGACCCGTCGGTGGGCTCGTAACACCGGCCGCCCATCAGCGCGTCCTGGATCGCGTCCTCGACCGCGCCGGGGTCGGCGCCGTGCTCGTCGACCACCGACGCGACCACCTCCTCCCGGTCGGCGCCGTCGCCGTCGTCCAGTTCCTCCATCGCGGCGACGGCGGCGTCCTCGACGTCGACGGACTCCCCCTCCCCGTCGTCGGCCGCCTCGTCGGCAGGCGACTCCTCTCCGTCGCCCCCGTCGTCGGGCCGGGCGTCCGGCGTGTCTCCGGCGTCGGCGGCGTCCCCGGCGGTCCCGGCATCCCCGGCGGTCCCGACGTCCCCGTCGTCGTCGTCGGCCGTCCCGGCGCCGGTCTCCGGCCCCGGAACGTCGATGTCGGCCTCGCCGGGCCCGTCGACCTCGCTCCCCGTCGAGAACTCCGTCCCGAACTCCTCGCGGACCTCGCGGCGCTCCTCCTCGTCGAGTTCGTACATCTCGTCCTCGTCGGCGGCGTCCAGCGAACCGGCCGCCCCGTCGCCGTTTGCGTCTTCGGAGGCGTCGGTCGGCACGTCTCCGTCGTCGGCCGGATCCGTCCCGGCGGCTGCCGAACCCTCCTCGGCGCTGCCGAGCGGCCCGCCGTCGAAGTCGCCGAGGTTTCCCTCCCCCGCGTCGGCGGTCCGCGCCGTCGAGTCGTCGTCGGCCGTTCCGTCGGGCGCCCCGTCCCCACCGGCGGCCGTTCCGGTCGGTCCGGCGTCGGGCGTCGACTCCGCGCCGGCGGTCGTGGCCGCCGCCGTCCCGGCGTCGGTCGCGTCCGACTCGACCGTCTCGCCCTCCGCGGCCGCGTCCGGGTCCACGTCCGGGTCCGTCGACCCGGCGTCGGCCGAGTCGTCCGGTGCCCGCTCGTCGGTCGCCGTCGGGTCCGGGTCCGTCGACGCCCGTCCGGGCGTCGGGCCGACCGACGCCGGGCCCCCCTCGTCGGGCGCGAGGTCGATCCCGTCGACGGCGTCGCGCTCGCCGGCGACGAGTTCGAGCGCCTGGACGGCCGTGCGGCGGACGGCTTCGAGGTACGCGGGCGTCGTCCCGTAGCGCTCGATTGCGAGCGGAACCCCCGCCGCGAGCGACTCGCGGTGACCGTCCGCCCGAAGCCGGTCGCGCAGGGCCTCGCCGCGCTCGTCGGTCTCCAGCGCCTCCGCGACGAGCGCGATCCGGGAAAGCGTCGCCTCTGCCGCCGAGACCACCCACCGGTCGCGGGTGTCGGCGTCGACGACGTTGACGCTCTCGGGGCGGACGGAGGTGTATATCCGGTCGCCGTCGTCGGGTTCGAACGTCCGGGCCTTGCCGGTGAGGGCGACGAACGCCGGGGGATCGGTCCGCTCGAAGAAGGCGAGCGGATCGGGCTGGTACTGGCCGGCGTAGCTGACGAAGGCGCCGGTCGGGTCGGCGATCCGCGCCCGCACCACGTCGTCGTTGACGGGTTCCACCTGGGTCAGGACGCCGACCGCGAACAGCCGGTTCACCCGCGCGCCGGTCGGCGTCACCACGTAGTTCGGCGCGCGCTCCTCGTCGCTCTCGCGGTAGGAGACGGTGGCGTCGTCGAACTCGGCGGCGAGGACCCGGTGGGCCACCTCGCGCCTGCCGGGGCCGCCGTCGCTCCCCCCGGCGTCGCCGTCGCCGCCGTCGGCACTCATCGGTCCACACCCCCGTCGGTCGCCGCGAGACCGTCGAGGACGGCCCGCGCGCGCTCGGCCGGGTCGTCGGCCGTCGGCTCGAACGCCGTCGCGTCGAGGTTGGCGCCGAAGTCGTCCACCGAGAGGTTCCCGCGAACGCGGTACTCCCGGCCGACGATCCGTTCGCGGATCGCGTCCGCGACCACCTCGCGGTCCATCGCGTCGCGGGCGGCCGCCCGGGCGTCGTCCAGGTCGCCGCCGTACACCTCGGCCGTGGCGTCCGTGCCGAGCACCGCCGTCACGGTGTCGGTCCCGTCGTCGACGATGGCCTTCACCCGCAGGTCGTCCTCCGGGTCGACCTCGCCGTGTGACCGACACTGGCCGTTCTGGACCACCCGTCCGCAGTCCGGACAGCGTTCGATGAGCCCCGAGCCGTCCCGGACTGCTATCGCGTTGCCGACCACCTCCACGTCGAACATCCCGCCGGTCTCGACGGCCTCGGCGATCGACAGCCGGGGCGCCGACTCGGGCGCCTCGACCGTGCGATCGAGCGTCCCGACGGACGTGAACTCGGTGAGGTTCACCTGCGGGACGCCGCGGAACTCGCGGACGTAGACGTCCTCCAGTCGGACGTCGGCCCCCTCGACGACTCCCTCCCGCGGGGTCCAGTCGGTGAAGGGCAGGCGCGCCGTCTCGTCGGCCAACACGCCGGATCGGATCTCCGTCTCGCCGTCGCGACCGTCGATGGTCCGGTCCTCCGTCTCGACGACGTGCACCTCGACGTTCCGGCCGCGGTCGCCGGCGCGCAGGTCGCGCAGGGTGCGGTCCCCGCCGACCTCGTGGGGCGTCTCGACCGGTTCGTCCGCGACGGCGACGGCGGCGCTTCCCCCGACGTTGAGCTCCGGCTCGCCCTCCCACTCGCGGACGGTCGCCGATCCGATCGTCAGCGAGTCGCCCGGTTCGAGGCCGAAGTCCTCCCAGGCGGTGTAGGAGATCCGGCCGGTCGCGTCGGCCATCTCCCCCTCGCGGATGGTCCGTTCCTCCCCGTCGTACCGGATCGTCCGGGTTCCGACGGTCAGCACCCGCACCGTCACCGTCACCGGTCCGCTCCCGGGCGTCACGTCGGCCACGTCGACCGCCGAGGGCGTCGAATCGTTCCCCCCGCCGCCGTACTTCCGCCGGACGCTCCCGACGGCCTCGTCGATCGGCACGCTGTACTGGAGCAGGTTCTCGATGTCCTGCCTGACCTCCTCTTTGTCGACGCCGAGGTCGGAGGCGAGGTCCTCGGCTCGGTCTTCGACGTCCATCGGGAACTCGTTGGCCCCCCCGCCACAAAAACCGTTGCCCGCGAACGGCGGCGAGCGGCCGTCTTCGGCGACCTGGCGCGCTCGCCGGGCCGCGAGTCGCCCCGTCCCGCCGCGCGACGGCCGTCGCGCGCGGCGACAGCCGGTGTCGTCGCCCGGGACGGTCGGCCGACCGCCGGATGCGCCCGCGTTGCACGCCGATCGACCGGCTTTTCCCCCCGACACGCGAACCACGGACATGCACGTCGTCGTCAACGCCGCGGCCAGCGCCGACGGCAAGCTCTCGACGCGCGAGCGCGGGCAGGTCGCCATCAGCGGCCCGGCGGATTTCGACCGCCTGGACCGGCTCCGCGCCGCCGCCGACGCGGTGCTGGTCGGCGTCGGGACCGTCCTCGCGGACGACCCGCACCTGACGCTCGACGACGAGGACCGCCGCGTCGAGCGGCTCCGCGGGGGACGCCCGAGCGACCCCGCCCGGGTCGTCGCGGACTCGACCGCCCGGACGCCGGCGGACGCGCGGGTCCTCGACGACGCCGCGACGACCTACCTGCTCGTCGCCGAGGCCGCGCCCACGGAGCGGGTCGACCGGCTGGAGCGGGCCGGGGCGGTGCCGGTCGTCGCGGGCGAGGAGCGGGTCGACCTCCCGGCCGCGCTGGACGCCCTCGAATCGCGCGGGATCGATCGCCTGCTCGCCGAGGGCGGCGGCGAACTCCTCTTTTCGCTCTTCGAGGCGGGGCTGGTCGACGAGTTCAGCCTCTACGTCGGGTCGGTCGTCGTCGGCGGCCGCGAGGCGCCGACGGTCGCCGACGGGGCGGGCTTCGTCGAGGAGTTCGTCGACCTGCACCTGGCGTCGGTCGAACGACTCGACGACGGGGTCGTCCTGTCGTACGACGTCGGTGCGAACTGAGGGGGCGGTCGGACGGCTCTCCCCCGTCCCCCCCCGTCTCCCCGCCCGCACCATCGCGTCGTCGCCGTGCCCCGTTCCGCCCGTCCGGTCCCCGGGGTGAGCGATCAGGCGACGCGTTCGGCCTCGACCGCGTGCCCCGTTTCGGCCGCGTGGTCGTCGACCAGCGTCCGGGCCTCCTCGCCGTCGTCGACCAGGCGCTCGTGAGGACAGTCGTGACAGACGACGTGGAAGAGTTCGCCGACCGTCGGTTTCGTCTCGCTCATCGAATCCGTGCTGGACGCCCGGTAGTTTATTTAATCGCTACCTAAGCCGCGTCGGCGGTGGGACTTTTGGCCCCCGCCCCGGTAGGTGAGCGTATGATTTCGCTCGATGACGCCGTCACCGCCCGGCTAGAGTCACATGGCGCCCGGTTCGAGGTTCTCATCGACCCGGACGCGGCCCTCGCGATCAAGCGCGGCGAGTTCGAGGGCGACCTGGAGGACGTCATCGCCGCCGAGGACGTCTTCGAGGACGCCTCGCGCGGGGATCGACCGGCCGAGGACGACCTGGAGACGGTCTTCGGGACGACCGATCCCCTGGAGATCATCCCGGAGGTCGTCGAGCGCGGCGAGATCCAGATCACGGCCGAACAGCGCCGCGAGATGCAGGAGCAAAAGCGCCGACAGCTGATCGATCGGATCGCGCGCAACGCGGTCAACCCCCAGATGGACGACGCCCCCCACCCCCCCGAGCGCATCGAGCGCGCGCTGGAGGAGGCCGGGTTCAAGGTCGACCCGATGGAACCCGTCGAGACCCAGGTCGACGACGCGCTCGACGCGCTCCGGCCGGTCATCCCCATCCGGTTCGACGAGGTGACGATGGCCGTCCGGCTCCCGGCGGAGTACGCCGGGAAGGCCCAGGCCCGCGTCCGGACCTTCGGCGACCTCGACCGCGAGGAGTGGCAGGCCGACGGGTCGTGGGTCGGCGTGCTCACCTTCCCCGCGGGGATGCAAAACCAGTTCTACGACCTGGTGAACGAGGTCACGAGCGGCGAGGCCGAGACGAGGATTCTGAAGGACGAGGACGACATCAACGTGCGGTGAGCTACCCCTTCCGGAAGCCGAGCAGGAACCCGCCAGCGAAGCCGGCCGACACCGAGAACGTCGAGAGGATCGACATCAGCCAGGACGGGGGCGCCCCGGCCGCCGCCCCCGACGCGCCGCTCACGATCCCTCCGGTCAGCCGCGCCCAGTCCACGCTCAGAATCCCCCGGGATTCGAGGAACTTGAACAGCGCCAGTTCCAGCCCCACGATGACCGCGATGATCTTCGCCAGTTTCTTCGCCGCGAAGCCGATGATGCCCCCGATGATCGCTCCGCTCCCGAACTCCAGTCCGAGCTGCTGGACGTTGATTCCGACCATGTCCCCTCCTCTGCCGCAGTTCTTTAAGTGGTTTGTGGCGCGACCGTCGAGAAGGTTCAAGACTCGTGACCCGCTAGACGCGCGCATGGAGGTGACGGACACCCATCCACGACGGCGCGACGAGCGGACGACGTGAGACACCGCGATGGGCCGGCGGTCCGTTGCGGGAAGGTGGGGGATCCCGATGCGCGCGGTGATCGCAAAGCGCGTCGACGCCGGGCGCGCCGACCTCTCTGAGCTTCGCGACCTGGTGCGGTCCGCGGGTCACGAGGTCGTCGACGAGGTGACCCAGACCCGGACGGAGGACGCCGCGTACGGCTTCGGGGAAGGGAAGGTCGAGGAGATCGCGGAACGGATTCGCCGGGCCGACGCCGATCGCCTCGTCGTCGACAACCGGCTCGGCCCCTACCAGACGTTCAACGTCGGCCGGAAGCTCCCGACGGGCGTCGAGGTCGTCGACCGGTTCACGCTCATCCTGGAGATCTTCGGCCAGCGGGCCCGGACCCGGAAGGCACAGCTCCAGGTCGAACTCGCGGAGCTCCGGTACGAACTCCCGCGCGCCGAGGCCAAGGCGTCGCTCGCCCGCCGCGACGAGCGCCCCGGGTTCATGGGCCTCGGCGAGTACGACGAGTCCCGCGAGCGGGACATCAAGAGCCAGATCGCGGAGATCGAGGACGAACTCGACCGCGTCGCGGAGAAGGAGGAACGCCGCCGGGAGCAGCGCCGCGAGTCCGGCTTCTCGCTCGTCGCGCTCGCGGGCTACACCAACGCGGGCAAGTCGACGCTTCTCAGGCGGCTGGCCGCGGATCTCGACGTGGACGAGAACGACGACCTCCACGACGACCTCGACCCGACCGCCGAGTCCGAGGACCGGCTGTTCACCACGCTCGGAACGACGACCCGCCGGAGCGAGGCCGGGGGCCGGGAGGTGTTGTTGACCGACACCGTCGGGTTCATCTCGGATCTCCCCCACTGGCTCGTCGAGTCGTTCGAGTCGACGCTCGACTCCGTCTACCGCGCCGACCTCGTCTTGCTCGTCGTGGACGCCGGCGAACCGGTCGAGGCGATGCGAGAGAAGCTCGTCACCTGTCACGACACCCTCTACGAGCGCAACGAGGCGCCGATCGTGACCGTCCTGAACAAGGTCGACGAGGTCGACGCCGACGACCTCGCCCGCAAGCGCGAGGCGCTCTCGACGCTCGCGCCCGATCCGATCGCCGTCTCGGCGCGGACCGGCAAGAACGTCGACGCCCTCCGCGAGCGCATCGCGGCGGAACTCCCCGACTGGGAGTGCGAGCGCCTCCTCCTCCCGATGACCGACGAGACGATGAGTCTGGTCTCGTGGATCCACGACCACGGCACCGTCGAGACCGAGACCTACCGGGACGACCACGTCCTGCTTGAGTTCGAGGCCCCGCCCGCCGCCGTCTCGAAGGCCCGCGCGAAGGCCGGCGACCTCGTGACCCCCGAGTCGGCCTGAGCGGTCGGCCGGGGAGCCGTTCGGTCCCCGCGACCGTCGGAGGACGGCCTCGACGCCCGGCGGCACCACGACTATGGGGCGGTCGACCGTACGCGACCCATGGACGTCGCCATCGAGACGGTCACCGTCGACTCCTACTCGACGCTGGTGGACGTGGACGCACAGGCCGCGGTTCTGGACGAGGTCGTCGACGGAATCGAGGACCCCCAGGCGGTGTCGGGGCTCTGGCGGTCGCAGTATCTCCTGTACTCCGTGATCGCGAACGACATCGACGAGTACCGCCCGTTCCGGGACCTGATCGACCGGGGACTGCGCTACGCGCTCGAATCCCACGGCCACGACGTGCCCGCCGCGACGCGCGAGGAGATCCGCCGGACGGTCTACGAGGAACGTCTCTCGGTCTTCGACGACGTGCGCGACGGGATCGGGCGGCTGGTCGACGCCGGCTACGACGTCTACGTCCTCTCGAACGGCGATCCGGGGATGTTGGAACACCTGGTCGCGGCCGCCGACCTCGACGGGGTCGTCGCCGACGCGATCAGCGCCGACGAGGTCGAGACCTACAAGCCCCATCGGGAGATCTACCGCCACGCCGCCGCCCGAACCGGGACGCCGATCGACCGGATCCTCCACGCCTCCGGCGGGTCGATGCGCGACGTCTGGGGGGCGAAACACGCCGGCATGAGGACGGCGTGGGTCGCCCGCCCGGAGAAGGCCCTGCCCCGCGAGGACCTCGGCCGCGACCCGGACCTCGTCGTCGAGGACTTCCACGACCTCGCGGATCGGCTGGTGGGCTAGGCCGTCACCTCGACGCCTCGCCCCGCCTCACTCCACCCGCCGCTTCGTCTTCTCGATCACCCGCACGTCGTCGATGGCCGTCGCCGGATACTCGCCCGCGTCGTCCTTCTCGGCGGCCTTCACCATGTCCCAGACGACGTTCAGCCCCGTGGTGACGCCCGACAGCGCCTCCATCTCGCATCCCGTCTTGCCGGTCGTCTCGACCGCCACGGTCAGGACGATCCGGTCGCCGTCGAGCGCGAAGTCCGTCTCGACGTTGGTGACGGGGATCTGGTGGCACATCGGGATCGTCTCCCAGGTGTGCTTGACCGCCTGGACGGCGCCGACGCGGGCGGTGGCGAGCACGTCGCCCTTGCCGACCTCGTCGTCGCGGACGGCCGCGACGGTGGCCGGCCGCAGACGGATCTCGCCGCGCGCGACCGCCCGCCGCCGGGAGTCGGGCTTGTCGCCCACGTCGACCATCCGGACCGCGCCCGTCTCGTCGGTGTGGGTGAGCGCGTCGGCGTCCGCCGGCCCGTCCCCGGACGCGTCGGCGTCACCGCCGGCGTTCGCTGGCGCGTCAGATCCGGTCACCGGCCTCACCCCCGAGCGCCGCGGGCAGTCGGTCGAGCAGATCCGACGCGATCAGGCCGTTCTCGCGCCCCCCGGCGGCGAGTTCGCCCGCGATCCCGTTGGCGTAGGCGCCGACGCTCGCGGCCGCGAGCGGGTCGAGTTCGGGGTCCGTCGTGGCGAGCAGGGCGCCCGTGGTTCCCGCGAGCACGTCGCCGGTGCCCCCGACGGTCATCGCCGGCGTCCCGGTGCGGTTCATCCGCGTCCGCGTCCCGTCGCTCGCCACGTCGTGACGGCCCTTCAGCAGGACCGTCACGCCGAGGTCGGCGGCGGCCCGCGCGGCCGTCGCCTCGCGCTCCGCGCGGTCGGTCCCCACCTCGTAGCCCATCCCCGCCAGTTCGCCGGCGTGGGGGGTACAGACGAGCGTCGCGTCGGTCGCCGCGTCGGGGACGACCCGGAGCGCGTCGGCGTCGACGACGGCGCGGCCGTCGTACCCCTCCAGGAACGCCCGCGCGGCCGCGAGCGTCTCCTCGTCGTCTCCCAGCCCCGGTCCCAGCACGACCGCGTCGTGGTCGCGGGCGAGATCGAGCAGACGGGGGACGACCGACTCGACGAGGCGCTCGCCGTCGAACGGTCGGACGATGAGGCCGGCCTCGAACGCCTGGACCTCGCGGGCGACCGACCGGGGGGGTGCCACGCGAACGAGGTCCGCGCCGGCCCGCCCGGCGGCCTGCGCGGAGAGCGCCGGGGCGCCCGTGTACGGCCCGCCGCCGATCACGAGCACCTCGCCGTGGTCGCCCTTGTGGCTGTCCGGCGAGCGACGGAGTCCGAGCAGGTCGCCCGGGCCGACGAACCGCTCGGCGGCGTCCGGGATGCCGATGTCGGCGACGGTCACCTCGGCGTCGAGGTCCCGCATCCCGGGCTTCGCGTCGTGGAAGGTGACCACGCGGTCGGCCTCGACCGCGACCCCCGGCGTCTCGCCGGTGTCCGCGTCGACGCCCGTCGGCACGTCCACGGCGACGACGGTGGCGTCCGTCGCGTTGATCGCCTCGACCGTGCTGGCCTCGGGTTCCCGGGGTGCTCCCGTCGCCCCCGTCCCGAGCATCGCGTCGACGACCAGGTCCGGGTCGCCCAGGTCGAGCACCCGCGAGTCGGTGACGACGCGCGTCTCGACCTCCGCGGCGACGGCCGCCTCCCAGTTCTCGCGGGCGATGGTCGTTCCGATCGTCTCGGGTCGGCCCAGCAGGTGGATCGTCGGGTCGTCGAGGAACCGGGCGGTCACCATCGCGTCGCCGCCGTTGTTGCCGCGGCCACAGACCAGCGCCACCGACGCCCCCGGATCGCTCGCCTCGCGGACGGCGCGGGCGACCGCCGCGCCGCTCGACTCCATCAGTTGCTTGCGCGGGACGCCGAGCGCCGCCGCGTTGGCGTCGACGGCGGCCATCCGTGCAGCGGAGATCATGGGCCCCCGTACCGGCGGCGGCGCCATAAGTGCGGGCGGTTCCGAAAGTTTCGATCCCCTCGCCCCCGCACGGTCGTCCGTGACCCGGCGGCTCTTTGCCGGCCTGTGTGGGCTGGTCGCGCTCGTCAACTTCGGCCGGGTGGCCTTCGCCCCGCTCCTCGAACCCCTCCGGGCGGCGTTCGGCGCCGGCCCCGCGGCGGTCGGCCTGGTCGTCTCGCTGGCCTGGTTCGGCACCGCCGTGGTCCGGATTCCGACCGGCTACCTCCTGACGCGCGTCCCTCGCCACCGGGTCGTCCTCTGGACCGGCGGTCTGCTCGCCGCCGGGGCGGTCCTGGCCGCGCTGGCGCCGTCGCTCTCCGTCCTCGGGGCCGCGGCGTTCGTCCTCGGGGCGTCCTCCGGGGCGTACTTCGTCGCCGCCGTCCCGCTGATCGGCGAACTCTACCCCGACGGCGTCGGGCGCGCGGTCGGGATCCACGGCACCGCCTCGCAGGTCGCCGCCGTGGCCGCGCCGGGGGTGGTGGTGGCGACGCTCGCGGTCGCCGGCTGGCGGACCGTCTTCTGGTCGCTTGCCGTCGCCGCCGTCGCCGTCACGGCGGCGGTTGCGCTCGTTGCCCGCCGGACCCCCCTCCCGGTCGTCGATCCCGACCGGGACTTCCGGACGGCGCTCTCCCACTGGCGGGTCGTCCTCGCGGGCGTCTCCGTCGTCGCCGCCGCGGGGTTCGTCTGGCAGGGTCTGTTCAACTTCTACGTCACCTACCTGATCGCCGAGAAGGGGCTGGGCCTCGACGCCGCGAACCTCGCGCTGACGGTCCTCTTTGCCGCGGGCGTCCCCGGGTTCGCGCTAGGGGGTCGCCTCGCCGACCGACTCCCGTCGGTCCCGTACCTGCTCTCCCTGCTCGCGGCGTTCGTCTGTGGGCTCCTCGTCCTCGTCCGCGTCGAGGGACCGGTCGCGCTGTTTGCCGTCTCGGTCGGGATCGGAACCGTCGTCCACGCCCTCTTTCCCGCCCTCGACGTCTACGTCCTCGGCGCGCTGCCGGCGGCCGACCGCGCGAGCGCCTACGCGGTCTTCAGCGGGGTCGCGCTCGCCCTGGAGTCCGGCGGCTCCGGCGCGGTCGGCGCGCTGACCGACGCCGGCTACGCCTTCGGGACCGTCTTCGGCGTCGCCGCGGCCCTGCTCGCCGCCGTCGTCGTCGGCCTCGCCGCGCTCTACCTCGACGGCCGGTTTCCCGACTCGACGGGGGACGTGGCGAGGTAGACGGACGGGGCGCGAGCGAGGGCGCCGTCGACCCGCACCTTTTACGAGCGGCGCTCCCCCACGCCCACCCGGTGTCCAGCGATTCCGACTGGCGGACGGTGTTCGGCCACGCGGAACCGTACGCCGACCAGGAGGACGGCGTCGAGGCGGCGCTCTCGGCGGCCCGCGAGGGCGGGTTCGCGGTGATCGAGGGAGCCTGCGGGACGGGCAAGACGATGCTCGCCCTGTCGGCCGGCCTGTCGCTCGTCCGGGACCCCGACTCGGAGTACGAGCGGGTGGTCGTCCTCACGAGCGTCCGCCAGCAACTCCGCCAGTTCGAGGCCGACCTCGACCGGATCAACGCGAACCTCCCCGACGACTGGCGGCCGTTCTCCGGGCTGACGCTCGTCGGCAAGGCCGACGTCTGCCCGTACAGCCGCGAGCGCGCCGGGAACGTCGAGCCGGCGACCGTCTACGAGCGGTGTGACGGCCTCCGCGAGCGGACGCGGGACCTGACGGGCGAGGGCGGGGAGACGACCGCCGCGACGCTCGCCCGAGACGCCCGGAGCGCCCAGACCGGCCTGGCCGACTCCGGATCGTCCGGGTCCGGGTCCGGGTCCGGGGTCACCTACCTCGAAACGGCCGGCGAGCCGACGCCGTATCTCCCCGAGACGGGCGAGTACGACGGGACGGAGTACTGTCCGTTCTACGCCCGGTATCTCGCCGACCGGCCGGCCGACGGCGATCCGGTCGAGGCGGTGCCCTTCGACCCGGGCGAGCACGGCCACCTCGACCACGAGGACCTGGTCGCGCTCGCGGCCGGCCACGGCAGCTGTCCCCACTCGATCATGGGCGCGCTGCTCCCCCACGTCGAGGTCGTCGTCGGCAACTACTACCACGCGTTCGATCCGACGACGTCCGGCGCGTTCACCGGCGCCCTCCTCGACGACGAGACGTTCGTCGTCTGCGACGAGGCCCACATGCTGGAGTCGCGGGTGCGCGACCTGGTCTCGGGCGGCGTCGCCGACGCGACCCTGCGGGACGCCGAGTCCGAACTGACCCGGACGATCCAGCCCCTGGCGATGGCCGACCCCGACCGGACCGGCGAGGGGGTGGCGGCGATCCGCGCGGAGGTCGACGACGCGGACGTCGGTCTCGACGACCTCCGGCGCACCCGCGCCCTGATCCGCGACCTGCGCGAGGAACTCGACCGTCGGGTTCGGGCCCACCTCGACCGGGCCGAACCGGACTGGCGCGACGCTCCCGGGCGCCTCGACGGCGCCGAGATCCCGCTGCGCGACCCCGCCGAGCCGGGACCGGACGCGATCACCGAGTGGGCACACGACGCCGGCCACGACGAGGGCGTCTGGGTCCGCGCCGAGGCCGTCGGGGCCGTCGTCGAGCGGGCGCTCGACGCGGCCGCCGAGGCGAGCGGCGACGCCGACGCCGACCGGCGGTACGCGGCGCCCGCGGCGGGCCGGGCGCTCGCGGCCTGGATCCGGTGTGACCACGAGCGCTACTTCCGCGAGATCGAACTCTCGCGGAGCGGGTCGGGCGCCGCGGCCGCCCGCGCGGACGACGACGCCTGGCGCCGACTCTACGACGCGCGCCTCGTGCTCCACAACTGCGTGCCCGGCGACGCCATCGCGGAGGTTCTCGGCGAGTTCGGCGGCGGCGTGCTGATGAGCGCGACGCTCGAACCCCTCGACGTCTTCCGGGAGGTGACCGGTCTCGACCGCCTGGCCGACGCCGGACGGCCGGTCGTCGAGCGGACCTACGGTCTCTCCTTTCCCGAGGCACATCGGGCGAGTTTCGCGGTCGACGCCCCGGCGTTCACCCACGAGAACCGCGGGCCGCCGGGGGCGGAAAACGAGACGCGTCGCGTCCACGCCGACGCCGCCGCGTCGGTCGCCGCCGGACCGGGCAACGTCCTCGTCGGGATGCCCAACTACGCCGAGGCCGAGTGGATGGCGGGCGCGCTGGAGGAACGAGTGGAGAAGCCGGTGTTGCTCGACGAGTCGAGCGCCGACCGGGTGACGGAGGCGCTGAAAGCCGAGTTCTTCGACGGCCCGGGGAAGGTGCTGGTGACCAGCCTCCGGGGGACGCTGACCGAGGGCGTCGACTACCGGGGCGACCGCCTGCGGGCGGCGGTGGTCTGTGGCGTCCCGATCATCGACACCTCCAGTCCGCGCACCCGGGCGGTCGTCGAGGCCTACGACCGGACGTTCGGCGACGGGTTCGAGACCGCGCTGGTGGTCCCCTCGGTGCGGAAGGCCCGGCAGGCGCTCGGTCGGGTCATCCGCGGGCCGGACGAACGCGGCGTGCGGGCCCTCGTCGACGAGCGCTACGCCCGCGACGTCTGGAACGGCGTCCGCACCCACCTGCCGCCCCACGAACGCGCGGAGTTCACGCCCACGACGCCGGACATGCTCGACCTCGGCCTCGACCGGTTCCGCTCCCGCGACGACGACGATCCAGCGGCGTGAGCTACGACCCGCCCTCCCACTCGGCCCGACAGTCCTCGTCGCAGAAATGCCGGTGTTCGGCGTGCGCGTCCTCGACCCACGTGACGACCCGGTGGTTCGGGTTCTCGACGATCGGTTGCCCGCACGTCGCACATCGCGGCGCCTCCTCCGGGTCCACGTCGCCGACGTCGGAGGTGGGATCGACCATGCCGGGGTCGAAGCGAGGCGATCACTTGAACGTCCCGGGTTCGGGTTGCGATCGACCGCCGGCGTCCCGTCACAGCACGCCGACGACGGCCATCACGGCGAGGTTCCATCCCGTCACGACCACTCCGATCGTCGCAAGCCCCAGCGGAACGCCCGCGTCGTGAGGGCGGGGGACGACCCGATAGAGGAGGTAACAGCACCCGAACGTCCCGACCTTCAGCGCCACGAGCGCGGCGATGCCGTACCGACCGATCAGCGGTGCGGCGACGGGGCCCGCCTCGGCGATCCGACCGCTCCCCAGGCCGACGCTCGTGGTCGCCACGTCGCCGACGGCGAAAAACAGCACGGCGACCAGCCACAGGCGCGTCCGACTGCGATGGATCGTCCGGACGACCCGTCCGACGGCAGTGCGGATCGCCGTCCCCGTCGGGGCGCTCGACTCGACGGACGGGTCGTCGACGATCCGTGGCATCGATCCCCGGTGGGAACCCCTCCGCGTTAACTAGTTGCACGCTACCCGTCGACTAGGCGGGCGATACTCTCACCGACCGGCGACGAATCGCCGGAATCGGGACGGTAGGGAGCGAATACCGGCCCGGACCGGCGCGACGATCGATCGGGTCACGGCGTCGCGGCCGGCGGGGTCAGGACCCCTCGGCGGCCCACCGCGCGTCGTCGAGCGTCCGCTGGACGACTTCCTCGCCGACGGCGCCCGCGAGCGCCTCGAACCCCCGGCGCTCGGCGGGGTCGGCGGCGTTCGCAACCAGCCGCGAGACGATGAACTCCGGGGTCGAGCGCCCGAGCGTGCGAAAGCGGGGCTGGTAGTCGACGCGCAGGTCGAGGTCCCCGGTCAGCCCCTCGGCGAAGATGCCGTCCACCCGGGCGGGATCCGGCAGGGGACTCAGGTCGTCGGCGAGGTGGGTGACGTAGACGCCGAGCGCCTCCCGGTCGACGGTCAGTTCGACCAGCCCGTTCAGCAGGTCGGCCGCGCGGCCGGGTTCGGTGATGGCCTCGAACTCGTCGACGAGCATCAGCGTCCGGCCGCCGGTGGTCAGCGGCGGCACGACCGAGCGGAGCGTCGATTCGAGGACGCCGGCGTTGAAGGAGGCGTGCCGGCGGTGGAAGACGACGGCGTCGATGCGGCCGACGGCCGCGCGCTCGGCGGGCACCGGGAGCCCCATCGCCGCGAGGGTCGTCACCGCACACAGCGTCTCCAGGAGCGTCGTCTTCCCGCCGCTGTTCGCCCCCGTCAGCACCGCCACCCGGTCGTCCGACGGTGGCGACAGGTCGTGGGCTCCGACGGCGTAGTCGACCGGCTGGACCGTCTCCTCGCCGGCGAGCAGGAACGGGTTGCGCGCCCCCTCGACCGCCAGTCCGTCGGCGACGAAGGTCGGTCGCCGGAGGTCGTAGGCGTCGGAAAAGCGCGCGAGCGACAGGCGCATCGCGGCCTCGTCGACCGCCTCGACGGCGGCGCGCGCGTCCCGGCCAGCGGCATCGAGCGTCGCCGCGAGGTCGGCCGCCACCGCCGCCTCGCGCTCCGCGACCCGTTCGTCCAGGTCCGCGACCAGTTCCCGGAGCGAGGTGCTGGCGAAGTCCGCGGCGTCCGCGGCGTCGTCGGCCGTCGCCGCCCGGACCGTCGCCGGCGCCACCCCCGTCTCCCCGGCGACGTGCTCGACGAACGCCGACCGGAGGTCGTCGAGGTCCCTGACGCCGCCGGCGCGGACGGTTTCGAGCACGTCGAGCGCGTCGGCCGCGAGGTCCTCGGCCGCCGCGAGTCGGGCACGACGCCGGTCGAGTTCCGCGTCGGCCCCCTCGCCGACGGTCAGGTCGTCGGGGTCGTCCCCGAGCGCGTCGAGTCCGCCGTCGACCGCCCCGAGCGCGTCCGCGGCGTCGGCCAGCGCCTCGACGTCGAGACCGGCGAGGTCGGGGAACGTCTCGCCGCCGAGGCCGGCGTCCCGGAGCGTCCGCGCACAGGCGACCGCCGCGCGCGGCGTCTCCCCCGCCTCGTCGTACGCCTCGAAGGCGTCGAGCACCGACCGGCGCGCGTCGTCGTCGAGCGTCCGCCAGGCGTCCCGGGCGCCCGTCACGTCGTCCAGGCGCTCCTCGCGGCGCTCGTGGTCGGGCAGGGGAGTCAGCACCCGGATCCGGTCGCGGGACTGGCGGGTGAGGGCGTGCTCGCCGGCCAGCGAGAGCAGGTCGTCGTACACCTCGCGCGCGTCCGGGGTGGCAAACAGGTCCATCGCGGCCGCCCCCGTCGCCCGCCGGAGGATCCGCACCGCGCGGCCGGGCGTGACGCCCGCGTCGGCGAGCGCCCGGACGTCGGCGGACTCGATGGCCGCCACCGCCCCCTCGGTCCCGAGGGCGTCCCGGAGCCGCTCGGCCGTCTTCGGACCGACTCCCCAGTAGTCCTGGAGTCGCATAGGGCCCCTGCGCGGCGGGGTGGCTTAGTGGTTGGCCGTCCCACGACGGGACTGTTCGGATTAGAGCGATTCGGTTAGAGACACCTCGAATAGCGGGAGAGCAAAGCTCTCCCGAACTCACGGCGGCTCTGCCGCCGTGAACGGACGCCTTCCTCCAGCGAGTCGCCCCCTTCAGTCCCGCCCGGCGGCGGCCAATCGGCCAGCCGACATGGGCGGGACTGAAAGGGGCCATCGCCTCGGCTCCCGGGCCTCGCTGCGGTCCTCACTCCGTTGCGGTCCTTGCGTCAGCCGGGTTCGCCGAGGCGATGGGGGCTTTCGAGGTGTCTACAGGAGACTCACTCCGATCTGAACGGTCTCCCCACGACGACCCGAACCGAGCCGTTCAGGTGCCCCTCGGTCGAACCGCGGCCGTGAAGCGCCCGTCGCTCGACGCCGCCCGCGGCTTCGACCGCGCCGTCTACGTCGTCGCCGGGGGCCGCCTGCTCAACGTCTTCGGCTCCGGGCTCGTCTACCCCTTCGCCACCGTCCACTTCCACCTGCAGGTGGGGCTCGCACTCTCGCTGGTCGGCCTCGGACTGCTCGCCAACAACGTCGCGCTGGCGACCGGCACCGCCGTCGGCGGCCACCTCGCCGACCGGTGGGGACGCAAGCCGGTGATGGTCGCCAGCATGGCCCTCTCGACGGTCTCGCTGGCGGCCTACGCGCTGGTGCGGACCGCCCCCGGGTTCGTGACCGTCGCGACCGCCGCGGGCCTGACCGCCGGCCTCTACGCGCCGGCGAGCCAGGCGGCGCTCGCCGACCTCACCGACGCCGACGAGCGCGAGCGGGGATACGGCCTCCTGAAGGTGGCGAGCAACGCCGGCTTCGGGTCGGGGTTCGTCGTCGGCGGACTGCTCTACCAGGTCGCCGGCGTCGCCGTCTTCGTCCTCGACGGTCTCACGTCGGGGCTCGTGGCCGCCCTCCTGGTCGTGGCGTTGCCCCGTCTCCGCGCCGGGAGGTCGGACGTCGCCCGCGCAGGCGGCGAAGCGACCGACTCACCCCGTCGGGGCGCGAGCGCCTCGCTCCGCGCCGCGTTCGCCGGCTGGACCGGCGTCGTGGCCCGCCCGCGGGTGCTCGGGCTGGCGGCCCTCAACGTCGGCTTCGCCGTGATGTACGCCCAGATGAACGCGACGGTCCCGGTCGTCGCCAAGGGGGGTCTGGGACTGACCGCCGCGCAACTCGGGACGCTCTACGTGCTCAACCCGCTGGTCCTCGTCATCTGCCAGTTGCCCGCTCTCTCGGCCGTCGGGGCGTGGCGCCGGACCCGCGGGCTGGTCGCCTCGGCCGGGTTCTGGGCGGCGAGCATGGTCGTCGTCTGGGGCGCCGGGCTCCCGGTGTCGCGGTCCGTCGCCGTGGCCCTCGTCGGCGGGCACCTCGTGCTCCGGACGGTCGGCGAGATCCTCCACGCGCCGCTGGTCGCCTCGCTCGCCAGCGACCTGGGCGGCGGTGCCGACCGGGGGACGCAACTCTCGACGATGGAGGTCGCCAAGCGACTCGGGATGGGCGCCGGCGCGGCGATCGGCGGCGCGTTCTTCGACGCCGGGGCCGCGGACCTCCTGTGGCTGACGCTCGTCGGCGGCTGTCTCGCGGTCGCCGTCGGACTGCTCGTCCTGGAGCGGACCCTCACCCCCGCCGAGAACGGCGTCGGGGGCGACGGGGCGGCCGACGCCGTCCGGGCGTAGAAGGTGACCCCCCGGCACCGACCGCGCCCCGCGCGGTGTGCTACAGCGCGTCGGCGAGCGTCACGGCCCACGCCAGCAGGCGCTCGTCGGCCCCGAACGGCGCGGCGAACTGGACCCCGAGGGGCAGGCCGTTGGCCGCCCTTTCGGCCGGGAGCGTCACGACCGGCAGACCGGCGTGGGTCCAGGGGCGGTTCATCACCGGATCACCGGTACTCCGGATCGTCTCCGGCGCGGCCCCCGGCGCCGCGGGTGCGGCCCACACGTCGAGGTCGTGCCCGTCGAGCAGGGCCTCCAGTTCCGCGCGCAACGCCAGCCGGCTGGCCCGGCTCTCGGCCAGCTGGCCGGCGGTCACCGCCCGCCCGTCCTCGATCCGCTCGGCCATCGGCGTCCGGTAGAACGCCCGGTAGTCGTCGAAGGTCCCGTGGTGGACGAGGGCGAGTTCCGCGGCGTGGAGCCGGCGGTGGCGGCGATCCAGCGCCTCGAACGCCTCGAACGTCGGCACCGTCACCCGCTCGACCCGACAGCCCGCGTCGGCCAGGCGGTCGAGCCCCGCCTCGTAGGCCGACAGCGCCTCCGGCGAGGCGTTGTCGAGGTACGATCCCTCGGGGACGCCGACCGCCGGCGGGCCGTCCGGCGCCGGGTCGTCGGCCGCCCAGTCGTCACAGAGGACCGACGCCGCGACCCGGGCGCCGGCGACGTCCTGAGTGAAAAATCCCACGTGGTCCAGCGACCCGGAGCGCTCGATCACGCCCGCCCGTGGGATCCGCTCGAAGCTCGGCTTGACGCCCACGACGCCACAGAACGCCGCCGGCCGGATCACCGACCCGCCGGTCTGGGTCCCCAGCGCGAGGGGAACGAGCCCCGCGGCGACGCCGGCCGCCGACCCGCTCGACGACCCGCCGGGCGTGTGGTCGAGGTCGTGGGGGTTGCGGGTCAGTCCCGGCGCCGCGCCCGCGAACTCGGTCGTGACCGTCTTGCCGGCGACCAGCGCCCCCGCCTCCCGCAGTCTCTCCACACAGCTCGCCTCCCCTCCGGCGAACAGCGCCGGCGGGAGGGCCGACCCCGCCCGCGTGACGAACCCGTCGACGTGGACGATGTCCTTCACGCCGACCGGGATCCCGTACAGCGGCGGGCGATCCGCGGGGTCGGGAAAGCGCTCGGGCAGGGCCGCGGCCGCCTCGCGCAACCGTCCCCGGCGGTCCGGCTCCGGGACGAACGCCCCGAGGTCGTCGTCGATCGCCGCGATCCGATCGCAGAGGTCGTCGACGTACGCGACCGGGTCGCGCTCGCCGGTGCGAAGCTCCGCGGCGACCTCGGCGACCGGGGCTGGATGGGTCCGGATCGACACGGTGGTCGTACCCGCCGACGGGATTTGTACCTAGGCCTCGGTGTCGCCGCGCTCACCCCGCCGCGTCGTCGTCCGCGCCCGGCGTCCCGTCCCCGTCCCCGGCGTCGTCGGTCCCGGTGTCGTTCCCGTCGTCTCCGCCGTCGGCCCCCTCGCTCCGCTCGTCGGCGGGCGCCTCGTCCCCTCCCTCCGAGCCGTCCACGTCGCCGGCGGCCGCACGGTCCGTCCCGCCGGCATCCGCGTCGTTCGCCTCGCTGACGCCGGCGGACGCCCCCTCGACGTCCACGCTCCCACCGTCGTCCACGCTCCCACCGTCGTCCGCGTCCGTCCGCCCCCCGGCCGCGTCCGTCTGCTTCTCCGTCCGGGCGGCGACCGCTTCGAGCCGTTCGCGGACGGCCCCGCGGTCGACGGTCCCCGAGGCGGTGCGGGGGAGGTCGTCGGCGAACCCGAGGGTCCGGGGGAGTTTGAACCCCGCCAGGCGCTCGCGACAGTGAGCCTCGAGTGCGTCGCGGTCGGGCGACTCCCCGTCGGAAACGACCAGGGCCGCCACCCGCTCGCCCCACTCCTCGTCGGGAATCCCGACGACGGCCGCGTCGGCGACGGAGGGGTATTCGCGGAGCGCGGAGACCACCTCGCCGGGGTCGACGGTTTCACCGCCCGTGACGATGCGGTCGTCGAGGCGGCCGAGCACCCGGAGCCGCCCCTCCTCGTCGACGACGCCGACGTCACCGGTGTGGAAGCCGTCGGGCGCGAACGCGGCGGCCGTCGCCTCGGACGCCCCGTGGTACCCCGGCGAGACCGTCGGCCCGGTGACGACGAGTTCGCCGGGTTCCCCGGGAGGCCGCTCCTCGCCCGTCTCGTCGACGATCCGGACGTCGGTTCCGAACAGCGGTCGGCCGACCGTTCCGGGGTCGGCGAACGCCTCCGTGGGCGTCGCAGTGGCGACCTGCGAGGCCGTCTCCGTGGTTCCGTAGGTCGGGTAGACCGGCACCGAGTAGTCCCGACAGCGCTCGATCAGGTCCGGGGGCGCCGGGGCTCCTCCGAGGAGGACGGCCCGAAGCGAGTCCGGGAGCGTTCCCCGCGCGTCGAGCATCCGGCGCAGCATCGTCGGCACCAGCGAGACGCAGGTGACGCCGTACTCGTCGACGTCGTCGACCGCCGGCCCGGGATCGAACGACCGCCGCAGGACGACCGTCGAGCCGTAGAGCGGCATCCGCAGGACGGGCGAGAGCCCGCCGGCGTGGTGGAGCGACAGCGTGACGAGCCACCGGTCGTCGAGGTCGAGTCCCAGGCGCAGAGCGGAGGCGCCGGCGCTCGCCAGCAGGTTCGTCGGGGTGAGGATCACCGGTTTCGGCGTCCCGGTCGTGCCCGAGGTGAAGGGCAGGGCGGCCGTCCCGTCCGGCGTCCACTCGTGACCCGGGACGGCGGCCTCGGCGTCGGCGTCCGCGAGCGCCGTCACCCGGTCGGTCGCCGGTTCGTCGACCGAGAGGGTGGGGCGGTCCGTAGCCCCGACGACCGCCGTCTCCGTGTTCGCGCCACAGACGACCGCCGTCGGCTCGACCCGCCCCAGCCGATCGCGCAGTTCCGGCGGCGTGAGCCGTTCGCCGAGGGGGACGAGCGTCGCCCCGATCCGGAGCAACGCGTGGATCGTCACGGCGTAGGCGGGACGGTTCGGGAGGACGACCGCGACGCGGTCCCCGGACGCCACGCCGAGGTCGCCGAGCCGTGCGGCGGTCCGGTCGACCGACCGATCCAGCGCGGCGAACGTCCAGGACTGCCCCGTCGCGGCGTCGATCAGCGCCGTCTCCCCCGGCGAGATCCGGACGCGGTAGTCGAGCGGGTCCCGCATCAGTTCGCCCCCATCCCGCCCTCCGCCCCGCTCTCCGTTCCCTCCTCGGCGACGAACTCGACGAGGACGCCCCCCGTCGACCCGGGGTGGAGGAAGGCCACCTCGTGGCCCCACGCGCCGACCCGCGGCGACTCGTCGACGAGGTCGATCCCGAGGTCCCGGGCCCGCGCCAGCGCCCGCTCGACGTCCGGCGTCGACAGCGCGACGTGGTGGAGGCCGGGACCGCGCTCCTCTATGTACCGTGCGATCGGACCCCCCTCGTCGGGTTCGAGCAGTTCGAGATACCCCCCGCCGGCGTCGAGAAAGACGACGTCCATCCCGTCGAAGCGCTCCTCGTGGGCGATCGGCGCGCCGAACAGGTCGCCGTACAGCCCCGCGAGCGCCGCCGCGTCGTCCGTGGCGATCCCGACGTGGTGGAACTCCATGGGGACACGCAGGGCGCGCAGCGGTGAAAAACGTGGCCCGTCGCGGGGCGGCGCCGGTCCGCCGGACGACGGGGTGGCGATCGGCTCGGCGCGACTACGCGCCCGGCTGGTGCTCGCCGAACACGTCGCGGAGGGCGTCACAGATCTCGCCGACGGTGGCGTAGGCCTCGACCGCGTCGATCAGCGGGGGCATGAGATTGGCGTCGCCCCGGGCGGCGTCGCCGAGCGCCGCGAGCGCCGCGTCGACCGCCTCGTCGTCACGCTCCGCACGGACCGCCGCCAGGCGCTCGCGCTGGGCGCGCTGGTCCTCCTCGGAGACCTCCTCGATGTCGACGTCCGGGTCGGCGTCCTCGCTCTCGAATCGGTTGACGCCGACGATGATCCGCTCGCCGTTCTCCACCTCCTCCTGCCGGTCGAAGGCGACCTCCTGGATCCGCCGCTGGACCCACCCGTTCGAGACGGCCGCCAGCATCCCGCCGCGGTCGTCGACGTCGTCGAGGATCGAGAACGCCTCCTCCTCGATCCGGTCGGTCAGCGACTCGACGTAGTAGCTCCCGGCCAGCGGGTCGATCGTGTCGGCGACTCCGGACTCGTGGGCGAGGATCTGCTGGGTGCGAAGCGCCGTCCGGACCGAGTCCTCGGTCGGGAGCGCGAGCGCCTCGTCCTTGCCGTTGGTGTGAAGCGACTGCGTCCCGCCGAGCACGCCCGCGAGCGCCTGGTAGGCGACACGGACGACGTTGTTCTCGACCTGCTGGGCGGTGAGCGTCGAGCCGGCCGTCTGGGTGTGGAACTTCAGTTGCAGGGATCTGGGGTTCTCGGCGCCGAACCGCTCGTCCATGATCCTCGCCCACATCCGCCGGGCGGCGCGGAACTTCGCCACCTCCTCGAGGACGTCGTTGTGCGCCGCGAAGAAGAAGGAAAGCTGGGGGGCGAACTCGTCGACGTCGAGGCCGGCGTCCAGCGCCGCCTCGACGTACTCGATTCCGTCGCCGAGCGTGAACGCGACCTCCTGGGCGGCGGTCGATCCCGCCTCCCGGATGTGGTAGCCGGAGATGGAGATCGAGTTGAAGTTCGGGACCTCGTCGGCACAGAACTCGAAGACGTCGGTGACGATCCGCATCGAGGGGCCGGGCGGGTAGATGTAGGTGTTGCGCGCGATGTACTCCTTGAGCACGTCGTTCTGGACGGTGCCGCGGAGTTCGTCGCGGGGAACGCCCTGCGCGTCGCCGACCGCGACGTACATGGCGAGCAGGACGATCGCCGGCGCGTTGATCGTCATGCTCGTCGACACCTCGTCGAGGGGGATCCCCTCGAAGACCCGCTCCATGTCCGCGAGCGTGTCGATGGCGACCCCGGACTTGCCCACCTCGCCCGCGGCCATCGGGTCGTCGGAGTCGTAGCCCATCTGGGTCGGGAGGTCGAACGCCATCGACAGCCCCGTCTGGCCGTTCTCCAGCAGGTAGTGGTAGCGCTCGTTGGTCTCGGCGGCGGTCCCCATCCCCGCGTACTGGCGCATCGTCCAGAGCCGACCGCGGTACATCGTCGAGTAGACGCCGCGGGTGTACGGCTCCTCGCCCGGGAATCCGAGGTCCTCGCGGTAGTCCAGGTCGGCGACGTCCGCCGGGGTGTAGAGCGGGGCGACCTGGAGTCCTCCGGTGTCCGTGGTGAACTCGTCGCGACGCTCCCCGAACCGCTCGACGGTGGGCTCGTAGGTCTCCTCGCGCCACGACGCCCGCGCGGAGCGGATCTCCGCCAGTTCGTCGGGGTCGTACATACTCGATCCAGTGGGGGTCGGGACTTAACCGTGTGGCGACCGGCCCTCCGGTCGGATGTACGTCGCAGACCAAGCCTGGCCCGACCTGGGTGACTACTTCGGGACCGAATCTCTCGCGCTGGTTCCCGTCGGCTCGACCGAGCAACACGGTCCACACCTGCCGCTGGCGACCGACCACCTGATCGCGGAGGCGTACGCACGGGAGGCCACGGAGCGCACCGGCTACCTCTGTACGCCCACGATCAACGTCGGCGTCAGCCCCCACCACCGACAGTTCCACGGGACGATGTGGGCGGATGCGCCCGTCTTCCGGGACTACGTCGAATCGTTCACCCGGAACCTGTCGTATCACGGGATCGATCGAGTGATCTACGTCAACGCCCACGGCGGGAACGTGGATCATCTCAGGGAGGTCGGGCGGCGTCTGCGGGACGACGAGGCCATGTACGCGATCGAGTGGATGTGGAACGACAGCATCCCCGACCTCGTCGACGACCTGTTCGCCCACAACGGTCCGCACGGCGGACCCAAGGAGACGGCGATGATCCAGCATCTGTACCCGGAACTGGTCCACGACGACCGGCTCGCGGACGCGCGGGACGGCGGACTCGTGGACCTCTCGGAGGCGGACGCGCGACGGCACGGCGCGCGGACCTTCTACGACGCGGTGGACAACACCGGGAACGGCGTCCTGGGCGACCAGACCGACGCCACGGCCGAGAAGGGCGAACGGATGTTCGAGGCGGCGACGGATCAGCTCGTCGCCCTCTGTGAGTGGCTCGACGCGCAGGCGTTCGACGACCTGATGCCGAAGCCACACCGGTAGTCGGTCGGGACCCGAACGGCGACCGCGCCGGCCTCGCCCGCGCTCACCGCCACGCCGCGAGGTCGGGCGCCTCGGAGGCGGTGATGGCGATCCACGCCTCGTCGTTGGAGACGTCCGCGATCACGACGAGCGGAACGGGCCCGGAGTGGTCGATCGAGGCCATGACCTCGCCCTCGCCACCCGTCGAGCCGTCTCCCCGCACGTCCTCGGCCATGCATGAGTCTTGTTAACACACCATATTATCTCTTTCGGAGAGTCACGGGGTCGCCGACGTGACCGGCTCCCGTCACGTCGACCCGCCGGGAGGTCGTCGACCCGACGACCGGTTCTTCCGGGGGTTCGCCACCCTTTTGCTGGCGGGTCACGTCGGGGCCGGTATGTTTGGCGGCGGCGGCATGAACCCGCGGAAGATGAAACAGATGATGGAGCAGATGGGCATCGACGTGACCGAGATCGACGCCGAGGAGGTCGTCATCCGGACGGCCGACGAGGACCTCGTCTTCGAGGCGCCACAGGTCACGCGGATGGACGCCCAGGGCCAGCAGACCTACCAGATCGTCGGCGAACCCGCACACCGCGAGGCGGAGGCGGCGGCGGAGGAGTCGGCGGACGCGTCCGACGCGGAGGCCGGCGGCGAGGACGCGGGCGACGGTGACGGCGGGATTCCGGACGAGGACGTGGCCCTCGTCGCCCAGCGAGCCGGCGTCGGAAGGGACGAGGCGCGCGCGGCGCTCGAAGCCACGGCCGGCGACCTCGCGGCGGCGATCGCCCGACTGGAATAAGGGTGTTCCTGCTCGTCCACGTCGACAGCGACCGCGAGTACCTCCGGGAACCGGGCGCGGAGCTCCAGACCGACCTGGGGGTGCTGGAGGTTCCGGCCGACGCCGAACCGGGCGACGAACTGACGACTCACCTCGGGGAGCGGTTCCGCGTCAGGCCGCTTGGCGGCCCGGACCTCTTCGAGCATTTCGAGCGGACCGGGGCGCCGATGATGCCCCGCGACGTCGGTCTGGTGATCGGTCACGCCGGCCCGGCGGCGGGCGACCGCGCCCTCGACGCCGGCACCGGTACCGGCGTGCTCGCGGCCTATCTCGGGCGCCTCGGCGTGAACGTGACGACCTACGAGCGCGACCCCGGATTCGCCGAGACGGCCCGCGAGAACCTCCGGCTTGCCGGCGTCGCCGACCGCGTGACGGTCCGGACCGGCGACGTCCGCGACGACCTCGACGACCTCGCGGACTTCGACCTGCTGACCCTCGACACGGGGGACGCGCCGGCGGTCGTCGAGCGCGCCCCGGACCTGCTGGTGCCGGGGGGCTTTCTCGCCGTCTACAGCCCGTTCGTCGAGGCGACCCGCGCGGCCGTCGAGGCCGCCCGGGCGACAGACCTCGCGGCCGTCGAGACCCACGAGACGATCGGCCGGCGCATGGAGTTCGAGGAGCGCGGCTCCCGCCCCGCGACGGCCGGCGTCGGCCACACCGGCTACCTGACCGTCGCGCGCCGCCCCTAGACCTATTCTCCGGCGGGCCGATGGGCCGGCATGGCGACCGAGGGCGACATCGAGGAGACGCGGACCTGGCCCGAACTGGCGATCGGCCTCTACGACCGCCTCACCGGCCGGGGCGCCGAGATCACCTACGACTTCGAGGAGATGGAGGTGGAGGTGCCGAACAGGGTCGGCGAGGACGCCGAACACGCCACCTGGCGCCTCGACGGCACCCTCCGCGTCCGGACCCGCGAGTCGGACGAAGGCCACCGGACCCGGAAGTCCGACGAGTAGCGTGGACGGGGACGACGGGCGACGGCTGGCGGTCGAGGCCGACCTCGACGTGGCCGTCGATGGCGACCGCGTCCGCGTCGAGGGGGACGGCGACCTGCTGGTGATCGACGCCCCCTCGTTCGCGGCGGCGCGGGCACTCCACCGGGGCGTCGAGGCGCTCCCGGCCCCCCTCTCGGCGCCGCTCCTCGGCGGCGGCCCGGCGCTCGACGTGCGCGTCAGGGGCACCAGCGTGGCCCGGGTCGGCCCGGACGTCGATCCCGGACCGGTCGCCGCGCTGTTCGGAACGGCCCCCGCCCGCCCCTCGCTCGTCGGCGTCCTCCGGGCGCTCCTCCGGGGCTAGCCCGTCGCGCGGATCAGCGCGAACAGGTCCGCCCGGAACGCCTCCGGGTCGAACAGGGCCGACAGCCCCGGGAGATCCCCCGTCGCGGACCGGACTCCCGTGGGGTATGCGCCGCCGGCCAGGAGGAAGCCGTCGGCGACGTCCGGCCAGACCGCGATCCAGCCGTCCACCTCGACGACGACCCCGTCGACGCGACGGACCGCCTCGTACCGCACGGCGTGGGCCTCGCTCTCGCCGACGTGGAACCGACGGCGCCCCGCCTCGGTCACGTCGGCGAAGCCGCGCGCTTCGAGTCGCTCGACGAACCCCGCCGTCGCGCCGGCGGTCACCAGCCGGCGGAGGGCGCCCGACCCCGACGGGCCGGGGGCGTCGAGGCGCGTCGCGAAGAAGAACCGCCACGTCCGGTCGATCCTGGTCGCCTCGCGCACCCGCTCCCGGAGTCCGGGGTCCTCGTAGACGACGGTCGCGGTCGTCACCGCGACCCACCCGAGGTCGAGCACCGTCTCGACGCTCGTCTCGGTCCGACGCCACCCCGCCAGCCGGTCGGGGTCGATCGGCGGGGGGTCGATCACGCGCGGTCGACGACTCGCGGCCGGGCGGGCGCGGCGCGCGTGAGTGACGGCGGGGACGGGCCCGTCACGACCCCCGGGTCCCCCTCGACCATCTCAGTGGTCGTCTTCCCGCCAGCGGTGTTCGCACTCGGTGCAGACGAAAAACCGGGTCTCGGACTCGTCGGCCGACCGGATCTGCTTCATCGTGTAGTGGGCGCGGTCGTTGCCACAGTTCGGACAGGTGACCTCCGTCGTCGGGTTCATGTCCGCCGGATCGACGTCCGAGAGGTCGACCAGGCCGTCGTCCTCCTCGCGCTCCTGGGTCGTCCAGGCGTCGTCCTCGCCCTCCCGCGGTTTCTCGTGGCCGTTCGTGCACCGCCAGACGTCGCCCTCCGCCTTCATCATCGCGCCACACTCGTCGCAAAACTCCATCGTGGCAGGTCACAGATCCCTGTCGTACTTAAGCGGCGGGGTTCCACCGTCTAGGCGTCTCCCTCCGACTGTCCGGGTTCGCCGACCGCCTCGATCGGAACCACGTTCTGTAGTTCGGCGTACAGTTCGTCGGGCCCGTGGAACACGTCGCTCCCGACCTCCGAGAGGAGGCTCCCGAGGTTGGCCTCGCCGTCGGCGAAGGTGACCCGAACGTCCGAGAACGCGGCCGCCGCGTCGGCCCGGGTCACGGGGTAGTCCAGTGCCGCGAATCGCTCCTCCGCTCGCGACAGTTTGACGGTCTCCATACTCCTTTGTGGGTGGCCGTCGTACTTAGCTCCCATGGCAACCGTTCACAGTGGGGAGGGGGACGGAACGGTGATACGGTCCCTGCGGTCCCCCGGCGTCGAATGAGCGCCCTGGGAACGGACCGACGCGTCCTCGTCCTGGCCATGGCCCGCATGGCCGACGCGCTCGGCAACTCGTTTCTCGTCATCGTCCTCCCCGGCTACATCGCCAGCGGGGACGTCGACGTGAGCGGGCTGGTCGGGAGCCAGGTCCTCGGCACGGAACTCACCGTGCCGCTCCTGATCGGAATCGTCCTCTCGCTGTTCGGTCTGCTCAACAGCCTCGGCCAGCCGTTCACCGGCCGGCTCTCCGACCGGACCGGGCGACGCAAGGCGTTCGTCCTCGTCGGCCTCGCCATCTTCGCCGTCGCCAGCGCCGCCTACCCCTTCGTCGACAGCTACCTGGCCGTGGTCGTCGTCCGATCCTTCCAGGGGGTCGGCGCCGCGTTCACCGTCCCCGCCACGGTCGCACTCGTCAACGAGTACTCGACGGTCGACACCGAGCGCGGCGGCAACTTCGGCGTGTTCAACACCTTCCGGCTCGCGGGCTTCGGCTTCGGCCCCATCGTCGCGGGAATCGTCATCGACGCCGGTCCCTACGCCACCCCGTTCGGATCGCTCTCGGGGTTCGACGCGGCCTTCGGCGTCGCGGTGCTCGGCGCCGCGATCAGCTTCACGCTCGTCACGCTGTTCATCCACGACCCCGAACGGACCGAACTCGCGGCGGGCACGGACGTCGCCTTCCGCGTGCGCAACCGCGACGGTCCCGGCCTCGACCCCGTGTTCGCCCTCGGCGTCGGCACGTTCCTCATGTCCATCGGCATCGCGCTGTTCGCGACGCTCCAGGGACCGGTCAACGCCCGTCTCGGACAGGGACCGTTCATGTTCAGCGTCCAGTTCGCCGCCGTCGTCCTCGCCAACGTGCTCTTTCAGGTGCCCGTCGGCCGCGCGAGCGACCGGTTCGGCCGCCGCCGGTTCATCGTCGCCGGCTTCGCCATCCTCGTGCCCGCCCTGGTGGCGCAGGCGTACGTCACGACGCCCCTCGCCATGGTCGCCGCCAGGCTGGTCCAGGGACTCGCGGTGGCGATGGTGTTCGCCCCGTCGCTCGCGCTCGCGGGCGACCTCGCCTCCGGGGGGGCCTCGGGGAGCAAACTCGCGGTGCTCACGATGGCGTTCGGGCTCGGAATCGCCGTCGGGCCGACCGCCGCGGGCTACCTCGTCCGCTTCGGCTTCCCGGTCCCCTTTCTCGTCAGCGCCGGCCTCGGCGTCGTCGCCCTGGTGCTCGTCTACACGCAGGTGCGCGACACCATCGACCCGACGCCCGGCGTCATCCCCACGTCGCAGGACTAGTCGAAGTCGGGGTCCCGGTCCTCCAGAAACGCGGCCATCCCCTCGCGCTGGTCGTGCGTGCCGAACAGGCCGCTCCAGGCCCGGCGCTCGAACGCGAGCGCGGCGGTCGCGTCGGCCTCGTGGGAGACGTTGATCGCCTCCTTGGCGGCCCTGAGGGCGTGGCGCGGTCGCGCGGCGAGGTCGGCCGCGAGGTCGGCGACGTGCTCGTCGAGGTCGTCGTGGGCGACCACCTCCCCCACCAGTCCGTGTTCGTGGGCGTCGCTGGCGTCGACGCGTTCGCCGAAGAAGATCATCCGGCGGGCGATCTCGTCGCCGACCAGCCGCGGCAGTCGCTGGGTGCCGCCCCACCCCGGGACGATCCCCAGGTCGATCTCGGTCTGGCCCAGGATCGCCCGCTCGCTCGCCACCCGCAGGTCCGCCGCGAGCGCGAGTTCGCACCCCCCGCCGAACGCGTAGCCGTTCACCGCCGCGATGGCCGGCGCCGGGAACGTCTCTATCTCCCGGCAGACCTCGTGGCCGAGTTCGGCGTAGGCGAGCGCCTCCGGCGTCGAGAGGTCGCGCATGTGGGCGATGTCCGCGCCCGCGACGAACGCCTTCTCGCCCGCGCCGGTCAGGACGAGCGCCCGGGCGTCCGCCTCGCGCGCCTCGGCGAGGGCGTCGCCCATCTCCTCCAGGGTCGCCGCGTTCAGGGCGTTGAGCCGGTCGGGCCTGTCGACCGTCAGCGTGGCGACGTCGCCGTCGAACGAGAGCGAGAGCGTCTCTCGGGACATGGTCGATACTCTCGGCCCATCCGAATAACCGTTGGCCCCGGCGGAATCGGGCGTCGCGCCACGTCCCCACACCCCGTCCGTCCCCCGACCGGAAGGACGAAGAGCCGACGCCGGCTACCGGCGCGTGATGGGGCTCACGGAGACGGAACGGAAACGCCTGGCCGACGTCGTCCGGCTCCAGCCGACCAAGAACGCCGAACTCCAGGAGCGCTGGGGGATGGAGAGCGGCAGCGAGGTCCACGGCTATCTCGAATCCCACCTGCAGGAGTACTACTACCGCGACGACGACAGCTACATCCGCGCGTCCGAGGAGGCGGCCGCTCTGGTCGACGCCGAACCCGGGGTCGAGGGCGACCCGGATGGCAACGGCGTCCCGAGCGTCGTCCGGGTCCCCCGGCTGGAGGCGCTCGTCCTCGACGTCCTGGCCGGACCGGACGAGCGCTCGCAGTCCGTCGTGAGCGTCCTTCACGACCTGCGCGACGCCCACGACGTCGACCCCGGCGTCGACGAGGTCCGCCGTGCGCTCCGGGCGCTCGCCCGCAAGGACGTGGTCGTCGTCGACCACCGCACCGTCCCGACGTTCCGGCGCGCTCCCGGAACCGAGGACCTGACCGTCGAGGTGGTCGACCGGGCGGACGACGGACCGACGGACGCCGACGGCTGATCGGCCGGAGCCGCGATCGGCCGGGACCGCTCACCCGGTGGTCGTGTCCGTCGCGTCCGTCCCCTCCCGTCCGCGGCGGCGCGCACGCTCGCGGCGCCGCTCCAGCAGGCGCCTGATCCCCCGCCCCGGCCCCCCCTCGATGGGCCACCCGCGCGTCCGCCAGGCGGGGGGTTCGGGCGCGAACGCCCCGCAGTCGCCCGAACACTCCCCGCCGGTCTGGTGGCGCTCCTTCGCCGCACACCACGGTACCAGCGCGTCGCCACGGCGACGGAGTTCGAAGCTCCGGCAGTCGGGGCGCATCCGGTCGACGTACGACCGGAACCCCCGGCCGTAGGCCCGCTCGGCGAGTTCGATTCGGGTCCCTTCCTCGCCGCCGTCCAGGTCCGCCGGGAGCCACGCGACCCGCCCCCGCACGCGCTCCCGGTCGTCGAGGGCGACCGTCAGGACGCCCGCCTCGACCGGCATCGCCTCCAGCAACGCGGGCTCGACGGTCGCGCCCGTCGCCGCGGTGGCGACCCACGCCTCGTCGGCCAGTCCGCGGGTCACGTCGTGAGTGATCTGGTCGACAAGCCGGCGGGCGGCGCTCGCCGACAGGTCCGGCTTGTTCTCGATGGCGACGATCCGGTCGACCCAGTCGGGGTACGGAGCGATCCGCCGGAGGTGGACGCGGTTGCCGTCGCGTCGCGTCTCGACCACGCCGCGGGCCGCCGCGCGGTGGACGGCCGCGCGGACGTAGCGCCAGGGGTAGTCCGGTTCGGGCAGCGCGTCGCGGTACCACGCCCACTCGGCGGGCGCGTTGCGGACGACGTGGAGCAGGTCGGCGTCGAGCGTCCGCGGGCCGAACCGTGCGCGCGCCGACAGCGCCTCGGGGGTCGTCTCCACGACGACGGTGTCCCACCGGCGGTCGGCGGTGCCGAGCTGGCGAGCGACGACCGGCACCGCCGTCCGGTCGGTCGGCGGCCACGTTCGCTCCGCCCACCGGCAGACGAGCAGTTCGAAGGTGAACTCCGGGACGGCCTGCAGGTCCACGGTGGCGGGAGAGGGCGTCGAGTCATAAGCGTTCGGTGCGACGATTCCGGATGGCTGCGACCCGCGACGGGTGGCTCACCGTCGACCCCCAGCGCCGTCGCGGGGTCGGACCACGAGCCGACCGGCCGACCGGAGGCCCTCGCGCCCCCTCGACCGCGTCGGCGCTCGCGGGCGTCCCGGAACGCTCCCCCGCCCGCCCTCGGGTGGCGCTCCCACCGGTCCTCGCGCGGTCAGCGGCCCGTGCGCTCCAGTTCGATCTCGTGTTCGGTCACGTCGGCCACTTCGCCGTGGACCGAGGCGTGATGCCAGACGCTGAACCCGTCCTCGACGGGTTCGGCCACGGGGTCGTCCCGTCGGACGGGGGCGCCGAGGTCGACCGTCGGCTCCGAGGGGGAGATGAGGTCGCCGTAGGCGTCGTTGGTGATGATCGGGATGTGGACCCGGTCCGGGAGCACGGTTCGCGTCGGCTCCGTGTCCGGGTCCTCGAGCGACCAGTCGAGCGCTTCGAGCACGTTGATCCGCTCGTTCCCGAACGTGTTCTCCCGGACGGTCTCCTTGCCGAGTACCAGCAGGCAGTTGGTGCGCTTGCGGATGCCGAACCGGTCGGGGGGGCGCTGGACCTCGAAACACCACCCCGGCCCGCCGTCGGCGAGCACCCGGTCTGCGGCCAGCGTGTCCGGATCGACGTCGGCGGCCTCCAGCAGCGTCGACGCCGGCGTCCCGACCGGCACCTCCAGCATCCGGTGACGGATCCGGCTACCGTCGGCCCGGTAGCCGTCGACGTGGACGAACTTGTGGATCACCGGCTTGCGCTCGACGATGGCCCGCCAGACGTTGTACATCGTCTCGGTGTTCTGGACGATCCAGCCGTAGTCGATCGGAAGCTCCTTGCCGAGGACCGTGTCGGTCGTGGTCTGCAGGAGGACGTTCTCCATCCCGTACTCGTACCGGTTGTCGGTGTACGCGAAGACCACGCCCGACTCCTCGGCGGGATCGATCGGCAGGTCGTCGGGCTCGTAGACCGTCCCGTCGGTCTCGTCTTCGAGGGGCAGGAGCCACGGGTCGCGCTTGCTGTATTTCGCCCCGATCACCACGGCGTCCAGCGTCACGTCGAGCAACGCCTCGAAGAGGTCGGCCAGCCGGTCGGGATACTCGTGGGCGAGCCACTTGTCCATATAGCAGTTGGGCTCGCTCTCCTGGTGGTTCACGAGGAGGTAGTTGGCCTCGTCGATCCGCCGCCACTTCACGTACGACGGGAACCCCCCACCTCCGGCACCGGCGACGCCCGCCTCCCGAAGTCGGGGGGCGATTCCGTCCTCGCCGAGGTCCCGGAGTGCGTCGAGCGTTCGGGTCATGGTGTCCGGTCGAACGAGCCCCCGGATAAAGGGCTAGCGTTTGTCTGCCAACTTCGGGGGATTCGAAAGGATCAAATCGGGGCAGTGGCGGACCCGCCGCCGGCGGCGGCCCGGGGGGGCACCGCAGCGTCCGGAGCCACCCGGAGGCAGGGGTGACTCCCCCGTGACCGGTGTGTTTACGGCCGTCTCGGCCCCTACCGTCTTCACATGGCCCCCGACACCGCCGCCTCCGACACCGCCGCCTTCCTCGCCGGATCGGACGACCGCACGACTCTCCTGACGTATCTCGCCGGGCGGGCCGCCGCGCCGGCGACGGTCGCGGACGACCTCTCGCTCGCCCGCCGGAGCGTCCAGCGCCACCTGGCGGGGTTCGTCGAGCGCGGCTGGGCCACCAGGGAGGAGGGGACCTACCGGCTCACCACGGCGGGCGAACTGATCGCCGACGAGCACGCGTCGTATCGGGAGACGCTCGCCCGCATCGAGGAGTTCGACGCGTTCTACGGCCACCTCCCCGACCGGGAGCACGCGCCCGAGCCACGGTGGCTCCGCGACGCCGACGTGACCGTCGCCACCGACGCCGATCCGCAGGCGCCGATCCACCGGTATCTCACCCGCGTCCGGTCGCTCGGGGGCGACCGGATCCGGATGATCGCGCCGGTCCTCAGTCGACTCTTCCACGACGTCCACGCCGACCTCGCCGTGGAGGGGACGCGGACGGAACTCGTCATGGCCGACGACCGGATCGAGCGGGCCAGGGATCTCAACCCCGTGGAGTTCGCCGTCGTCGTCGGCGTCGACGTGCTCGACCTGTATCGCCACCCGGGACCGATCGAGTTCGGGGTGACGCTGGGGGAGGAGTGCGCCCTGCTCTGTGCCTACGACGACGGGCGGCTCGAAGCCTGCGTCGAGGCGCGGAACCCGGAGCTTCTGGCGTGGGCGGGGCGGCTCTTCGACCGGTACCGGAGCCGGGCGGAGCCGATCGATCCGCCGGTCCCGCTTCCGTCTCGTCCCGGAACCCGGTGAGCGACGAGCGGACGACGCCTGTCCGCCGGTGTGACGGCCGTACGGAGAACCGGGCGTGGACCGGATCGAGGGATCGCACGGCCGGAGCCGCCCGTCAGGACGCGTCGGCGAGGAGGGCGGCCGTGCCGTGGCGGACGCCCCTCCGCGTGTGGGGGCCCACGCGGCTCACCGCCCGTTCGGGAGCGAGGACCGGCGGTTCGCGGTCGACGGAGGTGCGAGCGGTCGTCTGGCCCCCGGCGGTCCGGGGGACCGGTACGTCCCGGACCGGGCGCCGCTCGTCGGATGCACGGCTGCCGTTCGTCGAGGGGACCCTTTCCCCGTGTCGCAAGCGCAAACGCGCGTTTGAGCGATCGTGGGCCGGCGCGTCGGCGCGGGTCGCGGAGGCAGTCAGGCGTTCCAGACGTCGAGGACGTTGTCGAGCAGGCGGTCGGTGAAACTCTCCTTGTAGGTCGCGTACAGCTTCAGCAGGCGGTCCCTGTCGACGAGCGCGTACTCGACGCGGCGGCCGTCGCGGCGCTTCTCGACGAGGTCGGCGTCGTGGAGTCGGGAGAGATGCCAGGAGACCGTCGACCGGGACTTGTCGACGCGCTCGGCGAGTTCGGTCGTCGTCAGCGGTTCGTCGGCCGCGAGGTTCGCGATGATCTCGCGGGAGTAGGTCCGGCGGAGCACCGAGAGCGTCTTCTTGTCCGCGGGTTCGAGTTCGTGGGCGGGATAGTATCGCGTGTACTCGCCGTCCCGTTCGGCTTCGACGAGTCCGCGGGCGACCAGCCACCGCAGGTGATACTGGATGGTGCCCTTCGCGTAGTCGAGGCGCCGCAGGAGCGCCCGGACGTGGACGCCCGGGGCGTGGTTGATGGCGTGGTAGATCTCCCGGCGCGATTCCAGGTCGAATTCGGGATCGTTCATGTGGGGACCTGCGCGTGGCCTACGAGCGCGTGAACGCGACGAAAAACAGGACGAGTCCGGCCAGCACCAGCAGGGCGGACAGATGCGTGAACGCCTCCGCGACCACCACCAGCACGGAGGGGTGTAGCTCCTGCAGTTCGAACGACATCTCGACGACCGGCCCGACGACGACCGCGAGTCCCCGGAGGGCGAACAGGACGTACGCGACCGTCACGAGCAGGAGCTTTCGATCGCGCTCCCGCCGCCACGCCAGGCCGGTCAGCACGCTGAGGATTCCGCCGACCACGAGGATCCCGAAACTCAACAGCCACCGGACGCCGTCGGGATCCACTGCTTCGTTCACACCGCCGTGTATCCGGCAGGTGCCAAAAGCCCTTCTCGTCCACCCGTCGAATCGGGGATCCGGGGAGGGGAGCGACCCCCGGAGCGTCGACGCGACGGACGGCGGGCGCCGGTCGAGGACGCGGCGCCGCCGGGGGCGAACCGACGGGAACACGTTCGGGGGGAGACCGACCACGGCGGAGGCCCGAGGGACGGACATGGGCGCGATACCCGGGGCGCTGGCGACGGACGAACAGCCCCCGATGACGGTCCCGCTCCGGCATTTCGTCGTGGGGCTCGGGTTCCTGGTGGCCGGCGGGCTGGTCGGCACGTCCGACGCGCTCGGAGTCCTCCCGGGGTCGTCGACGCTGGCGCACGTCCACCTCCTGCTGGTGGGCTGGGTCTGTCTCACCATCATGGGCGCCATGACGCAGTTCGTCCCCGTCTGGTCGGGGACGTCCCTGCACTCGAAGCGGCTGTCGACCGTCCAGCTCTGGCTCGTGACGGCGGGCCTCGTCGGGTTCGTCGGCTCGTTGCTCGGGGGCACGTACGGCTGGTTGCCGGCGTTCGGCGTGCTGATGCTCGCCGGGTTCTGGATCTTCGTCTACAACGTCGCGCGGACGCTCGGGGGGGCTCGACCGTGGGACGTCACGGAGCGTCACTTCGCCCTCGCGCTGGGGTTTTTCGTGCTCGTGACCGTCTTCGGGGTGACGCTGGCGGTCTCGTACGCCCGGCCGCTCCCCCCGGGCGTCCCGTTCACGCGGACGACCCTCCGCACGACCCACGCGACGCTCGCCGTGTTCGGGGCGGTGCTGACCACGGTGCTCGGCGCCCTCTACCAGCTCGGGACGATGTTCACCCAGTCGGACCTCCACGGGATCGACGGTCCGCTCCGGCGGATCGAGGAGGTCGGCTACCCCGCGGGCGTGGTCCTTCTGGCGACGGGGCGGCTGTTCGCCCGCCCCGCCGTCGGGCGGGTCGGCGCACTACTCGTCGTCGCCGGCCTGTTCGCGTTCGGCGTGATCCTCGCCCGGCGACTCCACGAGACGAGCGTCGCGTGGACGCCGATGCTCGTGCGCTACGCCGTCGTCGCCGTGGCCATGGTCGCGTGGGCGGCCCTCGCCGCCCCCGCGTGGTACGCGGACCCGCTCGGTCCGGACGCGCTCTTTGGCTCCCCGGCGCTCTCCCACCTGCTCCTCTTCGGCGTCGTCGGATTCGTCGTCATCGGGACGCTGTATCACGTCGTCCCGTTCATCGTCTGGGTCCACCGCTACGGCGACGCGCTCGGCCTCGGCGACGTCCCGATGATCGACGACCTCTACGACGACGGGCTGGCGACCGTCGACTTCGTGCTGGTCCTCGCCGGATGCGCGACGCTCGTGGTCGCGGAGGGGTTCTCCCTGCCGCGGACGGTGACCGCCGTCGGGGGGATCCTCGCCGTGAGTGGGTTCCTCGTCTTCGCCGCGAACCTGCTTCTCGTCGTCCGAACCCACGCCCCCGATCCCCTGCCGGTCCTGCTGACGGGCGGCCGCCCGTCGATCCGCGACGACGCGGGGGACGGCTCCGCAGAGGGACGCCGTGACGTACGGGAGTGACGGCCGGGAGCGACGGGCCACCGGAAGCGGTGCGTCGGGGGCCCGGGGACGACGCGACGAAGGCGTTCGGCACAGCGGTGAAGTGGCGCCGGCGCGTCGGTCGTCGCGATGACGACCGACCCCGGGGCGGTGGACCCATGACCGACGAGCCCACCCGGACCGAACTGACGACCCTCGACGCCCTCGACGGCGCTCCGCACGCGGAGGTCTTCGATCGGCGCGATCCGCGGGTCGTCAGGCTCGCGCTCGACGCCGGCGAGCGCGTCCCGGCCCACCGGCATCCCGAGGCGAACGTCGTGGCCTACCTCGTGTCGGGCAGGCTCGACCTCTCGCTCGACGACGAGACCCACGAGCTTCGAGCGGGGGACGCGATCAGGTTCGACGGCAGACGGGAGGTGTCGCCGCGCGCGGTCGAGCGGAGCGTCGCCCTCCTGGTCCTGGCGCCGAAGGCGAACGGGTGAGATCACCCGGCACCCGCCGGCCGCCGGACCCGGAGGGCGCCCTAGAACGGAGACTGGTTCCCCCGGCCCGTCTCGCCCGTCGTGCGCTCCGCCGGGGTCGACCCCGCCCCGGCGCTCCCGTCGCCCGCGACGGTCCCGGTCTCCACGAACGTCGCTTCGAGGTCTGCGAGTTCCTCGTTGATCAGGTCGGCGGTGTGGTGTGTCGGGTGGACGCGCACCCGGACAAGGTCGTACTCGTGGCGCCCGGACAGCCCGTTCCACGCCCGGAAGGACCCGACCGTCAGCGTGTGGCTCTGCGGACAGAACGGGGTCGTCGGGGTGAACTCGGCGCGGAGCACGGCGGGATCGTCCGCCTGCACCGCGTAGCGATAGCCCGCGTCGGGGTGGCGCGTATCGAGGTTGAGGCGGGCCAGGTTGTAGTTGAACGTCATGTCGTAGACCGTCCGCTCCTCGAAGAGTTCGCGGGTCAGCGAGTGGAACGCGCAGTGGTCGGCGCCGGCCAGCACCTCGTGGTCCGCGAGGAAGGGTCCCGGCTCGGGGACGTGGTCGGGAACGAACTCGTCGTAGTCGTCGAAGAGGCCGTCGGCTTTGCTCCCGAACGGGGAGGGGAATCCGGGCATGTGAGAGTCTCGGTCGGCCAGGGCCCTATCCGTCCGCCCCGACATGTTCGCCGGCGGGCGACCGCACGGGACTCGCGGGGAGGACGTCAGTGCACCGCGTACAGGTATCCCTGCGTCTCCCGGCGGGGCTCCGCGGGGACGTACGCGACGCCGTCTCTCACCACCGGCTGGACCTCCTCGAACAGGCCGGCCGGCAGGGCGAACCGGTATCGCTCCGCGCCGCTCGCGCGGTCGAGGACGAGCAGGCGTCGCCCCTCGCTCGTGGGGGCGACGACCAGCACCGAATCGGGCGTCACGGCGGGGGTCGAGGCGCCGCCGATCCCGGCGTCGTACCGCCACCGCCGCTCGCCGGTGGCCGCGTCGAGCGCCACCACGGCGTCGTCGTTGGTTCCCGCCGCGTAGACGACGCCGTCGGCGACGGCGACACGCCGGTAGGACTCCCCGTCGAAGGCGTGCGTCCACGCCCGCTCGCCCCCGTCGAGCGTCACGGCGTGGAGGACGCCGGCCGTGCTCACCGCGTAGGCCCGGTCGTCGTCGACGACGGCCGACGCGTAGCTCTCGCCGAGCGCCGCGTAGCGCCAGCGCGTCGCCCCGTCGGTCCGATCGAAACAGTAGAGCGATCCATCGCCCCCGTCGCCACAGGCGAGCGCCACGGCGTCCTTGACCACGGCGAACCCGGTGGGGGCGGCGGCCGTCTCCTCGCTTTGCCACCGCCGCTCGCCGGTGACCGCGTCGAGCGCCACCACGCGGTCGGCGTAGGTGTAACAGGTCCCTCCGACGACCGCCGTCGTGCCACCGCCCGCCGTGGTGCGCCAGCGGACGGTTCCGTCCCGCCGATCGAGCGCCTTCACGCCCTCGCCGAGCGGCGCGACGACCGTGTGGCCCGCGACCGTCGGCGTGAACGACGTCGTCGGTCCGCCCGCGGCGGCGCGCCACGCGGTCCGTCCCTCCGGGCGCTCGGCGTCGAGGTCGACCGCGACGAGGCCGGAGAACTGCGTCTCGTCCGTGGCCGTCGTCCGCCGGTCGGCGCCGACGTAGGCCCGGCCGCCGACGATTGCGGGCTGTGTCCGGACGTACCGGTCGACCGTCGTCACCCTGGAGACGACGGCGTCCTCCGGCGGTGCGCGCCCGGCGACGGTTCCGGACCGACGCGCGTCGGCGCCCCGGGTCGGCCACGGGCCGGCGTCGCCCGAGAGGTCGGCGTCGGAACGGTGGACGTGACGGCGGAGGGGACCGACGGCGTCCCGGAGGCCGGCACAGCCCGCGGTCGCGGCGAGCGCGCCCGCCCCGAGGGCGGCGAGCGCGCGGCGTCTGGAGACGGTACGCGTACCGGTGGAGGGGGTGTCGGGGACCACGTCCCTCTCCGGTGGTGCACGTGACAAATGTCTTGCCCCGCTCCGGCCGCTAGTCCAGGTCCCGGACCGCCGCGACGGCCTCCTCGATCGGCGGCGCGTCGAACCACGCCCGGTCCGTGTAGGCGTTCGTCCCGGCGGCGTAGAGGTCGGCCACCGCCCCGACGACGCGCTCGGGCAACGCCGGGGGCGACTCCGCACAGAGCGTCCGCCAGTCGGCCACGCCCCGCTCGCGCGCCTCGCGCTTTGCCGCCGTCACGGCCTCGACCCACGCCGGGTGCTCGCGTCTGTAGAACCGTCTGACGACCTCCTTCGAGACCTCCTGGCCGTCGTAGGAAAAGCGGTTCTCGTCGAAGGTGCCGGCCACGTCGGCGACCTTGATCGCGCCGTCGTGGTAGAGACACTCGATCTTGCCGTCCTCGTGGGTGAACCCCCGCCGCTCGGCGCGCCGGGTGAGGACGACGTTGACCGCCCGCGCGAGCCGTTCGAGCCGGTCGAGGTCGGCCTTGCCCGCGATCCGGGCGGCCGCCTCGCGGTCGAGATAGCGGTCCTGCTCCTCGAACTTCGTCGAGAACTCCACCAGCGGTTCGGGGAGGTCGACGGTCCCGGCCGGCCACTCCTCGCGGTCCAGGCCCACCGCGCGTGGCTCGCGCCGGTCCCGGAGGCTCGACCCCGCGGGCACGGAGTTCCGGAAGACGACCTCCAGGGGGATCAGGAAGTTCTCGCCCGCGGCCGCGTGGTAGGCGTCGTAGTCGTAGCGCCCGTCCTCGTGGGGGAGGTCTGGCACCTGCGTCAGTTCGATCGCCATCTCGCGCGGCGGGGTCTCGACCTCCTCCAGCCGCCGGACCTGCCCGTCGACCACCACGCCCCGGAAGTGGGTCGGCACCTCGTTCACCCGGAGGAGCCCGAAGTTGAACGCGCCCATCGTACAGAGGCTCGCCCCCTTCTCCGGGATGGGATCGGGCATCTTCCCCCAGTCGAAGACGGAGTAGTCGTCCGTGAAGACGAACCGCCCCCGGCCGAGGTCCTCGGGGGTGGGTTCGGCCTCCACGACGAACTCCTTGACGCTCGTCATGGGAGAGGGGCGCACGCGGGAGGGCAAGAAGCTTTCACTCCGGCCGTCGGCGGCCGTCGGCGCGCCGGGCGGACGTGATGCCGGAAAACGAGAAAATTTCTCCGACATCTGTGACGTTTAGTCGCCGGCTGGTACAGTCGGGATATGGACGCGAACGCGATGGCGACCCGATACGCTGCGCTCGACCGCGGGTGGAAGGCGTGCCTGCTGGCGGCGGTCCTCGTCGGCGCGGAACTGCTCCGCGTCGCTCTATGAACGCACGCGCGATCGAGATCCTGCCCGGGCTCCTCCTGCTCGGTGCCGTCGCCGGGCTCTCCCGGCTGATCGGGGGGTTCGTTCCGCTCGTCTCGCCGCTCGTGATCGCCATCGGGCTCGGGGCGCTCGTCGGCAACACCGTCGGCCGCCCGGAGTGGGCGCGGGCGGGACTCGGGACGCACAAGCTCCTGCTGGAGACGGCGATCGTCCTGCTCGGGGTGAGCTTCTCGCTCGACGCGATCGTGCGCGCGGGCCCGACGCTCGCGGGGCTGGTGGTCGGGCTGGTCGCCTTCGGCCTGGTGCTGGTCGAGGCGCTCTCCCGGCTCGTCGGGCTCGACGGTCGCCTGGGATCGCTCCTGGCGGCGGGATCGAGCATCTGCGGAGTGTCGGCAATAGCCGCCGCTTCCCCGGCCTGCAACGCCGAGGACGGGGAGGTCGCCCACGCCGCCGCCACGATCCTCCTGTTCGACGCGGTGACGATCGTCGCCTTCCCGGCGCTCGGACGGGCGCTGAACCTCGACCCGCGCCCGTTCGGGATCTGGGCCGGGCTGGCGATGTTCTCGACCGGACCGGTGGCGGCGGCGGGCTTCGCGTACTCCGCGGTCGCCGGCCGGTGGGCGACGATCACGAAACTCACCCGGAACGCCCTGATCGGCGTCGTCGCGGGGCTGTTCTCGCTCCGCTACGCCGTGGGTCGGAACGGGAACGGGCGGGGCTGGTCGCCCCGGCAGATCTGGGCGGACTTCCCCAAGTTCCTCGTGGGCTTTCTCGCCCTCGCGGCGCTGTCGAGCGCCGGGGCGATCCCGCCGGCGGCGAAGGCCCCCCTCGCGACCGTCTCCGACGGGCTCTTCCTGGTCGCGTTCGCGGGCCTCGGGTTCGACATCCGGTACGAGCGGATGCGTGACGCCGGCCTCCGCCCCGTCGCCGTCGTCGGGATCACCCTGCTGGTCGTCGGCACGCTCGCGTTCGGCCTCGTCACGTGGCTGTTCTGACCCGGGATCAGTCGATCCGCGCGACCGGCCGGGCCGCCACCCTGACCGGCGACGCGTCGCAGTCCGCCAGCGCCAGCGGGGTGGCGACCACCTCGATCCGCTCGCCGGCCAGGGCGCCGGTGTTCGTCAGGTTCTCCGCGACGAGCACGTCCGCCCCGAGGAGGGCCGTGTGGACCGGGAACTCCGTCTCGCCGGTCGCCACGTCGCCGGGCGCCTCGGGCGTCGGCGCGTCGAACCCGATCCACGAGGGCTCGCAGTCGGCCAGCGCCGCGGCGGCGTCGCCGGTCAGATACGGGTGGTCCTCGTAGCGGTCCGTGCCCGCGTGGGCGGCCCAGCCCGTGTGGACGATCAGAGCGTCGCCGGGGGCGATCCGGTCGGCGACCGACTCGACCTGGTCGCGGGTCACCGGCTCGCGCGCCTCGACCGCGGGCGCCCAGACGACGCCCTCGCCGACGAACCGGTCGAGGGGGTAGGCGTCGATCCCGTTCCCGTCGGGAAAGCGGTGGCGCGGTGCCTCCACGTGCGTGCCCGCGTGGGTCGCCATCGTCAGTTCGGTCGCGGCCAGGAGCGGTTCGTCGAGGGGCGCGAACCGCGGCGCCGGCAGGAAGGGGAGCCTGACCACGTCTTCGTCGATCCGGTGTGAGAGGTCGTGCCACTCCATGCGCCGGGGGACGGCGGCGGCGACGGAGTGCTTTCCGGCCTGCGGTCCCGACCGGTCGCGGGGCCGACGGGGCGGCCGCGGATTCGCCCGGTCGATCGGCTCCGCGACGGCGGCGTTGATGTGGGCGGGCGTCGAATGACCGAACGGACATGGCAGGCGCACTCCTTCCGGACCTCCCGACCGACGACGCGACGCTCGCCGCCCGACTGGAGTCGTGGGGCTACGACTCCCTGTGGGCCGGGGAACTGTGGGGGTCCGACGCGTTCGTTCGCCTCTCGACGGCCGCGACGGGGGTCGAGACCGCGACCCTCGGCACCGCCATCGTCAACGTCTTCTCGCGCTCGCCGGCGACGCTCGCGGCCGCCGCGGCGACCCTCGACCGGCACGCGCCGGGCGTCCATCTCGGCCTCGGCACCAGCACGCCCCGCGCGATAGAGAGCCTCCACGGCCGCGAGTTCGACCGGCCCGTCCGGCGCCTCCACGAGACGGCCGCCGCCGTCCGCCGCCTCGTCGGCGACGGCGACCCGGTCTCCTACGCGGGCGAACTGGTCGAGGTGACCGACGTCCCCCCGCTCGACGCGGACGTGTCCGTCTCCCTCGCGGCGCTCGGCCCGGCCGCCCGCCGCGCCACCGGGCGCGTCGGCGAGGGGTGGCTCCCCCACAACGTCCCCTTCCCCGACCTCGCGGAGGCCTTCGAGGTCGTCGCCGACGCCGCCCGCGACGCCGGGCGCGATCCGGACGACATCGCCGTCCGGCCGTACGTTCCGG
The DNA here is from genome assembly GCA_042216285.1 of Haloferacaceae archaeon. Classification (GTDB taxonomy): domain Archaea; phylum Halobacteriota; class Halobacteria; order Halobacteriales; family Haloferacaceae; genus CAZMLQ01. Next base: position 54,494 of record JBDGUC010000021.1, read on the forward strand.
CCGCCGTGACCGACGACACCGACGACGCGATGGACCTCGTCCGCGCACACCTCGCGTACTACGTCGGGAGCGGCGAGGGCTACCGGCGGGCGGTGGCGACCCGCTTTTCCGACGCCGCAGGCCGGATCGCCGACGCGTGGCGGTCGGGTGACCGCGACGGCGCCACCGCGGCCGTCACCGACGAGATGGTCGACGCCCTCGGCGTCGCGGGTGACCCCGACCGGGCCCGCGAGCGCCTCCGGGCCGTCGCCGACCGCCCGGTGGTGGACGAACCGCTCGTGGTCGTCCCCGATCCGGCCGACGACGAGACGGCAGAACGGACGCTGGAGGTGCTCGGCGGCGTCGTCTGACCCCCGCTCCCGTCGCCGGACGGTCGGTCGTCGCGGGGCGGGCCGCACTCCTCCGACCGACCGATTTTTGTCGGCCGGGGCCCGTACTCCGGCGATGACCGACGCGGGAACGGACGGAACCCGTCTCGCGGCCGACGCCGACCTCGACTTCGACTGCGTTCCCGAGACCGACGGGTCGTTCGAGAACGCGCTGGCGGCGGCGCGGGCCGGCGACCGACTGACGGTCGCGGAGGGGATCGAACTCATCACCACCGGGACGGACGTCGACGGGATCGACCCCCGGCGCAAGGAACTGGTGCTGGAGGCCGCCGACCGGCGCCGCGCCGAGGTCGTCGGCGACGAGGTCACCTTCGTCGCCAACCTCAACAACAACGTCACCACCGCCTGCAACACCGGCTGTCTGTTCTGCAACTTCAAGGACGCGGCCGCGCGGTTCGAGCGCGGTGGCGGCGATCACTCCGGGTTCACCCGCACGCCCGCCGAGTCCCGGCAGGCCGTGACGGACGCCGTCGAGCGCGGGGTCTACGAGGTCTGCTCGGTCTCCGGCCTCCACCCCGCGTTCGCCCTCGACGCGGACCACCGGGAGGCGCTGGCCGCCCACGACGACCCGGCGACGACGGTCAACTACAGACCCCCCGACGCCTACGAGACCGACCCCGGCACCTACGTCGAACAGATCCGCGCGATGGCCGTCGACGGCGTCCACGTCCACTCGATGACGCCCGAGGAGGCCGCCCACGCCCGGCGGGGGACCGACCGCTCCTACCGCGAGACCTACCGGCGCCTGCGCGAGGCGGGGCTGGACAGCGCGCCCGGCACCGCCGCCGAGATCCTCGTCGACGAGGTGCGCGACGTGATCTGTCCGGGCAAGATCGACACCGCCGAGTGGGTGGCCGCGATGGAGGGGGCCGCCGCCGCCGGCCTCGACCTCACCGCGACGATCATGTACGGCCACGTCGAGAACGCCGCCCACCGGGTGGAGCATCTGGAGGTCGTCCGCGACCTCCAGGAGCGCACCGGCGCGATCACCGAGTTCGTCCCCCTCTCGTTCGTCCCGTGGAACACGCCGCTCTACGACCGGGGGCTGGTCGACGGCGGGGCGACCGACGCCGAGGACGAACTGATGATCGCCGTCTCGCGGCTCTTTCTCGACAACGTCGATCACGTCCAGTCGTCGTGGGTGAAGTTCGGCGACGCCAAGGCGCTGAAACTGCTCTCGTGTGGCGCCGACGACCTGATGGGGACGGTGTTGTCGGAGGAGATCACGAAGCGGGCGGGCGGCGAACACGGCGAGTTCCGGTCGGTCGCCGACTACGTGGAGATGATCACGGCGATCGGACGCGTCCCGGTCGAGCGCTCGACGGACTACCGGACGCGGCGACGGGTCGACCCCGACGACCCGCCCCACGGGCCACGGCTGGGCCCCCGCGCCGACGGCACCCCGCTCCTGGACGACGGGCGGTCGCGGCCCCCGAGCGCCGGCGACTGAGGACCGACGCACTCAGGGCGCTCGCCGCCCAAGGTGTGGACGGTCGACGCCCATGATGATGACGACCCACGTGGCGACGGGGCTCGCGCTCGCGGTCCCCGTCGCCTACGTCGCGCCCGAACTCGCCCCCGCCGCGGCGCTCGGGGCCATCGTCGGCGGCGCGTTCCCGGACCTCGACCTGCTCGTCGGGCGCCACCGCCGCACCCTGCACTTTCCCGTCTACTACTGGCTTCCCGCGGTCGCCGTCGCGGCCGTCGCGGTCGTCCACCCCTCCGCGCTCGGGGTCGCCGCCGCCCTCGCCTTCCTCGCCGCCGCGGTCCACTCGGTGGTCGACTGGTTCGGCGCCGGCACGGAGCCTCGCCCGTGGGAGCGCACCTCCGCCGAGGCCGTCTATCTCCACCCCCGGGGGCGGTGGCTCGCACCGCGGTACTGGGTCCGCTACGACGGCGCGCCCGAGGACCTCGTTCTGACGGTCGTCCTCTCGGCCCCCGGACTGGTGCTGTACGGGCCGACGATCCGGCGGATCACGCTCGCCATGCTCCCCCTGGCGGCGCTGTACGTGCTGGTGCGAAAGCGGTTGCCGACCGTCGAGGAGTGGCTCCAGAACCGGTAGCCGTGTCGGCCGTCCGACCGCTCGACTGCGCGCTGGAAACTGCGCGCTGGCTCAGTCGGTGGTCGCCTGCGCCGGCGCGGCCGCGTCCGCTTCCGGATCGAGCGGGGCCTCCCCGCGGGCGACCGCCCGGAACCGGGCGCCGTGGACGTCGTCGGCCGCGAGCGCCTCCCGGACCGGTCCGCCGAGCCACGCGCTCGCGTCCCCGACGGGCGTCGTGACGCCGTCGGGACGGAGTGGGGCCGGGAGGTACCGGTCGTGGACGGGCAGGCGCTCGCGGAGCGGAACGCCGGCGTCGGCGGCCAGGTCGACGAGTTCGCCGAGCGCGGGCCAGGCGTAGTCGGGGTTGACGTAGTCGTCGGTGACCGGCGAGACGCCCCCCAGGTCGTCGACGCCACAGTCGAGCAGTTCGCGGGTGGGCGAGAGGTTCGGCGGCACCTGCACCGACACCTCCTCGGGGAGGGCCGCCCGCGCCATCGCCACCGTCCGGCGCATCGTCGGAATCGAGGGTCTCGAAAACGACGACCGCTCGTTGGGGACGACGTTCTGGACGATCACCTCCTGGACGTGGCCGTACCGCTCGTGGAGGTCGCGGATCGCCAGCAGGCTCTCGGCGCGGTCCCGGGCGGACTCGCCGATGCCCACCAGGATGCCGGTGGTAAATGGGACGCCCACCTCGCCGGCCGCGCGGATGGTCGCCAGCCGCTGGCCCGGCGTCTTCCGGCGCGACCCCGCGTGGGCGTCCACGTCGGCGGTGGTCTCCAGCATGACGCCCATCGAGGCGTTCACCGCCGCGAGCGGCGCCATCTCCTCGCGGGTGAGGTCCCCGGGGTTCGCGTGGGCGAGCAACCCCTCGTCCATCGCCATCGCACAGCAGTCGGCCAGATAGTCGAGGACGTCGTCGTACCCCCACTCGTCGAGTTGCGCGTGGATCGTCTCGTACCGGTCGTCGGGGGCGTCGCCGAAGGTGAAAAGCGCCTCCGTACAGCCGGCGTCGGCCCCCCGGCGGAGGGTCCCGCGGACCTCCTCGGGGGACATGAGCGTCGCCTCGCCGGGCGGGTCGTAGAAGGTGCAGTAGGTGCAGGTGTACCGGCAGGCGGTCGTCAGCGGCAGGAAGACGTT